>JAFSXM010000012.1 GCA_017444095.1 Rickettsiales bacterium | reverse complement strand
TATATATATAATTTTAATTGTTACGGTTTATGTTAAAATAACATATATGTAACTATTATAAATTTTGGTTTTAACTCAAAATCACAAGTTGATTTTTTAGAGCCAAGATATGAAACAAAAATCTTGCTTTTAATATAACCATCACTTGTTATAAAAGTGATGAGCGATATAAAAAGTAATACGAAAAAAGACATAGTTGAGTGTGATGCGATTGTGGTGGATGTGTTGCCAAATGGCATTTGTAAAGTCAAACTGGAAAATGATTCAATTGTTATTGCATATTTAAAAGGTATTTTTAAAGAAAAAAAAATTAAAGTATATCCACAAGACAAGGTTCGTGTTGAATTTTCAATTTATGATATGAAAAAAGGTCGTATTATTTTCAAATATAGAACAGATACAAGACCACCAAATGCAAAAAAAAGTGTGAGTTCTCGTAAAATTAGAAATCGCAGACATTAATTGAATTGGTATAATTTAGAGACTACTTATGTCGTTGAAATGTGGTATAGTTGGACTACCAAATGTAGGTAAATCAACATTGTTTAATGCAATTACAAATACTTCAAAGGCACAAGCTGAAAATTATCCTTTTTGCACAATTGAACCAAATGTAGGCAGGGTTGATGTGCCTGACGATAGATTAGAAAAACTCGGTAAATTGGTTAATACTCAAAAGTTAGTTTATAATCAGCTGGAAATCGTTGATATAGCTGGTCTTGTCGCAGGAGCAAGCAAAGGTGAAGGTCTTGGCAATCAATTCTTGGCGAACATTCGTGAATGTGATGTAATAATACATGTTATTCGTTGTTTTGATAACCCAAATGTAGTTCATGTGAATGGCAAAACTGACCCAGTAAGTGATTTACAAACAATAGAAACAGAATTGCAGTTGGCAGACATTGCAACATTGGAGAAGGTTATTGCTAATAACGAGAAAAAAGCAAAATCCAAAAATGAAGATGCAGTATTGCAATTAGAAACTGCAAAAAAAATAATGGATGTAATAAGTAATGGAAAAATGGCAAGTGATGTGGAACTTAACGAAAATGAACTTAAAGTTGCAAAACAATTTTGTTTGTTGACATCAAAAAATGCCATCTATGTGGCAAATGTAGATGAAGATGGACTGAATGGCAATGTTTACACACAAGCATTGGAGGCATTTTTGGCAAAAAGAAATGCAAAACCAATTATAATTTGTGCATCAACAGAAGCGGAAATATCAACATTTTCAAAAGAGGAAAAAATAGATTATCTTAAAAGCATAAATTGCACAGAAAGTGGGCTTGATAAGGTCGTTAAAGCTGGTTATTCTGCCCTTGGATTGATAACTTTTTTTACTGTTGGTCCAAAAGAAACTCGTGCTTGGCAAGTAAAAAATAATGCCACAGCACCAGAAGCAGCAGGTGAAATTCATACTGATTTTCAAAAAGGCTTTATCAAAGCAGAAACAATTTCATACATAGACTACATAAAATACGAAAATGAAGAAGCGATAAAAGAAGCTGGAAAACTACGAACGGAAGGTAAAGATTACATCGTCCAAGACGGAGATATTTTTAATTTCAAATTTAATGTATAATTATAAAAACAAATAATCTAACAATAAAAATATTAATATTATTTGTCTTGTAATTATTATTATTGTTTTTTTTTTTTTTGTTAAATTTATTGCATGGAGGTAGAACAATCAGGGCAGTTTCCGAAACAAGAAGAAATTGACAAAGCAATTGACAATTGGGTTGAGCAACTCTTTCAAAAGTCTTTCTTTGACAATAACAAAGAAGAAAAAATAAAAACCATTTTTAGCACAGAAATTCGGGAATATCAATCACGGAACAACAATTCATTACAATCACTAAACATAGAACAATTAACATCAATAGTTAAACAAGAGCTTCAAAAAAAAACAAAGGCTTTTCTGGAAACAATAAAACAACAAAAACAATACAACGGGAACGAGTTTGTTGTTGATAACACAGATCCATATGGGGTTGTGTTAAAAACAAATGATGGCCAGCAAGAAATAACGTTGATAAGCTTTTCTTTTGGCTTAGACGGTGGTTTATATACAAATAAGCCGCCAATAACACCAATAATTAAATCAGTAAATGATGATAAATATCATAATACATTAAAAAAGTTTGTCCATAATGAATCATATAACAAATCTGTACTCATTGGTAATGAATTTTATGTGTCTTATAGCAATGAAAAAGAATATGAAGACAATAAAATTGATGATACATTTATAACATTTAACAAAGACGATAACGGTCAAATAAATAACATAAAATTATCTCGCGAATGGCTTATGTATAATCATAATGATGGTATCCGCAAGACACAAAATATAACAGAAATTAAATTACAAAATAATAAAATAAGTGAAATACATGAATATAAAGATGTACATACTGAAAAATTTGAAGGCATAGAACCAAAAGAGAAAAACACCAGAACGAAAGGCGTAAGCATTGAGGAAGACAAATTAATTGAAAACAAAATCAAAAACATATTTTCTAATAAGGATGACATTGCAATACAAAACATCCTACACGAACTTGATGAAGAACAACTCAAAGCCATCACAAACAATCATGAGATTGATATATCTCCAAAGAGCAGTTCGCCAAGTCTTGACGATGGTGGTTGTTGCCAATGCAATATTTGCAATTGTAATTTAGATCGTTTAAACTGCTTTAGTGGTATTTTCAATAGCAAAAGCTAACATATAAAATATTTGCATTTCATTTTTTATATTTTTCTTAATGTATGTTTATAAATGTTCTCTGATAAAGAAAAAACTTTCTATATTATAGATGGTTATGGTTTTATATTTCGAGCATTTTACGCCCTACCGCATTTAACTGCTAAAAATGGCGATCCAATAGGTGCTGTTTATGGCTTTTTTAAAATGTTAATTACACTAATAAATTCTGCAAGACCATCACATATAGCTATTGCGCTTGATACAGGACATAGAACATTTCGCAATGATATTTACGATGAGTTTTTAGAAAAAAAACATATTCACGACCTTTATGCAAATTACAAAATACAATTTTTTAATGTTGGTTTAAGGGAGGAAGATATTTATGCTTTTAATGCCACCAATCTAATGGAGTTTCTTAAAATAGACAACCAAACCTGTCTTAATTGTTGTTTGGAATTAGGTATTATACAGCAAAACAAAGATATCAACACAAATTATCGCAATGAAATTGAAATGGAGCATTTATTAAACAAAGTGCCAAAGCTGTTTATTTTGATGTATTTTCTTGGCTTAACAGAAGATGTTAAGGTAGAGGAATACAGAACACAATACAAGGCAAACAAAGTAGAAACACCGCAAGAATTAAGAAGCCAGTTTAAAATAGTTAGAGAACTAATTGATGCAATGGAAATAAAGACTGAAAGCATTTACGGATATGAAGCAGACGATGTTATTGCCTCTATCGCAACAGATGCTGTAAAAAAAGGCATGCAAGTTATTGTTGTTTCGGCAGATAAGGATTTATGCCAACTTGTGAAAGATGGAGAAATTGCAGTATATGACCCATCAAAGAAAAAATATCTTGATGAAAAAGGTGTTATAGAGAAATTCGGCATTGAAGCAAAGCAAGTTATTGATTACCTTTCAATTATAGGTGATAGCAGTGACAATGTTATCGGTGTGAATGGTATTGGTCCAGTTGGCGCGGTAAAATTATTAAAACAATATGGATGTATAGATAATATTTTGCAAAATCTTGATAAGCTTGATAAGTCAACGAAGGAGAAAATAGAAAATAGCCGTGATTGGTTGTTATTAGCACAACAGCTTATTACATTAAAATATGATGCAATCAAAATTGATAACATAGAGGATTATAAAACCAACATAAATCATCAAAAATTAGCATCTTTTATGGATAAATATGGGTTTCGAAATCTTGATAAAGAAGTTCGTGAAAAAGGTTTTGTAAAGAATTATCAAAAAAAGAAAAACGACAATACTACACAGTCTCAACAACATTCAATGTTTGAAAACAACAATGGTGTATGTAAGGAAGATAAAAAACAAGTTTCTACATCAACACAATATAACAACAATATTCAAAATAGTGACGATGTTAACACACAAGAGAAAGAAGCTACTACATTAAAAAAAACACTTTTTGGTTAAAAAAATAGCATCAATAAAAGAGTATTAAAAATACTATCTCTTATCTTTAATTCGCAATTAAGTGAATATGAAAATGAAAAACTATCTGTCCGGCACTTTTTCCACAATTTGAGACCAAACGATATTCCTTGACCCTAAGCTTTTTTGCTATTTCAGGTATAGTTTTAAAAAATAAAACAATATCATCTTTTGGGGCTTTGGCAATAAAATCATTATAATCAATATATTCGCCTTTTGGTATAATTAAAACATGTGTTTTTGCAACTGGGTTTGCATCATAAAAACACAATAAAACATCATTCTCAAAAACCTTGTTTGAGGGCAACTCTGCCCTCAAAATCTTTGCAAAAACATTGTTACTATCGTAGTTCATCTTGATTATTTACTATTTTTCTTACTATCTTTTTTATTGCCATCCTTTTTGCCTTTTTTGTCTTTCTTTTCAGTTTTATTTTTTACATTTTTATCTATTTTTTTATCACCATTCAACTTACCACTGTTCACTCTTTTATCTCTACGACTATCATAGGATGAAGCTGATATTTGCATATAGCTATTTGGTGTTGTTTCTGTAATTGTTTCGTTCACCCAACCATCTTTTTCACTTCTTGTTCTCTTAACTTCTGGTTTAATATCTTTGCAATTACCATTTTCACAAATAACACCAGCCGTCTTAATGCCATCTTTATTAGTAGATGTATTTTTATTTTCTTTCATTGCTCTCTCAATTTGTCTTTCCAGCTGTTTTCTGTCTTTTACCATTTGTCTTTCTATTCTTGCAAACTCACGATCAAAATCCCTCATATTTCTCTCCATTATTCTATTCGCAGATTTCATAAAATCATTACCGCCAAAAGCAAAATCATACATAGGAGCAGAGCTAACAAATAAACATTTTGTGCAAAGTATAATTTCTGTTAACATACCAAAAATAGACAACCTAATGCAATACTTATATTTCTTGTCATCATTGCAAAAAATATACTTCCAAACTGCAACACCTATAATACCAAGTATATTAAATATAAAACCAATACAAAATGCCAAAAGTCTAACAACTCTTACCTTGTTAGTTTCTTGCCAACCAGATTTAATAGCAGAGCCAACTTTCATACAAGCATTCTTTACTTTTGACATAAAAATAACTATAAACAACAATTCAATTGTAAAAGCACATCATTATTGTCAATCAAAAAATTAAAAGTTCAAACTTGCCGATAATGAGCACTATTTATTTACAAACAAAGCAATAAAGGCACTAACAGCAGTTTTTATGCCGTCCTCTATGGCATCGTCCAACGATTTACTTGCCGTTATTAGCTTTAATAAATCTTGCTTTTCATTTCTTAAAAAATCTACAAATTTAACTTCAAACTCCTTAACCTTTTCGACGGGAATATCTTTTAAATATCCACGAGATGTTATGTAAAATACACAAGTTTCTTCCGCCATTGAGTATGGTTTAAATTGGTCTTGTGTCAAAATAATGGATACCTTCCGACCTTTATCAAGAGTTGAAAGTGTGGCATCATCAAGGTCGGAACCAAATTTTGAAAAAGCCTCCAATTCCCTATATTGTGCTAATTCCGTCTTCATTGAGCCGGCAGATTTCTTTACCGCTTTTGTTTGTGCAGCTGAACCAACACGACTAACTGATAAACCAACATTTATTGCAGGTCTAAAACCACTATGGAAGAGCTCACTTTCCAAGAAAATCTGTCCATCAGTAATAGAAATAACATTTGTTGGAATATATGCCGAAATATCACCTGCTTGTGTCTCAATGATAGGTAATGCAGTCAAAGAACCAGCACCTTTTTCATCACTCACTTTTGCTGCCCTTTCCAATAAACGAGAATGTAAATAAAATACATCACCTGGGTAAGCCTCTCTTGCAGGAGGTCTTCTCAAAAGCAAAGACATTTGACGATATGCTACCGCATGTTTTGATAAGTCGTCATAAACAATCAAAGCATGCATACCATTATCACGGAAATACTCACCAATGGCACAACCGGCATAAGGAGCTAAATATTGCAAAGGAGCAGGGTCAGATGCTGATGCCACAACTATAACAGAATACTGTAAGGCACCTCTATCTTCCAAATCTTTAACCAGCCCTGCAATAGTAGACTGCTTTTGTCCTATTGCAACATAGATTGAGTACATTTTATCCTTTTCTTCACAAGTCTCATTTGCAATTGCTTGATTTATTATCGCATCAACTGCAATAGCGGTTTTACCAGTCTGTCTATCACCAATGATTAGCTCTCTTTGCCCACGACCAATTGGTATTAAAGCATCAATCGCTTTTATACCAGTCTGAACCGGCTCGTGCACGGATTTTCTATCTAATATACCCGGTGCCATCCTCTCTATTGGATTAAAAGCACTACACTTTATCTCGCCCTTGCCATCAATAGGATTTCCTAAGGCATCAACAACTCTTCCAAGTAGCTCTTTTCCAACAGGTATTGACACACTCTTGTTTGTTCTATAAGCTTTTACACCTTCTGCAATTTTATCATCACTTGCAAAAAGCACAACATCAACGCTATCGGTATTCAAATTCAATGCCATTCCTTCCGCACCACCATCAAATCTTACTAATTCACCGACACAAACATTTTCAAGCCCATATATCTTTGCAACACCATCATAAATAGACATGACTACACCAAACTCATCAATGTTTGGCTGAAAATCAAAATTTTTAATATTGGATTTTATTACCTCAACAAAATCCAGAACAGACTTATTACTCATTGTGTCTTTTACAGAAAATTAAAAATAATTTGCAAGTGTTTAATCTAAATTCAACATTTTTTTTACAGCAACAAATGTAGCAATCATAATGTAGTTTTTGCCGTTATTTATTTTATCATTGCTTTTTATAAAAATGTTAAAACATTCAACTACAAAAGAGTAAATGGTTGGTATTAAAAAAAAACAGCAAGGACAAAAACAAATTACTATAAAAATCAGCAAAGATGTTATTGATGGCATGTTATTATTTTTGAAAATTATATTTTTTCCAATTACAATAATTTATTATTATTTTCGTTTGATGAAGAGAAAATTTTTCAAATGGATTGTCTTAAATGTGATAGTGTTATTAAGCGTGTTTTTATATTTCTTTGTTTGTTATAAAACATTGCCAGATATTGATAAACTTTATAATTACAAACCGGTTCTTTCAAGTAAATTCTACGATAGAAACAATGAACTAATTTTTGAGATCGGCAATGAAAGAAGAGAGTATGTAAGAATTAAAGATATACCACAACAACTTATAAATGCTTTTATATCGGCAGAAGATAAAACATTTTATACCAATGCAGGAATAGATGTGTATGGGTTGATAAGAACAGGAGTGCAAGATATTTATAAGTTTATAAAAGGACAAAAACTCGGTGGTGCATCAACTATAACACAACAAGTAGTAAAAAACATTTTGTTATCCAACGAACGAACAATTAAAAGAAAGTTTAAAGAAATAGTATTGTCATATCGTATATCAAAGATGATGTCAAAAGATGAAATAATGGAAATCTACCTAAATCATATTTATCTTGGAATACAGGCATATGGTGTAAGGGCGGCCGCGGAAGAATATTTTGACAAATCTTTATCTCAATTAACAATTCCTGAAATGGCGATGTTAGCAAGTCTGCCAAAAGCACCTTCTGCCATCAATCCATTTAGAAATTACAACAGAGCAATGGCAAGAAGAAATTGGGTTTTATACAGGATGTATGAAGACGGATATATTACCAAAGATGAGTATGAAAATTATAAACAAACAGACATTGTTGTTAAAAGAAAATCACACATTAAATATCCATTTTATGCTCCATCATTTTTCGCACAAAGCATTTTATCTTCCAAAGAGGTGGATATATCAAATGATAAATTATTGCATAATGGCTACAAGATAAATTTAACAATAGATGGAGAATTGCAAAAAATTGCACAAGATGCTTTGAATAATTCATTAGAGAATTATTCAAAAAATCACGGATACACGGGACCAATAGCGA
This sequence comes from Rickettsiales bacterium, assembly GCA_017444095.1. Classification (GTDB taxonomy): domain Bacteria; phylum Pseudomonadota; class Alphaproteobacteria; order Rickettsiales; family Deianiraeaceae; genus UBA4311. Next base: position 36,301 of record JAFSXM010000012.1, on the reverse strand, counting down.
GATTAAATGCAGAAGATTTGTTAGATAAAGAACCATCACAATTATTAAAAAAAATTGATGAGCCTGACGAGCTTGGTAAAAAACAAATTGCAGTAGTTTTAAAAGTTGACGACGAAGAAACAATAATTGGTCTAAAAGATAATACACAAGGAAAAATTGTTTTAAATGATATGCTATGGGCTCAAAAGAAGATTGATGAAACATCTATAGACCCAAAGAAAATCCAATCTTGCAAAGATGTTGTTTCCGTTGGAGATGTTGTAGTGGTTGACAAAGTAGCAAGTGATGGAGAATATTATTCGTTAGAACAGCTACCAACTATCAATGGCGGTGTTGTAGTTATCAATCCAAAAACAGGTGAGATTTTGACAATGGTTGGAGGATATATGGATAAAGCTGGTGCTTTTAATCGTTCAATACAAGCTTTTAGACAACTTGGCTCGACAATCAAACCTTTTGTTTATGCCACAGCATTGGAACACGGATACACACCAACATCAATATTTATGGATGCTGATATAAATATCAATTTAGGCAATGGGGAAACTTGGAATCCAGCAAATCATACATTAACTACAAATGGCCCTACAACTTTACGAATCGGATTGGAGAAATCTAAAAATACTATAACAGTTAGGGTAGCAGAAGCCGTCGGTATTAAAAACATTAGAAAAACAATTATAAATTCTGGTATAAATCAAAATCCAGAACACAACCTTTCCGTTGCATTAGGTTCCGTTGAAAGTTCACTTATCAACATTGTGTCTGCATTTAGTGCATTCGCAACAAACGGCAAAATACCCTCAACATATTTAATATCAAGCATTAAGGATATAAATAACAGCAATCAAGATAATTTATACGATAAAATATATTTTTCTGATTGTGATTTACATTTAAAGTGTAAAATTAACTTTAATGGTAATAAAAAACAAAATATTTCAAAAACAAAATACACAAATGATAATACAGTAGATGATTTAATAAACGATACATTGCCAAAACAAGAAAATGAAAATGAAAACAATGAAGAAGGTTTTGTTGATACAGAAAAGATAAATAATATGGAAAATCAAGAAAAACAAATGGATAGCGACAACAGCGAGATGGATGAAGAAGATTACAACGATAAACCATTAAGAACACCAATTTCACCGGAAAGTGCATATCAAATAGCAAATATTTTACAAGGAGCTGTAATCAGAGGGACATCTTCAAAATTAGCATTTTTAAACTTGCCAATAGGTGCAAAAACTGGGACATCGGACGGAGGAAAAGATATGTGGACGATTGCTTTTTCAAGGGATTATGTCATTGGAGCTTATGTTGGTTATGATGTTCCAAAAGAAACAAATAATTATGGTTCGCAATATGCTTTACCGATTGTCAAAGATATTTTATCTTATTTATCTGAAAAAGAAGAAATAAGAGATATAACACCTCCAAGTAGTATTAAATTTGTGAAAATTAACCGCTTCACAGGAAGACAAACGACAAAAAATGAAAATGCAATATTTGAAGCATTTAAAGAAAATGACAATGTTGAAATGGCAAATGAAGAAGAAATCAGCGATGACGGATATACGGACATCACTGATTTATAAAATCAATAAACAACAATCAATAAAACCAAAATTAAAAAACACAAAATAACTATTCTTTATAGTTATTAAGTATAAAATCTACATCTTTGTCTCCCCTACCTGAAAGATTTATCAAAATAACATCATCTTTTTTACATTGTTTGGCTAATTTTAATCCGTATGCAATCGCATGCGAACTTTCTAATGCTGGTATAATTCCTTCTGTTTTTGATAATTCATAAAATGCATTTACAGCTTCTTTATCTGTAGCTGTTGTGTATTCAACACAACCAATTTTATTAAAATAAGCATGTTGAGGACCAACACCGGGATAATCTAAACCACTGGCTATAGAATATACTTTCTCCATCTCGCCGTTCTTATCTTGTAAAAATAAACTTTTAAATCCGTGTCCGCATCCCTCTGTTCCGTATGTTATTGTCGCAGCATTATCACCAATTTTCGTTCCTCTTCCAAGCGGTTCAACACCAATGAGCTTTACATTTCCATCATCAATAAAACCACTAAAAATTCCCATAGCATTACTACCGCCACCAACACAAGCCACAACATAGTTTGGCAATGAGCCAAACATTTTAAGCATTTGTTTTCTTGCCTCCTTACCAACTATTGACTGAAAAAAAGCAACTATTGTTGGGAACGGATGTGGACCGACTACTGACCCTATGGCATACATAGCGGTAGTATATTCTTTTGAATATGCAATAAATGCCTCATCTACTGCTTCTTTTAGAGTTTGTTGCCCAGATTTAACAGAAATAACATTAGCACCTAATATTTTCATTTTCGCAACATTTGGTGCTTCTTTTAGCACATCAACATCTCCCATGTAAATATAACACTCCAAACCCGTCAATGCGGCTGCTGTTGCCATAGCAACTCCGTGTTGTCCTGCACCAGTTTCTGCGATAACTTTTCTTTTGCCTAAGTATTTTGCCAAAAGACATTCGCCTATTGCATGGTTTATTTTATGGGCTCCTGTATGGTTTAAATCTTCTCTTTTAAAGCATATTTTACATCCATATTTTTTAGATAAATTTTTCGCATAATAGATAGGTGTTGGACGACCAGAATAGTTCTTTAATAAATCTTCATATTCAGTCAAAAACTCTTTATTTTTGATTAAATCAAAAAAAGCAGTTTCTATATTTTTAAACTCGGCTTTTAACACATCAGGTAAAATGGCTCCACCAAATTCACCAAAATATCCATCTTTATCTGGCAACATTTTTGGATTAACATATCCAATGTCATCACTTGATAAACCATTTTGTAAATATTTCAATGCAATAGATTTTTGATTTTTCATTATTTTTGCACCACGAGTAATATTACACAAACTCATACATAGTTTGTTTGCAATATCTTGCTGTTTAACATTATCCGCCAACATTTGCAAGATTTCCAACCTTCTGTTTATCATTCCAAATTCGTTTGGCGTTAATATTTCCTTCAAAAAGCCTTCAATATCATCACTATTTACATTCTTTAAAACTTCAACAATATCTTTCATAACAACAATCACAAAACTTTTAAATAAAAAATTACTATAAATAGTAATTACTATACATAGTAATTTAAATAAAACATAATTGTCAAGCAAAAAATACTATATGTAGTAATTTTATATTTTATTTTAATTGATTATTATTTTCTTAAAACATTCAAATAAAGTATGAAAAGCTTATCTCAAAAAACTCAAAACTTTCAGGACTCTATCATAAGGCATATGACGACAATATCTAATTCGTTTAATGCCATCAATTTAAGTCAAGGCTTTCCAGAGTTTAAACCACCAAAAGAAATATTAGATAGACTATCACAAGTTGCTTATGAAGATTTCAACCAATATCCAATATCTTATGGTGCAAAAAATACAAGAGATGCATTGGCGGAAAAAATAAAGCAATTTTCCGGTGTAAATGTTAATCCAGAAACGGAATTAACAATTACTTGTGGCGGAACGGAGGCGATGACAGCAACACTATTTTCAATTATAAACGAAGGAGATAAAGTAGCAATGTTTACACCGATATATGAAAATTATAAAACAACTTGCATTTTAACAGGTGCCGTTCCGGTGTATATTCCTTTAAATCCACCAAAATATACTTTTGATGCAAATTATCTCGAAGATGTATTTAAACAAGGCTTAAAAGCAATTATAGTTTGTAATCCGTCTAATCCTTGTGGAAAAGTATTTACATTGGAAGAAATGACAATCATTGCCAATTTAGCAAAAAAATATGATGTATATGTAATTACCGATGAAGTCTACGAACACATGGTTTATCGGCAAAATAAGATGATTTACATGGCTACATTGCCGGATATGAAAGAACGAACAATCGTTTGTAATTCTATGTCAAAAACCTATTCCATTACAGGTTGGAGAATTGGATACACAATGGCACCAAAACCAATTACAGATGTTATTAAAAAAGTGCATAATTTTTTAACTATATCGGCATCAGCACCTCTACAAGAGGCGATCGTTGTTGGATTAAAATTTGGCAAAGAATACTATGATGATTTATTAAAATTATACACGAAAAAGAAGGATATTATATGTAATGGATTAAAAACTATTGGCATAGATTTTCACGAGCCAGAAGGAACATATTTTGTTCTCATGGATTTGGGAAAATATGTAAAAAAATCTGGATTAAATGATGACTTTGAATTTGCAAAGATGGTTTGTGAAAAATATAAAATTGCCTTCGTTCCTTCAAGTGGTTTCTTTATGGATAATGGAAAAACAAATGGAATATTCCGTCTTCATTTTGCAAAAAATGATGATACATTACAAGAGGCGATAAATAGAATTGAAAGGATTACAAAAATATAGACATATCAATTCAACAATCTGCAAATAACTAATCATTTACAATTAGGAGTTTTTCTTGACATTTGGTGTTTAATGTTTGATGCCACTATCTTGTATAGTGTATCCACGATGAGTATTAAAGTGCCAAATGAATATGCAAAAAGACGAATAGATAGGTTTTTAAGAGATACTTTTGGCCTTTTACAAAGCAAAATATGTATTTTGGCAAAACAAAAAAAACTCCTTGTAAACCAACAAAATGTTAATTTTGATTATCGTTTAAAAAGAGGTGATAAAATTGACATTCTTGATGATATTAAGTTGCAAAAAAAGTCAAAAATAACACAAAAAGACAAAAAAAACAAAGAATTGCCTATTGAAATGGTGTATAAAATAAAACAATCTGTTATTTATGAAGATGACAATATATTGGCAATTAACAAGCCGTATGGTTTAAGTGTGCAAGGCGGAACTCGTGTGAAATATTGTTTAGAAGATTTTTTTCATATATTAAGCGAAAAAAAATTAAGAATAGTGCATCGTATAGATAAAGACACAAGTGGTTTATTATTGTTAGCAAAAAATGTAGAAACTGCTGTGAAATTGACTGATATGTTTAAAAAACGAGAAGTGCATAAAACATATTTAGCGGTATTATCCGGTATTCCATTAAAAAAAAGTGGAACAATAAAAACACATATTTTCCTATCCAATGAAGATAATTTAGCATATAATGCACGAACAACAGAAGAAAGAATGAATGGAAAAGAGGCCATTTCAAAATATAATGTATTAAAAATAAATAAGGCAAAAAATATTTCTCTTGTTGAATTTCACCCAATCACAGGTCGTAAACATCAAATTAGATTGCATGCACAACACATTAAATGCCCAATTATGTTTGACGAAAAATATGGTTTTGATAAAAAAAGAGGAAAATTGCAATTATTTGCAATCGCTATTGATGCAACACCAGTTATAAAACTTAAATTAACAGAAACAGATTTTCCAACAATGATAGAAGTTTGATTACGGAGTTGAACCTGTTGTCGTGCCACTTGTGCTTGTACCTGTTGAAGTAGATGTGTCGTCTATAATTGTTTCGCATTCTTCCGTTAAACCAGTAGATACTTTTTGCACTACACCATTTTCATCAGGTATCCACTTGTAAGTGGCACATTTACAACCAAAAGCTAAACTTGAATGAGGAACCATAAGGTTTAAAATGGCACCAGAACCTTTAAAAATAGCTACACCAACTATAAATGTAAAAAATATTTTAACATCACACTTGCCGTTAAAAGCTTGATAGCCTATAACAGTGAATGCAATTGCAAATAATGGCACCATTAAAAATATACCCATATCTATTGCATTACAAATCGTATCTGCTATAAAATTATCTTCCGACAAGATATACATTTGATTTATATCGGTAGCTAAACATATGTTTGACAAAAGAGACAATGGTAATCCGTAGAGCAAAGCTCTAATTACTATTTTTTGATTTAAGCACTTCAATATCTTTTTGCAAATTTGTAATCTCATCTTTCAAAATCTTACAATTTTTACTCAATGTGTCAAGCTTTGCAAATATAAAACCAAATGTCAAAACTATCAAAACTAATATTAAAATATAAATCATATATATATTAAAACATTATTATCTCATTATTTTGCACTTTCGGCAGTTGTAGTTGTTGCATCAGTAGAACTTGTACTCGTATCAGCCGTTGTACCAGCATCAGCGGTCTCTTCTTTGGCGACATCCTTAATCACTCTTCTACCAGCAATACGGATTAAAATGACATCTTTAATTATAGAGCAACCTTCTGGAATTTTTACATTTGAAAGGAAAAACTTTTCTCCCATATTGCTATCCTTTACATCTACCTCAATTGCATATGGTATATTCTCAACATTACATTTCAAGGCAACATTATATGATAACACATACACATCACCGCCATTTTTTACACCCGGACAAATGTCTTTATTTATAACGCGAACCGGAACATTTACGACAACCTTATCACCGCTTTTAACTTCTTGAAAGTCTATATGCCTTGGTAAATCATTAGTAGGATTAAACTGAACTTCTTTTAATACACAAAAGAACTTTTTTCCATCAACATTTATCTCATAAACTCTTGTCATTGCAGATGGATCACTAACTATCATATTTGTCTGTTTGGCAGATAGAGAGATGCATAAATTATCACCATCTTTAACATAAATAACACCAGCAGTAAGACCACTTTTAGCTATTTTTTTCATCAAACTTTTCTTGCCTTTTTGTCTTAATTCAGCATCTAAAACTAAGTATGGTTTCATTGTAAATACAATTATCGTAATCAGTTTTTATAAAATAAAAGTCAAGAGTTTATTTATAACAATTGCTCTATTTAAATAAACTCATTTATATCATATTATATGCAAAGTTAAACCTTATAGATAATGTTTAAAAATGATTGTATATCTTAATGCTACTGTAAGTTGGTTTTCAAGAAAACAATTTATTTGATTTATCAAGAGTTTATTTAAACAGAGCAATAACAACACAACATATACATCCAATGGATAACTACCTACATATAAGAAATTTTCATATATCGTTGAAACCTTTATGTATTACTTTTTACATACTTATTAAAAATAAGCATAACTTGTAGAAAAAACTTGCAAATAAAAATATTAACTTGTTGTTTAATTCAAATTATGATTAGAACATACGAATTGACATTGCTTGCTCGTGCCGATGTGTCTGATGAAGATGTTAAAATGGCAATGCAAGTTATTAAAGATAATATTTTATCAAATAATGGTAGTATTATTTATGGAGAATATTGGGGTTTACGACAATTGGAATATCCAATAAACAAAAATGAAAGTGCACAATTTTATATGTTGCAATTCACTTCAAACAAAGATGTTGTGGATATATTGAATGAAAAAATAAAAAATAGCGAAATTTTTATTAGGTATATGATCGTCGCTATCAATAAGGATGATATTAAAGTAAAATCATCAAATAGCAATGTTAATAAGGATGACGATGATGTGGTATTTGATAGAAGATTTGCTGGTGTAATTGAAGATGTTTTTAATTTGAGATAATATGGTAAATGCTGTAAAGTTGAAGTCAACACAAAATACAGATGATAGTGTTGTAAATGCAATGTCTGGTGATATTTCTTACGATGAATTAACAAAAGTTGAAGGTATATCTACCATAGCATTGAAAGTTAAAAAGGAGGCTTCTTCTTCTTTTTTTAAAAAGACCAGTCGTTGTCCGCTGGCAGATATAAAAGATTGTTATATTTCGTATAAAAATGTTTCATTATTGCGAAAATTTATTAGTCCTCGTGGTAAAATTATAGCTGTTCGTAATTCAAATGTAATGAGTAGAAAAAAGCAGAAGCTTTTAAGAGATGCTATTTTAAGGGCAAGATTTTTAGGATTATTACCTTATGTAAAGTATTAGCAGTTTTGCTATCTTTTGTAATAAAGTTATAGTTTTTTGTTTATGAAAATTGTTTTAAATCGTGATGTGAAAAATTTAGGAAAAGTTGGTGATGTTTGTGAAGTTGCCAATGGGTATGGAAGAAATTTTTTATTACCAAAACATTATGCAGTTGTTGCAAACAAGAAAAATTTAAGCGAATTGCAGGAAAAATTAGAAAAACTAAAAGAACAAAATGCAATTTTTGAAAAAGAAGCAAATGAAGTAGCAAATATGCTAAATGGTGAAGTATTCAATCTTGTCCGTCAGGCATCGGATGATGATACAATATACGGCTCAATAAGAACAAAGGATATTTATGAACTCATCAAGAGTTTTTTAAAAACTAATAATAAAGATTTTAAATTTGATATTGGTGGTATTGAGATGCAAACAATAAAATCATTGGGAAAATATGTTATTTCGGTATATTTATTTGCTGATGTTTGTGCTAAAATTCGTCTTAATGTTTGTCGTATCGTTTCTGATTTTGAAAGCGACATTGTTGCTTTTGATAAGAAATTTGCAGATGCTTTGGTTAAAGTTGATGACACAAAAAAGAATGCAAAATTATTGACAGTTGATAAAAAAGTGGCCAAAATTGCTGAAAAAGAACAGAAAAAAGCAGATGCAGAAGCAAAAAGGAAATCTTCAAGAGAAGCCTTCTTGTCTGCAAAAAATCCAAGTGTTGATGTGAATGAAGAAAAACAGAAAATTGATAATATTGATGGAGATGCAGAAATAAAAGTAGAAAATGCAGAAGTATCGGCAGACAATGCAAGTGAAAAATAATTTTTTATCTAATTAAAATTTTATATCTTATATTTTTCATTTAATGTTGTTTGTTTTTTACTAATCGTAAAATGATTTCGTTTGGTAATTTTTCAGTTGAATATCCAGTTTTTCCAGCACCTATGTGTGGTGTAATGGATGCACCTTTTCGTGCAATGATAATGAAATTCGGTACTCCGCTTTTGTATAGCGAAATGATAGCATCACATGCGACAATATTAGAACATAAACAACAATACATACATCAAGCAACATTAAAGCAAGATTGTAATAAAAAAAATATACCATTTGTTATCCAATTAGCAGGTTGCTCGCCAGAAATTATGTCAAAAGCAACACAAATTGCTATTGATTGTGGTGCAGATGTTGTAGATATGAATTTTGGATGTCCTGTGAAAAAAATTGTTAACAGCTATGCAGGTTCTGCTTTAATGAAAGATGAGAAATTAGCACAAGCGATTATACAATCAGTTGTTAAAGTGGCAAATAAGAATAATATTCCTGCTACTATTAAAATGCGAATGGGGTGGGACGAATCACATATAAATGCAGATAAAATTTCTAAAATCGCAGAACAAGAAGGAGTGAAGACAATAACCATACATTGCAGAACAAGGAGCCAGATGTATAGTGGTAAAGCAAATTGGGAATTTATAAAAAACATTAAAAATATTGTCAAAATTCCAGTTATTGTGAACGGAGATATAAACTATGACAATATCGCGTCTGCATTGGAAAATTCAAATGCAGATGGTGTAATGATAGGTAGAGCTTTATACGGAAAACCTTGGTTAATTGCAGATTGTGTTGAAAAAATAAAATGTATAAGCAATGGTAAAAAAATTATAAGTGTAAAACCAAAAAATATATGGCAAGATTGCATACAGGAACATCTTGAAAGAATTTTTGATTTTTATCCTCCAAAAAATGCCATTGGTTTTGCCATAAAAAATCTTTATTTTTACAGCAAAGATATGATGGGCGGAGCAAATTTTAGAGACAAAATATCACATCTTCAAATAAAACAAGATATTATTGATGTAGCGGAAAAGTTTTTTAATCAAAAAAACACATTGTAACAATAAAAAACATTTCTTTTAAAGAAGAAAAATGTATTCTTATAATATGTTAAGTTTTGCTGAGATTTTTGACTATTTATTGGACACAAAAATCGGCAATACAGTAGCAGTGGCTATTGGTGCTTTGTGTCTTTATGGACTTTTTAAACTTGCCATAAAGATTGTTGATTACTTTGTTTTTAAAAAGCTAATGAAGAGTATTTTAGATGCAGTGTATAGTGATGGTAGTGAAGATGGAGAAAAAAAGAAATACGAAAATGTACCAACCAGTCATCACGAAGATGAACAATCGCAAAAAAAAGATAAAAAAAGAGAACAACTTCGTGAAGCAGAACGAATGGTAAATATGGAAAATGATATAAGATCTGGTCAAGCTCATCAAAAGCCGAAAAAGCAAATAGTTGGAATAGCAAAACCGATAGGAAAATGGACTGCACGAGTTGCAAAGCAAATGTTGCAAAAGTATAGCAATATAGATATGAACCTTGTAAATGAAAAAGGATATTTCCAAGCACTTGTAATTGCTGAAAAACAAAGACTTGGTATGGGACAAAATCACGATCAAGGTGGCGGCAGAAACCGCTAATACACATTGCAGTTATTATATTATTTCAATAAAATCGAAACATAATTATGTGTAGTTTTAAACAAGTATGTTTTTTCAAGAGTTTTGATAAAAAAATACAAATATATTCCTGTGAATAAAGAAATGGCTTGCAAATAAATATTTTGTTTTCAAATAAATAGTGTTTTTATTTTTTCTATATGGTACAAACTATCACAAAAAACGATGTTGTCTCTGAAATTGCAAATAAAACAGGTATTTCAAAGGCACAAGTTGCAAAAACATTAGATACTTTATTTGATGTTTTAACAAGTAATACAAAAAAAGGAAATAGAGTTGCTTTAACTGGCTATATTACATTAAAAACAGTGGAAAGGAAAGCAAGAAAAGGCTTCAATCCATCAACAAAAAAACCTATAACAATTCCTGCAAAAAAAGTTGTTAAAGCTTCATTGGGAACAAAATTTGACCTATAATTAGGAAGAATATTTTTGTAGTTTTATTTTAGTTTAAAGCCACCGAAAGATCGGTGGCTTTTTTATTTTTATTACTTATAGAATAATAATTTAACAAATTTTACTACATATGTTAAAAAATGACTAATAAATGTTAAATCATATATGGAGCTTTTTTATATAACATTGAGCTAATATGATTAAATTTCAAATTTTATATTGTCGCACAATCTGACCAAACATTATATACATCTGCAATAGTGCTGTTAAATGTGTTGGATGTAGTTATTTTATTTCTACACTCTGTTTTTTCACAATAAGGATCATTTGTATTTAATTTTCCATAATCTTTATTTGTCGGCTCTATAAAATCATCGTTATGTCTACTATTAGCAATAATCCAATCAACCCTTCTTGGAACTATTCTGAAATATTTGCTTCGCTTGCCAGCTTGATATGCTTGATGTATACTATTGATATTTTCATCTGCACCGGCAGTTGCTTTTGTGCTATTTTCAATAAAGTATTCTTTATCTTCTCTTTGTGGTTGTAGATATGTTTTCCAGTATTGTATTAACATAGCCATAATATATGAATTTTTTTGTAATGGATACAAGTTTGTATTTTGTAAATCTGAATATTTTGACAAAATATATGTATTAATATCAGCAGGCAAAGATGATGTATGCAGATTACTTAGAAAACATAGCGGTGTATTATTTATATTATCATCGTTAGGTATGATTGTCCTACTTTGGTCTTGTGCAAAAGTCGCATCTAAACCATAATAACCAAAAATATGACCATTATAGCAGTATGCAGAAATAAAATGCAATTTTTCACTCGTTGGTGTTTCGCTATACATTATATGTTTTAAAGTGTTATGCTTAATATATCCAGTATAAATGCCATTACAATCTTTTGTAGAAGTAGTTTTTACAGGGGCTGTTGTTTGCCATATTTTATTCTCTTCTGTTAATGAATTTTCGAAACTATAAACACGATATTTCTCAAATCCATCGTGCAAAATCATTGGATAATCATCTAATGGAGCATTTGGATAATTTGTTGCCGTAGTACTACTTGTTTTATATCTCAAAGTTCCGCTTAATTGCAATGGAATTCTAAATTTTATATTTGTATTGTCCAAAATAATATTTCTTGCAACTGGATTGGTATAACCATTTCCAGAGGCAAATGATAAAGCTAAATTTGGAGAAAATATCGCTATTCTCTTGATATTCGTATTATTATCGCTGACAAGAGGTATGTAGACTGATAATGTAGTATTTTTATACCTTTCTTGTATGGTTGTCATTTTTGATGCATTTGAAGATAAACTACTATTTTTCATAGATAAATTACATTTATACCCCCATTCGCCAGTATAATTCCTTTCCGGATATTGTAAATCTATGAGCCAACGATATACATTTAAAAATTCATTTCTTTCCTCATCTCTTGCCATAATATATGGCATTTGTGATGTTGTAAAAGTATTATTAACTTTTATTACATAATAATTTATCGCTAAGTCTCCAGATGTGTCAATCAATTTATATCCATTATCATCAGTTATTTTATTCACTTCATCAACACTAAGTGTTTGTCCATCAATATTGATATAGTTATTGTCAGCTTGATAATATGAGAAACCTAACAACGATGTTGCCTTTAATGTATTAAATATAAAATATGAATTATCATTAACTTTTGTTACATCTTTAAGTATATAAGTGCCACTCTTAATAGAAGAAGCTATATCTTTAAAATATTTCAAGCTCACTTGTGAGTTATCAATAACCCTAATATAGGGTGTATAAACCATTCCAATATTATTATCATCGTGAATACACATTAAATCGTCACTGCAACTATGACCAGATGGTATTGGATCCCAAGTAGATGTACCTACATTACATTTACGAGTTGGAATGGCTGTCGTTGAAGATGAATAAGGAGCATCTACACTATTTAAATATAATCCTCCATCACAAATACCAATGATTGTAGCTTTATTATCGGTACCAATTCCAAGAGTCATATCCATATTAGACATACTCCACAACATACCATTTGCATCGGTCTCCTCTTGACAACCCCTCGAACATGGATTTAAAACTGGCCCCCACATACCGTTTCTCATACATCTTCTTCTTGGCATAATTGTACCATTTGAAAACGACATTCTATCACCACCAGCACAGCTCGTAGCTTCAACCTCATCGGAATTTTCCTCAACAGCATCCCAGTTGGCATTACCAGAATAATTAACATCAAAATCATAAGTTGTTGCATCTATTGGGGGACAATATGCCTTTAAAGCTAATCTTTTTGTTTTAGCGGTTACACCACCAAGCCTAAGATAATCTCTGTCAAATTTTTTAATACCGGATGTCTTAACCCCATCAATTTCATAAGTATGATCAAATATTACCCAATCTGTATACCACATTGGCTCATTGTTTCCTGTGTAATGTCTATCTCTTTGTGCATCTTCATATGGATAATCAGCTGGCGTGGAGCTTGGCTTTTCATATATTGAAATTGGAGCATCAATTGTGTCAGGTAGTTGCCAAAAACCATTACCACATTTCAATATCCATCCTTCCATCATCTCAAAATCATCGTTAATGTAATCTTTGGCATCATTTCTTGCACAAGATGCTAATTTATAGCTATTTCCACGAAAATAAGTATAATAATCATTTAATTGCATACTTTCATAAGACATACCAGCATAAATGTTTTTATCAAACATCATACTTAAATAATATGCTGATTTACCTGCCTGTGTTGTTGCACCACCATCAAAAGATACCATATTGCCATCTGGATATTTACACATCATAGCCTTTCTATCATATTGCCATCTTTGTTTTTCGTCACCAGCCGTATGACCAGAAAAACCAAATGCACCATTTGCACATTTAACAATTGGACAATACTTATCATTTCTAATAATCTTGCCATAAACATCGCCATATTCAGTATGAATGTAGTGTGAAGTTATATAACACTTTTTCGGTGTCATATCAGTTCCATTTGGCACTTCCATATCTGTTTCTGGTGTTCCAGTATATTCACAAACAACATCTAATTTTGCAATATCACCATCTGGAAAAACAAATCTTTTATCCCTCATATATCTGTATAAAGGAGGGCACCTGACGGCACAACTCGTATCAGTGTTTGCCCCATTCATTTCCAATTCTTTTTTACCATCTGTATTCATTTTTGGATATTCTACCTTCGTCAAACTATCTTGTTCATATCTTATCTTAATTGAACTAAGTGATAACGATGATTTACCTTCCGTTCCGCCACCAGCACCTTGTCTATGAATAAATGGTCCACCTGTGCCTTTTTCAAATTCATTAAATTGATGATAGTGATAATTATCCGTTAATACACCATTTCCGGTGCCACTAACGGCCATTCCATGTGCATCACTGAAATCATTTCTAAAACCATCATGATTTTTATTATATGCATGATCAGCACTACCAAAAGTTCCTTCCGAGCTTTCTTCTTTTGATAACAACGAACCGTGACCTTTTTTTCCCTCGATGTTCGTAAATATTACATTATTATACGAGTATTTGCCTATCGTATTATCACGATTCTTGTATAAATCATCTTCATCGATTTGTGTAATCAATCTTATATTACTTGGTTTATCGCGCACCGCACCAAACATAGTTGGACCGGAACCTTCAATCAAGCACAGGGCTGTATAACCACCGTTAGCAAACAATACCCATCTCAAATATGTATGCCACGAATTTACAGAAATTTGCTTCTGAGTGTATTTACCACCACCTTCAATATAAGGACCATTACCATCATTGGCGATACGATAATCTATTGGAGACCCACCTCTTTCAGCTGTAGCAATGTTCGTATCTGTTGGCTGGTTATATTGTAATATAATGGATGACAATTTTTTTTTAATTTGTGTAATGGATGTTATTGAATAATTAGTCTTCATTGTTTCTAATGTTGCCTTAGCTTGTTCTTTTTTACATTTCGGTAACCATTCTTTTGAAACATCAAATATTGTTCGATCTGTATCTGTGTAACACTCCATTGTCTCATTAGTAAAACATGTATTGTATGCATTCATAGCATTAACGACATTGCATATTTCATCGCTTTGTGCCGTCGCAGATGCCTCTACATCTTCTTCACTGCATCCAATATCACTGTTTAAAAAGCCTTCTTCATCACCATCTTGTGCTTGTTGTATTTCGTTTTGTTTTGCATTAATTAATTCGATTTCTTTTGTTGTTTTGCCGTCCTTAAATACATCAAGTGGAAGTCGTTGCGAATTTAAGGTATCAACTTTGTTTTGTGCATTATTTAATCTTGTTAAATTATTTATTTTTATTACATTGTCAGTACCATGATAACTATCATATGCATTTCGTGCTGATGCCAATTCTCTGTTTGCCTTAATTCTTGCTCTTCTAGCCTCTATTTCTTCTTTTGTAAGCTCACATGTAATAACTTCCGCTGTAGTTAAACTGTTACGATGCAATTCATCATCATCGAAACCGCTGATTTCACCATTCCCTTCTCGCACCAAATCACATTCAGCTTGATAATCTGAAAGATATTCTATGTCGTCTACTGAATAGCCGTAACCTGCAAGTCTATTTTTTTCACTGAGACACACGCCATCATTCATTGCCACAGCACCTTCGGCTTCAAGAATTTTATCCATATCATTCTGTGCTTGTGTAAGAGTTTCATCATTACTACCAATTAAACTGTAATTTCTATATCCAATCATTGTATTGCCTTTATTGTAGTCTTCGTCGTAATTTCCATTTCCAGCAGAATTTAAATCTCTATACCAATATTTATGACTACCACCAACGACTGTCCAATTACTATCTTTTTTATACCCACCATTCATCTTGTTAACAGTTTCAGATGTCCCAACATAACACCACCTATTACCGCTTTTTAGACCGTTAATTGTATGTCTCACGTTTGTAGTTGCTTCGCCTGTCTTAAGCTGTAAATACCCATCAAAAATATCTATTTTATTTAAATCAATAATACCATGTATAGAACCTCCACCGCCACCTGTTGCATCGTACATTGGAAATACTTTTATATCCCATGATATGGGACAAACACAAAGACTAAGTTTAAATAGCACAAAATTTATTTCTGTACAAGTCTCATAAATAGCATTTAAGGCATATGCCGTTATACATGGTGCTTTCGTATCATCAGTTGTAAATCCGGCACCTCCAGCACCGGTACCTGTAAAATCAACATATTGACATCTGTATGGAATATAAACATCGTAATCAACACCAAGATCTCTTGGGTTCAAATCGGACCAGCCACCGCCACCGAAATTTAAATCACCATCAGTACATAATTCACCAAGAACTTCATCTACCTTTCTATTTCTAACTTCAAATAAGTTTTCACAATTTTCAGTTCCAATGGCGTTTCCATTTTCATCTTTATTCATCTCTCCGCAATTACCGAAATAATTTTTAAGCAATGAAACATCAGTATCCTGAAAAGTAGTCAAACTAAATACATACCTGTTTCTTAGGCTATTTAAAACTTCATAATATTGTTCATTTTTCAAAGCATGAAAATATTCAGCCGGAGTGCTAATAATATATTTATTATTAATTTGTTCTCCTCCAACAATAGTTGTTGATTTTGCCTTACCAAGTGTTGTTAATGGAATTGTGTCTATAGATGGAAAAAGACTTCTCTTTTGTCTTTTTAATGCAATTGTATAATCATATATTGGATTACCAAAGTAGCCGAATTTTTTTGTATTAGATAAATCTCCGATATGTTCTGCAAAATTAAAACCACCTATAATACATATCTTTGGCTTAGATCTCCAATCTTTGTTAACTTGATAATCCCATAAATCATCACCGCTTGATGATGTAATTTGTATTGGTAATGATTTTTTACTTTGGCACTCGGCCATACTTCGATCGTCGAGAAGACAATTTTCATATGCATTACATTCTTTTATTAACTGAAATGTTGTATAACATGCCAACTTTTCTTTATAATTAATTCTTGTATTACAATTTGAAATATTGCCAACAGGTTCTTTTAAATAATTTGAATATGGCAAATCCGTAAAATTCTGTAAAATAGCACATGGATTAACATAATCAACCGTGAAAGACTGCATATACAATAATGCACGATTACTGATACCCGTTCCTTGATATCTTACATCACCAGATGCATCCTGATATGATGTGGCATCAGCACTCCTTACTTTTAAACTTTTATCAACCATTGGCAATTTTTGCTCTATTGTAGTATCAGTTTGCTCAACTGCTGATAAATTAGATGGGTTGAGTGCAATTTTAATTTTTATAGACCTATCGCTTCCACCACTTGACATAGCATTGTAATCATGTCTCAATGTTAGTGGACTTGATAAATGGTTCTCGTTAATATAGCCATACATCAGTGGCGGTCTATTGACACTGCCTATCTTTGTAAACTCAAGATATTGATATGTATTTATCGGATATCTGTCTGTAAGTTGTTTTTTTGCAATATCATTATTGTCATCGTGGTTGTAATCAAAGTCATCGATTAGATTTGTTTCTACCCCAGTTGAAGCAATTCTGACGACTCTATCCATATAGAACTTGGATATAGAGCCATCTGCTGTTTTTTTTATCCTTTCGGCTGGTATAATCGTTGTTGGTCTCACAGAATAAGCAACCAGCTGGCTTAATCCCGTTGAGATATTATACTCAAGCCTCAATACAACAAAAAATATTTCTCCTGTGGGTTGTTTTATACAAGTGTTATATGTATCTTTCATTAAGTATGTCGACCCTATTGTGAAAATCTCTGGATAAAAATTTGATACATAAAGACTATTTGTTGAACTTATACCATATTCACTTTCACGATCCGGTATAGTATGACTACCTATAATTGGTGTATTATAGTAAAAGACAGGATTATCCATTAACTTATGGTGATTGGAGTAGCCAATGATTCTCTCATTTTTGCCAGCAACAATTACAATTTTTGGAAAGAAAAAATTTCCCCTATACTTAATTCCAAATTCTTTATTATGGCTTTCTGGGCAAGTTTCGCTTGTGTCAATATATTGGCTGTCGTAAAATTGTCTAACCTTTAATTGTTCCTCAAACATATTACATTGTGGACTATCAATAGTTGTCGTAGAATAACAATTATGTGTTGAAAGATTATCAACTCTTGCAATTCGTGAAAAATGTCTTGGTCCTCCAACCAGTTGCAACTTTGCACATCCACATAATGTATCATTATAATAGCCACACAAATAATGACCTTTGCCATATAGTTTTTTTAATGTCTGTCTATGATTTCTATCAGATAATAGTCGATAGGCTTCAGAAGATTTATATTTATTAATACATTTATAAATCTTTTCACAATAATATTTTATAGCACGAATTTTTTTATTGCAATAATAGCATATCTTAGTTTTATCATCAATTTCTTTTTTCCAATAGTTAGACTCTGGATTGGGCATAAAATAATTTTCTCTGCACTCTTTATCACACGGACATTTGCCTTCATTATCACAATAAGCAGGAGTATTTTGTAAAATAAGTGGTTCACAGTATTGATTATAATAATCAGCAAAATCTTTATACTTAGGATTTGTCGCCTCGTAAACAAAACCATATCCAGCACCATTTATATCATTAGTTAAGTCTGGACAATCTATGTCACTATTCGAAAAACCACCGAAATATGCTTCATCGCCAAATCCAAAAGTTCTAATCTCTTTTGTAGAGAATTCACCATTTTTACTATTTGGTGGTAAAGAAACACATTTTGAGTCATCTTTATAACCACTTCCAACATGACATATTTTTATTTTGTATTGATTACCATCAAAACCATTATATTCTACCCAACAAGCCCCAGAATATTTTTTATCAGCAGCACAATATGGCAAATTATTATTCATCAAATGATTGTCTGCATCGTATGATATTCCCAATTTCTCTTTTGGGTTATAATCACCAGTACATGCTGATACGACAAAACCAGTACTTGTGTCTGTGTATGTAGAGTAATCAGCAGATGTTTCGCCGGAAATTACAGACATATTTCTTCGCATCACATCAGCAGAATATGCCAATCCATAAACAAACACAACAAATACAATGAATATAAATAACTTTAAAGCTATCTTGTAGTGAATTTTCACAGAATTAAAAAATAATTACTTTAATTATTTGCAATAGTTTTAAAGAAACAAATGTATTGAAGTTAATTTTATAACTTTAAACAACTGTAATATTATTCACGGAGCAATATCTCTTAAATAGAGAGTTGGTGCTTCTATTTTTGATTATTGTTTGCTATCTTTTTATTTGCATCTTCAAGCGATAATGTATTATATGTTCTTCCTGTTATTGTCGTTCCTACATTAGGATTATTTTTTAATGACGCGATATCATCTGTTACGACATCAACATCATCGCCACTACAACAATTTACACTACATAAGCATGTTTTATAATTATTATTCTTTTTATCATCTGATTCTGGTTTTTGTTGTTGGTTTATTCCGACAAGTGCTTGCAGCAAATTCATAGGCTGTTGTTTTTGTTCCCAAGTTCTGCGGAAATTCCCCAAATACCCATTTTTTTGAGGATAAAAACATTTCTCTCCTCCACTAAATACTTTATATTCATACAATTCAAGACTGTCAAGATTATCGTTTCTAAAAAACAATCTATTATCTTTGATATCGTAAACATATTCATATCCATTAATATTACCATTATTATCACAAAGATGATTGTTTTTATTATATATTTTAACTTGTGTTTTATTTATTTCAAATATATTTGAATTTTTATTATTAGTAATAACAATGTTATCATCAATGTTGCAAATGTTATAATTATTAATGTTTTGTTTATCTAATTTTAGACATAATTTGTTAAAACGTAGATATATCGTCTTATTTGTTTCATTAAATTTATATCCATCATTTTGATGAAAAGATAATTTAATATTTTCGTTTTTTAATTTATCCTGAAAGTCATTAAAGTCATCAATATCGCCAATATCAATAATTTCACAATATTCTTTTTGCAAGCCATCACTTTCCAACACTTTCCTTAAAATGGAATTCTCGTCACAATCAAAATCAACAACCATATCCTCTGTCAATGAGAGATCTTCCTGCATAGACAAGTATTCTTCTCCGTTTCTCACAATATCTTCATCATCACCAGCACCACTAATTTTACTTGATGCATTATAATAGATGCTACCATCACTCATTTTATTATCAAACGAGTGTATTGCAATAATCAATTATTGCAAATAATATTTTAAAAAATTATAGTAAGATGACTTCACAAATTGATTGCAAAACAAGAAATTGTTTTGAGGAAAGTCCGAACTTGACAAAGAAACAATAATGGTTAATGGCCATAGAGTGTGAACTCTGGAAAGTGCAACAGAAAATATACCGCCGATGTGCGAAAGTGCAGGTAAGGTTGAAAAGGCGAGGTAAGAGCTCACCGCAGTTGTTGTAAGACAATTGGCAATGCAAACCCTATTGCAAGCAAATTCAAGTTTGTTCCTTTCTTTTCTTTGGGTGGAACATGGTAGAATGCTGGAAATATTTGGCAACAGATATTCAAGATAAATAATCAATTAAACAGAATTCGGCTTATTGTGAAGTCATTTTTTTTCAAGATTAGTATAACATCAATTTATTCATCAATTTTCTCAACTTTAATATCATCAACAAGCTTTTTAACTTGCCTAACAAATCGTAAAAATATATTATTCCCATCTTGTTCTTTTATCATATCAAGCCAATATTTTGGATTATAATTAAGCATAAGCTTTTCTTCCTTAATAATCCAACCAGCATATTTATGTCCTTTTTCAAGCAAAGATGTATTTATTTGTTTCTCCTCTCTGAGAGCATCTGGAACAATTTGCCCATCAGGATTATAAGGCTCTGGGTCTCTTCTATAAAACAATTTCCTAATATGTTTAGCAAACCAGCCAATCCGCTGTTGTTTTTCATCTTCACTTTTTGTGTCTTGAATAGCCACCTCTTTTGCTTTATTTATCCCTAACTGCGAAAACTTTTTTAACTCCGTTGGTAGGTCATATACATTTACCTCAATATTTTGGTTATATTCAAAATCACGAACCATTGTTCGCATCTTAACATTTCTTAATATTTTATGTGTTAATTTTGCATTATTTCTTAAACAATTTTTTATAAAATCACAAGCAATAATACCACATGAATGATGATCACCTTGTATGGTATCACCATGGCAATAACAATCTATATCAGGAATATTTTGCTGAAAAAAACCTGCTCCAATAATGCATCCAGAAAAACAGTTCAATCCACCAAAGGAATCAAGGAAAATTATTTTTTTTCTACCATTAACTTTTCCGTATAGATAAGGAATAGCATGAACCAATCTTTCATCTTCGTTTGTTATTGCAATAATGATACCGGCAAATTCATTATCATTTATGTTGTCAAAGTTAAAAAACTTCAATAGAGCCTCTTTTTGAGTTAAATACATTTGTTGTGTATTATTAGAATACAACATATATTGATTAGAGTTAAGTTTATATGTTAAAACATAACTTTTAATATTATACTTTTTATTATAAATATCCATAATTTTGCCAATACCCAATGGTCGTAGTCTTACTGCAAAAATTGGATAATCCTCAATAGTAAAAAGATTTCCATCTGGCACAACATCAAAATATTCTCCTTGCATTTCTATATCTTTATTTAATAACTTATACTCAAAATGCTCTTCTTTTACTCCATTCTGTGTTTGTTGGTCTTGCAAAATATTATCCATATTCAATAAAATTATATTTATTCTTAATATTCTTGCAAGAAGTAAAAAAAACTTCTTTATCTTTTTGATGTTTTACAACAATTAACAAATATTGATGTTTGATATATCTATTTAAAAATCTTTGAAAAAATACCTTTATCAAATAGCAATTTTGCTTCTTTGAAGCTTTTTGGTAGAGGAGTGATATAATCGTGAAAAACATCAAATGCATTGCCAAAAGTTGGTTCTTCGCAATCCAGTTGTTTATCTATTCCGTATTTCATACCAGTTAAAATAGCATATAAAGCAAAATATGGATTACACACAGATGAAGACACTCGATGCTCTATGCGACAATTATAAGGATCTTCTGTTGGTTTTTGTGGTATTCTAATAGCACATGTTCTGTTATTAAATCCCCAGCAAACACCAGTTGGATAATGAATATGTAATTGATTTTTTGGATATAAATATCTCTCATAACAATTTTCTGTTGGTGCGAAAAATAACATTGAAGATAGCATTGTTTTTAACATACCTGCAATGCTCCAATATAGCGGTAAATAATGATATTCATCATCGTCTCTTGGATGGTCTTTTGCAAATAAATTAACATCTTTATAGTAAATTGAGATATGAAAATGCAAAGAACTTCCAGCATCATTTAAATCTGGTTTTGCACGAAAATCTACATTACACAATTCCGTCATTACATTACGAAAATCACATATTCGCTGACATATTAACAAAGCATCATTTGTTTGTTGAAATTGAACCTCAAATTGATTAAAGCCATCTTCTTTTTCAAAACTTTCAATACCTAATTGTGAATATTTTTCGTTCAGTTTATGTATAATATTTTTAATTTTATCATCTTCAATAGACAACTCTGGAAGTTGCTTATCTCGCTCAATATCATCATCCGTATAATAACTACCAGTTATACCTACATTGCTACTAACATTATTCCTAATGTAAAACTCTAATTCTGCACCAAAACTAAAAGTTAAATCTCCTTTTGCAATTTCCAGAACCTCCGCAAGGGATGACAAAACATTCTGTTGCTGTTTTAATAGCAATTCCTGAATAATATTTTCATTTTGGAACAAACTAATACTTTTAAACATACTCTTTGTTAGAAAAAGTCTTCTATATCTTTGATATATGCGATTATTTTAAAAGTTATTGTCAACACAATAACAACAACTAAAAAATTAAGATAACTCACATTCATTGCAAGAAAATGAATTGCCACAATTGCACATAGCTTTTATATTTGGGTTTTTTAATGTAAAACCTGAAAACTCTAATCCATCAGCAAAATCCATCTTGCTACCTTTAATATATTTCAAAGAATTCTCATCAATAACAACATAAACACTTAGTTTGTTGTTAAACCTTTTTCTCAAACAAAAATCAGTTTCACCAATATAATCATCCATCAATATGCAATATTGTTTGCCGGCACAACCACCTGTTGTTATCATTACTCTAATAAATATCTCACTATTCTCACATTTGAGTTCGTTTATTCTATTGATTGCCTGTTTTGTTAAAGTAATGTCTTTCTTCGTTAAGAGTTTCATTTTGTTTCTACTTTTGCTATTTTTCGTCATATCTTCTTTTATGCAAGACAAAAACGATATTTTTTAAATTTTAAATTCAACTACAACAAGTAATATGTTATGGCTTAAAAATTATAAATTAAATACTTTTTAAAGTTTAGAGAATTTTTTAATGCTGATGTTTTAAACGGCTATATCGTTCCTGCTGATACTTTTGATAATGTAAGCGGGCAGTTTCCAGTTTCATTTCAAATTTGGGATACAAATTCAAATAATACATTTCCAAAAATGATAAAATTTGATATTTTTAACGAAAAGAATGAATATAACGGAATAAAAAATTGTGTTAGCACAGACGACTTATTTTTAATCAATGATTGGTATAAGAGTAATAACACAACAAATGAAACATTGTTAGCAGGTGTTCGCAAACAAGGCAACGATTTTCAACAAAACAATTATTTACACTTATACGATACTTCTGAATGCAATTCAAAGACACATAATAATAATAATATAACATCTTCAAATTTAATTGTTTCGTTGATTTATTTAAGTGTCAGAACCTCCATCCCGGCCACTTGGCTCAACGACCGCGACCAATTCACGGCACCTTTTGAAAAGCCACAAGACAACTTCAAAATGGGGCAAGAAAAACATTATTTATACGAAGACGACCAAGATTTTATAAATAATTGTATTGTTTATGCAATTTTCACCAAAAACTATACCGACTGGAATTTGTTTGACAACGGCGAATTGAACTTGCAAAATGCAAACCGCGACCTTGAAGTTTGGTGGCTTTTGAAGGCGGAGTTGAATAAAGGTTTAACACAACAAGCACAGAATGTTTATAACTCTGCTTTGGAGATTTGTAAATTTTATCATCAAAATCAATGTGGCAAGAATTACGAACATAATGGCAAAATCATTACAGATTATCAATACAAAATCAATGCAGGTTGGAATGGCATTTTGAACGGAGTTAAAGGTGTAAAACTTGACAAAAACGGCAAAGCAAAACGAAACAACGGCTGTGAAGCATATACAGAAGCGGAGGTTTTATTCACAAAACTTCGTGAAGATTTGAAGTTGCTTGCCAAAGAAGTTGAAAATGGAGTTTATAAATATGGGTTTTTGAGAGGATAAAACTTTATTAAGTAGTATACTTACTTCAATGATTTAATAATAAACAATTTTTATCTTCAAATTTTTTAAACATAGTTACCAAACTTTTCATTGACAATAATTTTTTATACAAAAAAGTTTATCTGTCTTCTTATGAAATCCATTAAGTCTTTCAAACTATTGTTAGTGGCAATATCTTTTGCTTTTATTATTAACACAGCACATCATTTTGCCTTTGCAAAGCCATCTAAACAAAGAACATTTGGTGTCATTAAACCAAGCGGTTTGAAATACCAAGATGAAATAAAAAGTATGATATCTTCAAATGGACTTTTAATGAAATATTCAAAAAAGATTGTTTTAACAGAAGAACAATTTGAAAAGTTATATTTTATGCATAAAGATAAACCATTTTATAAAGATTTACGAGACACACTCGTTGGAAAAGAAATAATTGTATTTATTCTGTATGGAGATAATGCTGTTGAAAAATACAGAGAAGTCATTAAAGATATTCGTGCGAAATATGCTATCAACAAAACAGAAAATGCAGTTCACGGATCCGATAGTATAGACAGAGCAAGAGAAGAAATTAACATTTTCTTCAAATGCAACAGCAGAACTTGTAAGTAGCTTGCTTATAAAGCAGACATAATGCGAATGGTATTATATTCAACTAATATCCTAAGTTGTTATTCAATGGCCGAATGCTTTGTCGCCCAAATAAAGCAACATTGTTATTGTTAACAACATTTTTATTACCAGAATACATCTTGCTGTATTCGGAGTTATTGTTAATAAAATTATTCCCAGAATTGTTTAAAAGATTATTCCTTTCGTCCCACTTGGCTTCTTTTAACCTATCTTTTGCTATATGGTAAGCAGTCACCAACCCATCTGGGTCATAACCAAATAGCATTAAAAATTGTATAAAAATATTTTTCTCTCCCAATGTTTTCTTTAACCGATCTGCCTTTGCTTGTAACAAATTAACATCAACTTTTTTAATCAATGGTTTGTCTTGATTATCAGACAAGCTATTCATACAATCAACATAATCACTGATGTTTTGTGCTTCATTGTACAATTTATTACAAACTTCGTTAATACCATCACCACCGATAGTCTCGGCAATCTTTTGCATTCCTTGATTCAATTGTTCACGAAATTCTGAAAATGTCTTAATACCATAATGCTTAAACAATTCTTTGCACTCTTCTTTTGAGAGCATAATATTTCTATCATTTTTTATAAAATTCTGCATTTTTTCAAGTTCAATTTCCTGTAAAAATGCTATTTTAAAATCATCATAGTTATCCACACCAAAATCATGGCATTGTTCTATTATATCTTCTTTTGTAATATATGTAGCATTTTGCTCTGTTTGCAACCAATTGGCAATTTTATTTATTTCTTGTTGTTCTATTATGGAGACGGTGTTTTTTTGGATATGTTGTTGTGCTGTTTTCTTGCCTTGATTTAACTTAAGACTGGCTACATTTTTCTCTTCTGCTGATCGTTTTGCTTCTTCATGTTTTTTTTCTGTAGACATTTTACTTAATTGTTTTAAACTTGTCAATAATGCTTCTATTTGAGATTCTTTTCTATTAATATCACTGCAACATGTCATAATATTAATAATTTCATCTTGACCAAAGAATTGAACAACGCTTGACTGTGCGATTAACATATTTTTTTGTTGCTCTAATTCGTTTTGTGTTGGTTTACTTGAAAAAGGATTGAAGAACCATCTTGTTTCTTTTTTAAACTTTTGATTTGCCTCATCCCAAATATCATCAAGCTCTGTCTTAATTTTATCTGCCAATATCTTCCTCCATTCATTAATTTCTGCATTAATTTGATCAAACGGCTTTTTTTCATTATTTTTTGTTTTATCATTTTGATGGCAAAGATTGTTAAATTCCTGCTTATATTTATTAAATTCCATTTCAAGTGCAATAATGTCATTATTATAACCATCTATGTTTTCCAATGTTGCATTATCTTTGATATATTGTATACGATTTGCGACGTTAAAAAAATCGTCCAAACTTTTCTGCACATCTGTGGACTTTTGTCTTAATAAAGTTGTAAATTTATCTTGACCTTCCAATAGCAAACCTTGTATTGTTTCAGATTTAATTTTACTCTGTTCTTCTTGCATGTTAATTATAACATTTTAATTGTAATTATTTGTGAAAAAAAGACAACATATTTTTTAATATTATGTGCTATATTTTGCTCTATCGTACTCTGTTGTAAAAAAAACTATTGCTAATAATTACTTTTTCTTGATCATTAGTGCAAATTAAAAATAATAAAGATAAAAAAAACTTATTATATTCAATCTTACGAACAATTATTGTTGTCTTTTTTTTTGTGAATGAAAAAAAAGAAAAAACCACAGACAGTCTTTCAACACCTATCAAATTATTTTTTACTTTCTCCTTATTTTCATTTGTAAATTGCTTTTCTTGTTCCAATTCATCAAACATTATTTGCATTGATTTTATCAAAAATCCACCAGTTCCAGTGCAAGTATCTAATATAATGGAGTTTTTATTTACACTAGCAACTCTACACATAAAATCTTTAATATGGTCTTGTGTTAAAATAATATTTCCACATGCTTGGTTATAGACATATGATAAAAACTCAATATAAAATCGGCTTATAATATCAAATTGTCGTTGCAAATCTGCAAAAAACTCAAATTGATTACAAAAATCTTTTAAAAATTCTTCATAAATACTACACCTTATGTTATGTCTTGTATGTATTACCTTTCCTTTGTTCTTAAAGTTATTATATCCGTCTACACTTACTGGGCTTAATGCTTTTAAGAATGCAAATTGTTCTATTGCCTTCTGTTGAGCTTCATTCAGAGCTAAGTTTTGCAACATCACAATGGTGATTAATTAGAATGGGTTTTTATTTGTCAAAAGATTATAACCTCCTTTTATTACAAAAAAAATAATAAGTTTACTTTTTAATGTCTTTTGCAGAATTATGTTCAAGATTATACTTGCTGATATCATCATTATTCTCAGATTCTTCACTTTTTTCGTCTTCCTCATATTGCTTCCTAGAATATTCGCTATCAATAGGATGTTCTACATCAAGAAAAAGTTTTGACGACCATATACTGTTTCCATTGTTAATTTTATTATTATTGTATATCTGCTGATTTTGATGTTCATTATTCTGCATATCATTTATAATGTTTTGATTATTATAAGTATTTGGTATATAATTGCCATTATAAATGTAGTTTTGATTGCCATTGTATGATAATATATTATTCATATATCCATATCCGTTATTATTATACCCTTGATTATAATATGAATGTGACATATTCTGCGTATTGTTGATGTTATTCAGATTGTTATCATGATGATTAGCACTTTGTGATGCTATTCCGCTGTTTATTAAATTATTTATTAAATCATAGTATGGATGTGATAAATGCTCACACGTCAGGAGCTCTTTTAGAAGTATGATACAAAAGTCAGGTTGTGCAATTTTACATTGTGCGATATTAAGAATCGCTTGTATGCCAAAAGGAGAAGCTTGCCAGCGATTATAATAAGAAATATATTTCCAAATACCCCATAAAAAAGATCTCTCAGGATCTCCATAACAAAATAATGCACAAAAATTGTTAAACGTATTTAAAGCATTGTACACTTGATTTTGTTGTATTGATTGAGACAATGTTGATATGGAAGAACAAAATTCTCCAGCATCTTGTTCGTTATTAATAGCTAGCAAATATCGTTCCATAATCGTCGAAAGCATTACCTTTATACAATATTCCTTACAGTCTCCGTTGTTTTGTCGTGGATAGCACAAACTACTGTTAACAAAAATTGGAGCTAGCTTTTGAGCTAAATTATGTATAAGTATTTTCCGCGGATCATCGGCTTTCAGTTCCTGTGTTTGTTGCATGGCTGAAGTATTAAAAGGTTTTTTTTGTTTCATACTTTAGTAGTCTAATGTATTTTAATAAAAAAACAAATAAAATTTTATCAAAAATTATTTTTCATTATCATCATGTATTAAATTCTCCCATAATCATCCTCATGTCTTATAATATCATCTTCACCTAAATACTCGCCATTTTGAACCTCAATAAATACAACATCTTCATTAGAATTATTTGGCATTCTGTGTTTGTCGCCAATTTTAATATAAACACAATCATCCTTTTTAACTTCTATTTTACCATCATTTAATGATACAACACCATTTCCACCAACAACAATCCAATGCTCACTGCGATGCTTGTGTGATTGTAATGATAATTGACTGTGCGGTTTTACTATTATTCTTTTTACCTTATAATTATCACCTTCCAAAATTGTTTCGTATGTTCCACAAGGTCTGTTAATAATTTCACTCATAGCGATTCAATGACTAATTTAACTTAAAATCTTGTAATATAAACACCTGAAAATTTGTTCTTTTTCTGTTTTAAGTATTTATCAAGCCTTACCCTAATAACACCTGCATCTTTCCATTCTGGATCTTTTTTTCCAGATGCATGAATAACATAAACATTTCCATTTTTAGTTTTTTCTAATATACCTAAGTGAGCAATAATTTCACCAACTTCTCTCAATTCTTTTTTTCTTATAAAAAAAACAATATCACCTGTTTCAATCCTATCAAATATTCGTTCATTGGTTTGATTTAAATTGTGATTTTTTATAACAGCATTATTTATAACATCTTCAATTGGTAATTGAAACCATTTTGTATGCATTCTTTCTCCTTGTATTTCCTGCATTTCATTGTTTGTAAAAATACTTTTACCAAACTTTCCATCAGCTATAACATCTTCTGAATACTGATATCGTTCACCATAATTCATAACTTTCCCATCAGCATCCAATTTGCCTTTTGTGTGAAATCTATTGTCTAATGCAAAATTAATGGCTTTCTGCTCATCACCATTAGCAACTGCAAGTTCAATCACCCTAAACACCAAATACATGCAATCAACTTCCGTATCATAAATTATTACACGATTTTTTACATATGCACCAATATCAATTTTATCATATTTTGTACCTATAAACCTCCTTGCATACTTATCAATCTTAATACCAATATCGCTGGATACCTCAATGCTGATGTATGTATAAACTTTATACATTGATGCTATCAATACTATAAACAGCAAAAGTATTATTATAAATAATTTAATTTTTCTACTAATTTTCATAAACATACAAACTATAATAAAAACATTTATGTATATGTTTATAACAAATCATTTATCATATTGTTCTGCAAATTCTCGCAACTTCTTTATCGCACTTTCTTCTATTTGTCTCACTCTTTCCTTTGAAATACCATACTTTTTGCTTAGTTCGTCAAGTGTAGCCTTTTTCTCATTTAAATACCTTGCGATGAGTATTTCTTTCTGTCTTTCATTAAGCACTGACAAACTTTCACGAAAAATCTTCATTTTATATTTTTTGTCTTCCTCGTTAGCAAGTTCATTGTCAAAATCTCCATAGTCCTTGCTATAAGTATCCATCAATGTTAAACCTTCACCTTCTTCAATTGGTGCTTCTAATGATGTATCCCTTTGAGACAATGAACTTGAAATATTTTCCATTTCAGTTTCGCTTACATTAAAATGTTCGGCAAGTTTTTTATTTTTTTCTTCATTGCTTGTGTTTTGATTTATTTTTAATGCCTTTTTAACACCTCTTAAATTAAACAATAGCTGTTTTCTTAATGCAGTTGTTCCAATTTTTACCAAAGACCAAGATTTTAAAATAAAATCCTGTACACAAGCCCTAATCCATAATAAAGCATAAGTGGAAAATCTAACATTCTTGCTTCTATCAAAGTTTTTTAATGCCTGCATTAGCCCAACATTACCTTCCGAAATTATATCCATAATGTTTATACCATATCTCCTATATTGAACTGCTATTTTAGCAACTAATCGCAAATGACTAAGAATAATCAATTTACCGGCATTTTGATTACCTTTATCAATATATTCACTCAACAATTTATCCTCTTCTTCTTTTGTTAAAATTGGAAATTGCGAAACATGTTTAATATATTTTTGTAAAATTTCGCTCTCACCGGCGTTTGTAATTGAATACTCATTATCTATAAGCGACAATTCATTGTTGTTCTTGCTATTATCAACAACAGAAATCTCGTTATCTACTTCTAAACTCAAAGCATCACCAACATTATCATTAGATGGATAATTTACATCTTCATCAACGATAACAATATTATCATTTTTTTTATTCTTTTTCATTTCAAGGAAAATGATTTTCTATTAAATTAAATAGCAACCCTATTGAAAGATAAGAGTTTTAATTGACAACCATTATCTTTATTAAACTTCGCGATAACATCAGCAACACTACTTTTATTATCCATTACGAAAGCTTGTTTTAATAAAACACTCTCTTCGTAAAATTTTCTTAATTTGCCTTCAACCATCTTTTGTGCTATTTCTGCTGGTTTGTTTAATTTTGCAACTTGTTCCTCATAAATAGCTTTTTCTCTCTCTATAACAGCACTATCTATTGACCCAGCATCCATAGCAATTGGAGACATAGCTGTAATGTGCATATTTATTTGTTTCAACAATAACCTTGCATCGTCATTTGTAACACCTTCCGCAACATTTATTGTCACAATTCGTCCCATATTTTCCTTATTTTCAGCCTTATTATGCACATAAATAGAAGCCTCTTGGTTGTCAGCTATTGCTTTATATACAACTTCACTTACAACAATATTTTCACCGATAGATGCAATACCTTCCGTAATAATGTCTTTAACACTTTTGCTATTGTCACTTGCGGACAATAATTCATCAACAGAAGAAGTTTTATTTTTTAAAGCAACACTCAAAACATTTTCAAGTAGTGCTTGGAATTTTTCATTTTTAGCAACAAAATCAGTTTCGCAATTCAGCTTAACCACAACAACACCGCTATCGTTTTTTGCATATCCACACAAACCCTCATTAGCAACCCTATCTGCCTTTGACAATGCTTTTGAAGCCCCTTGTTTTCTTAAAATATCGTAAGCTTTATCATAATCTCCGTTTGCTTCTGTTAAAGCTTTTTTACAGGCCATAAAACCAGCACCCAATTCATCACGAAGCTTTTTCACTAATTCCATCTCGCTCGCCATATACCAAAAACAACAAACCAATAAACGAAAAACCTAAATCATCAAATCACTAAAAAGTGTTAAATAATGACAAATAAAACAAAAAAACTATTTCTCTTCATTTGAAGAATTTAATACTTCTTCATTATTTTCTTCACTTTTCACTTCTTTTTTCTTTTTAATAATTGAGCTAACATCAACACCACTACTCTTCATATTATCTTGAACCCCTTTTGTAATAGCTTTCGCAAATTCATCACAAAAGAACTTTATAACATTCGCACTATCATCATTTGCAACGATAGGATAAGTAATACCACTAATACTTGCATTTGTATCCATCAAAGCAATCGTTGGAATACCAATGGCTAATGCCTCTTTAACAGCAAGATAATCTATGGTTGTATTGAAAACAATAACCAAATCAGGACGACCTCTTAAATTCATCAATCCACCAAAACTTGCCATCAAATTGTCCCTTTCTTTTGTTACGGTTGCAATTTCTTTTTTTGATAAACCATTTTCCTTATCTTCTAATAATTTATTATAAGATAATAATGTCTTAATTGACTTGGAAACTGTATACCAATTTGTCAAAATGCCTCCCAACCAGCGGTCAGTAACATAGTATTGTCCGCATTTTTCAGCACATTCTTTAACTATACCAGCAACCTGTGGAGCTGTCCCGACAAACAAAATTTTTTTGCCAGTTTTCCCATATTTATAACACAAATCTAATGCCTTTTGAGCCTCAATGTATGTCTTACGAACATCAATAATACTCATTCCATTTTTTGTTCCAAAAACATAATCCCTCATTTTTGGATTTAAAGCACCAACACGATGCCCAAAATGAGCCTTCATATCTATTAAATCCTGAATAATAAAATCTGCACTATACTCTACTGCACTCATAACTGCTTTTATAACTTGTTATTTTTAATAAGGAAATCACGAATATAAATTGCAAGAAAAAACATATGCAATACTTATTGTATATGAGAAGGTTTGCCAACAATAATCAAATGAAGCCTATACAAATAAATCCGTTAATACAAATAACATATTGCAATTCATTAGCATTTTGCTATAATTGATACATAAAAGTTATGCAGTCATTAACGGCACTAAATGAATATTTAAAACCATTAGAAGATTATTTCTCACAAGATGGTGTTACTGAAATAACAATAAACAAACCAACTGAAATATGGGTAGAACAATTTGGCGACCAAAAACTATATCAAGAACCAAATTTGAACTTTGCTACATTAAGAAGCATGGCCTCTTTGATTGCACAATCCACAGAACAAACCATTGACGAAGAACATCCTTTATTAGGCGGAACTCTTCCAAATGGATATCGTGTGCAGATAGTAATCCCACCAGCCTGTGAACCGGGTGAAATAGCATACTCCATTCGTAAACCATCACCGCTAAAATGGACTTTGGACGATTATGAAAAAATGCATTGTTTCGAACACTGCTCCATTGATGCAAGGGAAAACATCAATGACAGAATTTTATACGAATTACTTTTACAAAATAGAATAAAAGAGTTTTTACAATACACTGTTTTATTTAAAAAGAATACAATTTGTGCAGGTGGAACATCGACAGGTAAAACAACATTCACCAATGCAATGTTAAGAGCCATACCACACGAAGAAAGATTGATTACCATTGAGGATGCAAGAGAAATTGACCTATCTATGCATCCAAATCATGTGCATCTTATATGCTCCAAAGGCGGACAAGGTAGAGCCAGTGTGACAGCACAAGACTTGGTTGAAGTATGTCTTCGTATGAGACCTGAAAGAATTATCGTTGGTGAGTTGAGAGGGGCAGAGGCATTTAGCTTTTTAAGAGCAATAAATACAGGTCATCCCGGTTCGATTGCAACATTGCATGCTGACACACCAGCAATGGCAAAAGAACAATTAAAAATGATGGTTATGCAAGCAGGATTAGGTATGCCACCAAGTGAAGTCGTAAGCTATATTGATGCAGTCGTGGAAGTCATCGTCCAACTTACCAGAGGAGAACACGGAGTAAGATTTATCAGCGAAGTATATTACAAACATAAAAAGAAATTTGACGAACTAAAAGCAAAAGGTGAATTGGAACCAGTTGATTTGGAAAAATTATTAGAGCCATATAAAGATAAAATTTTAATACATTAAATATGCAACACATACCTTCTTCATTGGAATTTTCTAATATATCTAATATCAATAACAATGAAAAATCAAGCATTAATGAAGATGAAGACAAAGAAATCCAAAGCATATGCAATGAAATTCACGATAATACTAATGCAACACAAAACCTCTGTTGTTGTTGTTGCAATAATACAGCAAACGAAGAAACTATATTCATCTCACCTTGGCAACCAGAATTTAAAATAACAAATGTAATAATTGACGAACGACACAATCAATCAAATTTAACGAAAGAAATAAAGTTTCTGTTTATTTACCAAGACGAAGGGAAAGAAACCACAATACCAATTGAAATATCTGTTGCAGAAAAACCAAAGTTTAATGTTTCATGTTGTATTAACGGTTATGCAATGGTAGCAAAGAAAACAACAAAAAAACAAGGAGCTATAAAAGATGCAAACAGAGTTAATAAAATAAAAGAATTATTAAATACATTGGCCAAGTATAAGGATAATGATGAAATTACATCATTAGCTGTCCAATGTTTATTTATTATGTTATATCATAAGTATGATTTATATTGTATTAAAAAAAGCTATAACAATCAATGTGATGCCATTCAGTGTGCACTACTTGATGATTGGGAAAACAAACTAAAAAAATTTAAAGAAAATATGCAAAAAAAGATTGACGAAGAAGAAGTAAAAAAACAAGATGAAATACAAGAATATAATAATAATAATAATTACTGTTGTTGGAGACGTAGTAAAAACCATATCAAGGAAAATGAAATAATAATACACCATCAAATGAATACCAACGAATGCAATAATATCCCAGTGACAAAAAATATTGATATATGCAACAGTGCCAATAGAAACAATATTACCATTGGCAACGACTCATTAAGAAGTTCCGTATTCGAATAGATTATTTTTGTTTATTGCATTTTACTTTTTAAGTAAAACTTTATCTGTATATGAATGATGCCATATCAAAATTAAAAATAAAAAAAGAAGACATTATTACTGGTTTTAATGATGAAAACCGACAAGCAAAAATTGATATACAGCACCAAAAAGGAAAATTGACGGCAAGAGAAAGAATAGATGTGTTGATAGACAAGGGAACATTTGAAGAATTTGGAGTTTTTATTGAATGCAGAAATGATAACTTCGGTTTATCAAAGCAAAATCTACCTTGCGATGGAGTTATCACCGGTTATGGAAAAATATTTGGAAGACCTGTATGTGTGTATAGTCAAGATTT
This sequence comes from Rickettsiales bacterium, assembly GCA_017444095.1. Classification (GTDB taxonomy): domain Bacteria; phylum Pseudomonadota; class Alphaproteobacteria; order Rickettsiales; family Deianiraeaceae; genus UBA4311. Next base: position 1,321 of record JAFSXM010000012.1, on the reverse strand, counting down.
TACGATAGCAGGTGGCTCTCTTGGAGAAATGCATGCAAAAAAAATTACAGCATTACAGCAAAAGGCAATGACCATAAAATGCCCAATAATTGCACTATGCGATAGTGGTGGGGCAAGAATACAAGAAGGCATAGATGCCTTATGTGGATATGGTGAAATATTCCAAAATAATATCAATGCATCAGGTGTAATACCTCAAATTTCCGTAATTCTTGGCCCTTGTGCAGGTGGTGCTGTATATTCGCCAGCATTAACAGACTTTATATTTATGTCAAAAGGAATATCTAATATGTTCGTTACTGGACCAGCTGTTGTAAAAAAAACTATCGGTGAAGACAACACATTTGATGAGCTGGGCGGTAGTGAAGTACATTCAAAAATAAGTGGTGTAGCAGATTGTGTATTTGATAACGACATAGAAACATTACAGCAAGTGCGAAAATTGTTTTCATTTTTGCCATTATCAAATAATGATAATAGCAATGCCATTGCTTTTGATAATCAACAATATCAGGAAAATGACTCCAACTTATTAAACTCAATTGTACCGGATAACAATATGGAGCCTTATGATATGAAAATTATTATAAAAAACATTGTAGATAATGGTGATTTTTTTGAAATAAAGGAAGAATATGCGAGAAATATTATCACAGGATTTGCAAGAATAGAAGGAAAAACCATTGGTATCGTTGCCAATCAGCCTATGGAATATGCTGGTTGCCTTGATATAAAATCATCTCGTAAAGGTGCCAGATTTGTTAGATTTTGCGATGCTTTTAATATACCAATAATAACCTTAATTGATGTGCCGGGTTTTTTACCAGGTAAAGACCAAGAATACAATGGCATCATTATTAACGGAGCAAAATTACTATATGCCTATGGAGAGGCAAGTGTTCCAAAAATATCTATTATCACAAGAAAAGCATACGGCGGAGCATATATTGTTATGGGGTCAAAACATTTAAATTGTGATTTAAATTATGTTTGGCCTTTTGCGGAAATTGCTGTTATGGGTGCCGAACAAGCAGGCGAAATTTTATTCAAAAAACATTGCAATAATGAAGGAGAATATCAAAATAAGATTAAAGAATATAGAGATTTATTTTGTAATCCTTATTATGCCGGTTCTCGTGGATATATTGATGACATTATAGAACCAAGCAAAACAAGGGAAATTATATGTCGCGGATTAGACATGTTAAAAAATAAAACTAACCAAAAAATTGATAAAAAACACAGCAATGAGCCTTTATAAAATTTGTATCGTTGTTTAAAATATGTAAAATTTAAGTAATATTTGTTTTTTTTTTTTTTT
>JAFSXM010000011.1 GCA_017444095.1 Rickettsiales bacterium | reverse complement strand
TTACAATGATTTTCAAAATTCATTTAAGGAAATATTAACGAATGATGGCAAAAAATTAAAGGAGTATTACCCTGTATTGAGAACGATGATTATTGGCACTCAACACGGAATTGGTATTCATAAGATGATAGAACTTATTGGTGCTGATTGGGTAAAGGATGTTGTTGAGAGGTTTTAAGATTGTGATTCTGGTTTTTAAATGCAGACATATTGTGTATATGTTTATTCATTGCATAAAAAGCAATAAAATATTTCAAAACGACTCTGTCGTAAAAAACTCTTAATAATTTTTACTTTTTTTTTTCAAAAAACAATATTCTGCGAATCAGCATTTAAATTGTTTGTATCTGATGCTTGTCCGTTATTCATATCTAAGCTTATATTTCCTTCTTCTATACGATGTTCACAATTACACCAATTAAACATACCGCAAAATCCGCTACTTTGTGGTTTTTTATTTCCATTATTCATGAGCTTGTTTCGTGGTGATGATGTTCTATCTGCTTTTTTTTCTGCTTCATTGTTGTTTTTTGTATTTGGGTTAAGGTTGATGTTGATATTTTGGTTGATGTTGTCTTCTTCTTTTTTGCATCCTCTCTTGTCGATTTCTCCATTTAGGTTGATGTTGTTTTCACTTTCTTTGTTTTTGTTTTCGTTGAGGAAATTGTTGATTTTGCTTGTGTTTTCTACTTCATTTTCTTTGAAGTTGTTATTTTTGTCTTTGAAGTTGCTGTTTTCTTTTTCATTTTCTTTGAAGTTGTTATTTTTGCCTTTGCTGTTGATGTCTTTGTTGTTGATGTTGTTGCCGTTGAATTCTTTTTTCTGTTTCTCTGATTGTTTTTTATATGATGAGCTGATATTGTTAATTGGCGAATTATCTTTCCTTTTCTTGCTCTCATCATCAAGTTTTTGTGCTTCAATTATGTCCTTAATCTCTACTTTTTTCATCTCACCTGATATTGTAATTGTTTTATACTTTTTTACAAGTTTACCATCAACTTCAACTTGGGCTCTTGTTTTAAATGTAAAGGATCGTCCTGCTTTTAAACAAGCAACGGCTTCCATAAACTTATTTTTATATTGCTCGGTATCACTTGTTTCTGTATCATCAATCAATACTTCTCTCCAATAACATAGATCACGTGGAATTTGATAAATATTTTGTTCTTCACCTTCGTTTAAAATAACATAATACCGGATGTATTTATCTTTGTTTTTATTAAAAGATGTATCATTAACACACAATCCATTTTTGCAACATGGTACTCGTTTTAATCCAATTTTGTTGTTTTTATCTATTGTGGACTGAATGGTACAAGTATTGTTATTACTTAGAATATGTGAAAAAAAACCAACAGCATCTGTTCCTTTAATGTTTTCTTTAATCTTATTAACAAGATTATTATTATATCTATCATCAAAAGCTCCAAAACAAGCCGCATTGCTTATATAATAACTCTTTCTTCCGTCTGCATTTGGTAACTTGCAGATTCTTTTTCTCAACCAATGAGCCTTGGGTTGCCCATGATCACAATACATAATTTTTAAATGATCTTTTACATGATCTTTTTGGTTTGTATTCTCTTGTTGTAGTCCTTTATATTGTCTTGCTTCAAAGTATGTTTTATACTTTTTTGTATTTTGTTTCGTAAATTTTTCTTCGTCGTCCCAGTGATCAGTTTGTTGTAGAAAGATATTTTCAGCATTATCTAATGGTATTTTTTTGATGGTTCTGTTTTGCTTTATGTAATTTTGTTTTAAATCTGCAGTATAACTTCTTCCATCTTTAAATGTAAATTTCCCATATCCTTCCAATTTATCGTTTTTCCAATTTCCCTCGTAAAAATCTCCATTTTCATATGTAAGTTTCCCATATCCTTCCCATTTATCGTTTTTCCAATCTCCATCGTAAGCACTTCCATTTTTAAATGTAATTTTCCCACGTCCTTCCTTGACATCTCCTTTCCAATCTCCTTTGTAAACATCTCCATCTTCATATGTCATTTTCCCATATCCTTCCCTGACACCTTTTTTCCACTCTCCTTCGTAAACACCTAAATCTTTATATGTATATGTCCCACGTCCTTCCTTGACATCTCCTTTCCAATCTCCATCGTAAACATCTCCATTTTCATATGTATATTTCCCGTGTCCTTCTCTACACCTTCCAAAAAACGTATCTTTAGTGTCTCCTATATAAGTACCATTACAGTATTTTATTTTACGATACCCGTGTGGCTTTTTTTTTCTTGGTTTATTTTCAACATAACAACAAAAAGGATTAAAACATCCGCTTTCAAAATCTTCTGAATTTGACATATATTTATTACTATAATACAATTTAATCTAGTTGCAAATTATTTATTGCTTAATAAACAGATGATTTATTGAGCTATGACACAACAAGAAAAAGACAGAATTATGAAAATAATGCCAGAATTGAAGGCATATAGAACAATCAATGAAATTGCAGAAGTTGCAAGTCATTTTCTTGATAATCGTGAGATTAT
>JAFSXM010000010.1 GCA_017444095.1 Rickettsiales bacterium | reverse complement strand
GTGCCGGTGTGGAGGATAAATAAAACAATATTTAACCCGAAACATACTTATTTGGAAATTGATTTAACAAAAAATGACTATAAAAACAGCGACTATAATCACTTTTTAAGTTATGCAGAAAAGTGTTTTGCAAATGGTTTTAGTTTAGATTTTGAAGATGGTAGCGTTGTAAATAATATTGCAGAATTAGAACAATACATTGATGATAAAATTAAAAATGAAAAGAATAGAGATAATATCGTCATACAGCCACTGATGGTGAAAAAATGTTTCGGTAGCATTCAAGAATTAGAAACATTCTTCAAAGACGACTACATCGCTGATTTTAAAGCAGGAAAAAACAGCGGAAAATATATAAAAGACAAAAACAATCCAGAAGGAAGTTTTAAGATAGATGATTTGCATCGTCCATACATTGACGAGCTGGTAAAACACACAGATTGTGGAGATTTGAAAAGGGTTGACGATGTCCTTGATTGCTGGTTTGAAAGTGGGTCAATGCCTTACGCACAGGTGCATTATCCATTTGAGTATAGAGATGGAAATGGCAATTTGATAAGGACGGCGGAGGAAAACAAAAAGTGGTTTGACACTCACTTTCCTTGCGATTTCGTGACTGAATATGTGGCTCAAACAAGAGGTTGGTTTTATACAATGGTTGTTTTGGCGACTGCATTGTTTGACAAAATACCTTTCAAAAATGTCATTTGCCACGGTGTGATGCTTGATAAAGACGGGCAAAAATTGTCAAAAAGATTGAGAAACTATCCTGACCCATTGGATATGATAGATATTTACGGCTCCGATGCAATGAGGTGGTTGATGGCTTCCAGTCCAGTCGTGCAGGGTGGAGATATGCGAATAGACAAAGATGGCAAGATGATTGCCGATGTCGTCAAGAATGTGCTAAACCCAATTTGGAATGCGTTTGTGTTCTATAAGCAATACGCCGAACTGGATAAGATTAAAATTACTGGAAACATTGATACACAAAATGTAATGGATAAATATATCTTGTCAAAGTTAAAATTGTTTGTAGATGCTTTTGAAAAGGCAATGGATAACTACAACACCATTGATGCTTGCCACGAAGTTGAACTTTTTATTGATGCGCTGAATAATTGGTATATTCGCCGAAATAAGGAGCGTTTTTGGAAAAAAGAGCACGATGCCGACAAACAGCAAGCATATGAGGTTTTACATTTTGTTTTGAAGACTTTTGCAACGGCTACTGCTCCAATCTTACCATTCTTGTGTGATGAGATTTATCAGGAGGTGAAGAAATTTGAATAGTTCGTATGTCATTCAAAAGTGATTGTGATTTTAATGATTTCGATGAGAAAAGGGCGGATTTTATTTATCAAAATGCCATAGATTTATGGAAATCGCTAGAAGAAAGCATACAGCATATCAAGAGAAATGCAGTTGTTTTACTTGGATATTTGCTTGGCAGTTCTTCATTGTTGATAAACTTATTTTTTAATCAAAATGCAGAAAAATATCAATTATCAATAATTATCTGTATTTTATTACATCTTGCGATATCCATTTATATCGCTTATAGAGTGTTTTTGCCAACAGAAATAACATTACCTTTTTTGTCACCAAAAGATTTATTAGAAAAGAATTTTAATTATGAAGATAATGGTTCAATTATAGAATTGCCAAAATTGAAATTAAAAATTCTACAAGATATTATATATAAATACATACAGGATATAAAAGAGCTTCGAATATCATTGGCCAATACCTTTAAGAAAAGCATTTTGTTTACAATCCTCGCACCATTTGCATCTATAATAGGCACTGGTATAATAAATGCTTTATATTATTATTTATCTTCTATTTGTCTTCATCACCTTTATTTTGTTGCTTTTCATAATTTTTAAACTCTCCCTTGCGAGAAGCACAATCTTCACTAAATGCAACAAGATATATATCTTTTGCGACAAGTGTTTTACCATTTTGATCTTGGAAGTCAGCAATGCCTTTTGATTTTAATACTTCCCCTTCTTTTCTCCCTACTATTTTCGACTGCTCCGTTGTATTAACTTTTGATAGATTATCTTGGCTAACTTTTTGAGAATTATCATTATTTTCCATATTTTTATCATCACTAAATATAGTTCGACACATTTTTTTTCAAGGCATAAAATTACAAAAACTTCCTTTACCACAACAACAGCTCCGATCTTACCATTCTTGTGTGAGGAGATTTGGAGTAAAATAGGAAAGTTTAAAAGTTTTTAACTTTTTATTGAATTTAATTAAATCAAGCCATAATTGATAATTATGGTAAATAAATTCCATCAAGTTGTTTGTTTTATAGCATTAACAACCATTGTAATAACATCCTCAAACATTACCAATGCGAATGGCAATATTCACAAGCAAATCGTCAAGAAAGAACAAAATGAAAAGCAAGAAGTAAAAAAGCAAAGAAAACAGATTAAACAGACAAAAAAAAAACAAGCAAAAATAGCAAAACAAAACAGCAATAATGTAGACAAAAAAAAGGTTGTAATAAGTAAAGATGTAAAAAAAAAAATTAAAAGCAGAAAACAAAAAAAAGCCGTTAAAGCCATCACAAAACTATCTTTTGTTGCAGAAAATGATGATTTAAAAAGTGATAAAGCCATCAATGATTTAATAGATAAACAATCGGCTTTTGTGTTCTTAAAAAGAATACCTGTAAATACAAACAATAAAGGTGTTCCAAATGTATGTTTGCTGGCAACAACACAAACAAAGCAAGAAGTAAAACAAATAAGCAATGCAATTAAAGAACGAAAAAGTGATTTAAAAAATCATATAAAACAAATGCTAAAAGCAAATAATATCAATGATGATTTGATAAATAGAATTGTTAAAAACCTACATCATATTAAAAAAACCATTGTAAAAAATCAAGAATTTATAAAAAGAAGTGATGAAGAGTTTTTAACAAGATACGATATTCCTACAAGAATTAAAGGAGGTTTATTGTATAAGGATGTTTATAAAAAAGAACTTAATGTACTTGAAGATGTTTTTTATGTAAATCAAGAGGCTCTGTTAACAATATGGTCAATGGAAACTGCCTTTGGAAATAATATTGGCAATTATGATGCTTTTAATGCACTTTATTCAGCTTGTATGAATGCAACAACAATGGCAAGAATTAATTATTTTGAGAAAAATTTAATCTTCCTTGCAAAATTAGTTCAAGATGGATACTTTAAAGAAAATGTAATTTCATCTTTTGATGGTGGTTTAGGAGGATGTCAGTTTATGCCTGATAGTTTTTATAAATATGGAGTAGCATACAATGGAGGCAAAGCTGATATTATTGGCAATAATCTTGATGTATTGGCATCTATCGCCAATTATCTGCATAATATTGGATGGAGATATAATGAAGGTGTTTTAACTGAAATTGTATTACCTGATAATTTTGATGTATGTAATATAGGAATGAATACACGAAAAACTATTGCAGAATGGAAAGCTCTTGGGATAAAACAATGTAACAACAATATTGGAGAATTTAATTTACTTAATGAAGATAGGATGGCATCTGTTATTGTGTTAGATATAGATGATGAAAATAAGAAATTACAAGATAAAAGAGCTTTCTTAGTATACGATAATTTTAAAGTCATATTAGGATACAATCAAGCTCCAAAATATGGCATTACAGCTGGATTGATATATGAAGACTTAATCGCCAAAGCGATGAACAATTAGCTTGATAAAAAAATTGATTATTATTTGTCATTACAAGATTAACCAAATGTGAAACAACAAAAATTGTGTTTTGTAGATTTCGGGTTTTCTCATATTACATTAGCTGTTTGTGCTATAAATAATGATAAATTTGAAGAATTATTATTTTTAAAGACAATTACAGCGGAAATACCGTTAGAAAAATTACATCATACAAGCTTTTATGATAAAAATTTTGATGTCCTTGTGTCATTGGTTAATGAAGCGGAAAAAACATTAAGGACAAATATATGCGAAATTGTATTTTTAATAAAGGATAAAATGATAAAACACTATTTGGAAAAACAAGTTTTAAAATTTACAAATATTCAAAAAATTAACCAATTAAATATGGAAAAGATAGCAAAATTATCAATATCCGATTTTTATAACAAATGCCGTAATAATTATGAAATTACTGATTTTATTAAACATAATTTTAAACTTGATGATGGTGAAATTTTGCAAAATCCATATAAGATGAAAACAAAAAGTTTTGAATTACGAGCAAGTATTTTTGCTGTAAGGAAAACTTCTTCTCAATTATTTTGTAATTATTTAGAAAAGTATAAAATTCACACAAAACACTATCTTTGTGCCAGTGAAGCATTATATCATCTTTATAATGAGGAAAAAAATAAGCACACAACGATGATTATAGATATGGGAGCCTGCAATACTGAATGCATAATTATGCACGATGGCTGTATCGTGTTTAGTTTTATATTAGAGATTGGAGGCATAGATATAACCCGTGATATTGCGAGTATAATGAAAATCTACTTAAAAGATGCAGAAAAAATTAAAACAGCATTATCAATCAAAAATAACGATAAATTATATGATGAGGTTAAAAAAATCCCAATGATGAATAATGTTTCAATCTCGCAATTTAAAAGTATTTTACAGCAAGCAGAAGAAGTCGCCGATGCACGATTCGAGGAAATAATAAGGTGCTTGTCTGAAAAAATAAATGCCATATTTAAAAAGATTTGTATTGGAAAAATTTTAATTTGCGGTGGCTGTTCTAATTATAAAAATTCTATTAACATTATACAGGAAATTTTCAGCAATCAAAATGTTGAAGTCTGTAATGAGAATTATATTGAAAAACACCATGTATTTGTTAATAAAATAACAGAAAACAAAATAAGGCAAAAAGTTTTTACCAAGAACAACATTTCATTACTTGGAGCAATCGCATTTTATATTGATAGTTTAGAACGATATAAACTTGCAAAACGAGGATTTATTTTTAATATTACAAAAAAATTCTCTTGCTTATTAAAAGACATTCTCTACTAAAAAATCACTGGTGTTAGTTGTTTTTATTTATATTTATGCCAAGTGAAGCATCCAGCGGTGATTTACCAATTAAAGTTCTTCCAAAAATTACAGTATTTGGTGTTGGTGGTGCTGGGCTTAATGCGGTTAACAATATGATATTATCGCAAATAGATGATGTTAGGTTTGTTGTCGCTAACACAGATTGCCAAAGTTTATCAAACTCACTCGCAGAAAACAAAATACAACTTGGGGCAAAATGTACAAAAGGTCTTGGTGCAGGTGCAAAACCAGAGGTTGGCAAACAAGCAGCGGAAGAAGCTTTGGACATTATAAAGCGAGAACTAACGGATACAGATTTGTTATTTATTGCAACTGGAATGGGCGGTGGAACTGGAACCGGTGCTTCTCCAGTTATAGCAAAATTGGCACAAGATATGGGGATTTTAACAGTTGCCATCGCAACAAAACCTTTTGCATTTGAAGGAAAAAGAAGACTTGAAACAGCACGAGCAGGTATAACAGAACTTGAAAGTTTCGTTAATGCTTTGATGGTAATAGATAATCAAAAATTAGAACAAAATAATATTAGTATGGCAGAAAATTTTGCCATTGCAGATAGTGTGTTAAGACATGCTGTTTATAGTATTGTTGATATTCTAATTAAATCAGGCTTTATCAATCGTGATTTTGCTGATGTTAGAACTGTATTATCAGCAAATGGTAGAGTTGTGATAGGATATGGCGAAGACAATGATGCTCGTTTAGCTGCTGAAAAAGCTATACATAATTATGTGCTTGAAAATGACTCTATTTATGGAGCAAAAAATGTGTTGATAAACATTAGTGGTAGTAGAAATATTTTAAAATCATCAGATATACAAGATGCTGTCAATAGAGTAAAAGAAGAAACCAACAATGACAATGATATTATTTCTGGTGTCGTCTTTGATGAAACACTTGGTGATAAAATTAGGGTATCTGTAATAGCAGCTGGTATTGATAGTAATATCACAAAGATAAAGAATAGTGTCAACATAAATGATGACAATAATGTTAATATAACAGACGAAAAGGAGAAGCCACAATATCAAAGTGATGATAGGCAACATTTTGATGATGTAGGTTACAACAATACTCAAATCAATTCATTTGAAGCCGATACTGCCAGTGAAATAGAAGCACCTGTGTTTGCAAAGCATATAGATGAAGATGATATTGTACCAAATAGTGAATTGCAAGTAGATGTTGAGGATATACCTTATATGGGTGTTGATATTGTCTCAAATTTTGTTGATAAGAATAAAACAGAAGAGAGAAAAAAAAAAATGGCTTTTGGAAAAAAACAATTGATTGAAAATGATAACATAGACAACAATAACAATCATGCATATAATCAAAGTAATAGTGTAAAAGAGGGAGTATTTTATATTGAACAAGAAGATATGGAACACAATAATGGAAAAAGTATAGATGCAAAAGGTGAAAAAAAACGAAAAAAACATATCAATGCAAATATAGATAATGAAAACCAACAACAAATCAGTCTTTTTGATGAGAGAAAAATACCACAAAAGAAAAGTTTTATTGGTCGTGTATTAAATGCCTTTAATACATCAAGTTTTACTATTTATGAAGATAAAGATAGTTTTTTGAATGATGATGATGATGAAAGTGATGAATTTTTTTCAACACCAGCCATTGTAAGAAATAAAAAGCTTGCTTAATAGTTTATAGATGGAATATCGTTAATATGTCGTATGCTGGCAAACAAAAAAATAATATAGCGATAAAAATAAAAGAAAAAAAAAAATTAAGCAGTAGTTCGGCTTATCAAAAAAAGTGTAAACCAATACTATATCGCAGACAAAAATTGAAAAGATTTCTACACTATTCATCTCTATTAATTTCAACATTTATATTTATTATAATGACGATAGATATTGCAAAACCAGATTTAATAAGACCAAAAAAGGTATCTGATTTTTCTACACAAAACATAGAAGAAACAAAACTTGAATATTTTTATAGAATTGGCAAAAGTGAAAAACAAATACAAATAAATAATTTTACTGATATAGCAGTTGATATTTCAAAATTCATTCCAATTGCCACATCTGTAATTATTCAAAGCCCAATTATGTATATTACTTATGCAGGTGCATATGTAGTTGAAACTTTAACCGGCAGTTTATTAAGAGTTGTTGTTAAAGCACCAAGGCCGGATGATTTTAACAATAAAACATCTTTCCCATCAGGACATACTATGTATATTTTCAGCATCGCGACAATTTTATTGATAGCTTTAAAAAATAAGTTTTCCGGTATTGTAATGTTATGCTTTGCAGTATTTATTGCATATTGTCGTATTTTGGCAAATAGGCACTTTATAACCGATGTTATAGCTGGTGCTACGATTGGGTGTTCTATTACTATATTTTGTTATTTTATTGTCTTACAACTCAATTCTATTTTAAGAATATTTAAGTCAAAATACCTTTAACAAAAGTTTATTTATATTTTAAAAATCACAAAAATATAAAAGCATTATTTTTCAAAAACAATTAAATCATTCCAGCTAATTGGTTTTGAAATGACACTCACTACATCACCGTCAACCATCAGTTCCATTGCGATACTATGTAAATTATAAACACTAGCCATTGATTTCCCATATGCCCCAGCATTTAAAAAAGCAATGTAATTATCTTCATTTAGCATATCATTCATATAAACATCTTTACCAAATACATCTCCACTTTCGCAAATCGGCCCAACAATATCATATTTTTTCATACTACCATCTTCCTGTCCTTCAATATTTACCAACATCGGTTGATGCCAAGCTCCATACATGGCAGGTCTAACAAGATTATTCATGCCACCATCAACAATGATAAAATTATGTGTATCTGTATGTTTTATTCTTACAATTTTTGTTAGAAAAATACCTGCATCTCCAATAATAGACCGCCCCGGCTCTATCAAGATTTTTCCTTTAAAATTCGTAAAATACTTTGCAATTAACGAGACATAATCATTTATTGATATAATGTCCTCGTTGTTGTAATTTATACCCAACCCGCCTCCTAAGTCAACAATGGTAAATTCAAGATACTTTTTATATATATTTGCCACGAAAGAAAATGCCTTTTCAAAATCTTCTATTTTAACCAATTGTGAGCCAATATGAATAGAAAGACCTTTTAAATTTAAATATTTACAAGTTTTAATTAATCTAATGGCATCTTCAAGTTTCTTGGCATCAATGCCAAATTTATTAACTTTTCTACCAGTAGAAATTTTTGCATGTGTATGTGCTTTTATATCTGGATTAATTCGTATTGCTATATTCGCCGTTTGTTTTAAGGTATTTGTAATTTTTATTAACATCTCTATTTCTTCAAATGATTCTACATTGATTTGCCCTATTTGATTTTTTATAGAAAAATTCAAATCATCTTCTGTCTTGCCTACACCAGAAAAAACTACATCTTTATACTCAAAACCAGCCAATTTTGCCTTTTGAATTTCTCCAATAGAAACCGCATCAATGCCAAGATTTTGTTGTAATAATAGCTTTAAAATAGATAAATTATTGTTTGCTTTAATTGCATAATGTATTTTATAGTTATTTAATTTATTGTTTTTAAATGCTTGATGATAATTATTACAATTTTCTATTATCTTTGCTTTTGAATAAACATAAGCAGGTGTGTGGTATTGTTTCGCGAGAGAATTTAAGTTAACATTTTCATAATAAAGGTAATTATTTTTATAATTTAGCATATCAATATGTTTATTAAATGAAGGCACTAATAAAGTTTATTTTCAATATTTTATGTCCAAAGACTTATGTTTAAATAATCTATTTTATAAAAAAACTCTAAAAAAATAGAAAAACAACTTTCCATATGCACGAAATTTCATTTGGCTTTGGATTTTATTTCTTATAATAAAAATAAGAAATAAAAATCCATCCCAAGTATCGATATATGTAAAATGAAAATAATATTTTTGTTCAAACAACAATCTTGTTTGATATTTGACATATTATTGACTTTTATATCTATCTATAAATGGATATCCACACATTTCCATATATGGGGCAATTACTCAATTTCTCTGGCAAAAAAGACACTAATATAGGGCAAATCTCAAAAGAAAAAATGAATTTGATAAATTTATTGCCAAAAATAAAATCATTAAAGGGAGAAGTATTACTTATAAACATAAGTTATAACATTATACAAGAGAAAGATATACTCAACACAGTTGTTAATGAAATTATTGTATTGAAATGTATGGGGGTATCAGTTCTTATCGTTGTTGATGCTGACGATAAAATTTATGAATATTTCCAAAATAAAGAAAAAGACAATCCATTTAATGAAAACGATTGTGCTATAACAAATGGAATAAATGATGTTATTGAGGTTTTAATTAAGCACGAAGTGGCGAAAAATGTTAACGATGCGGTATTAAGCAACAATAATATGTCAATGATTATCAGTGGAGTAGATGGAAATATTATTTTACCTGACGATGTTTTCAACAGAAATATTTCAATTTTTAATCAACAAAGCTATACCGCCATAAGTGGATTAAAAAAAAAGACTAAGAAATATTCAGTGGACATATTAAACGATATTTTAAGTACAGATATTTTGCCAATACTCATCCCAACATGCAAAGATGCATATGGAAATACTTATGTTATGAATAGTGGCTATTTCACGTCAAAGTTAGCGAATTACTTAAATGCATTTAAGATAATAACTTTATATAAAGACAATTCACAAATTCCAACAAGTTGTATTTATGGTGTAGAACGATTTGTTAAAATTATAAAATCTGGTTCTTTTAATACTAAGACAATGAAAATGATGAAATACAATATAGATGGTATAAAAAGTGGTGTGCAAATAGCACAAATTATTGATGTAGAAAATGCTTCAATGATAGAAGAATTATGTAATGAAACACAAAAAAGTTTAACACTATATGACGACACTTTACAATCAATTTAGTCTGCCATATTCATTATTTTATATCCAATGACATCGTAAACTCGCCAAACCATCCATTATTTTGTAAGTCTTCCTTAATATTGTAGTTCACATTTACAACATTAAAAATTTTAATTTTGTTTTCTATGCTTGCTGTGGCTTTAATTTTATCTGGCAAACCATCATGCAATGACTCAACAATTTCTATTAACTGCTGATTATCTGGATTGGCAGTGACTATAAAAAAAGTTATCGTAAATCTTTGCAGATTTTTTGCGAAATCAATGCTCTCCATTTTTAACAATTCAAGTTTAATATAAGGCATTTTTGCCTCATCTGGCACAGATGAAAAAATTTTAATATTATTTTGTTTTAAAAAATCTATATCTGTTATCGCTTTTATTACAATTTTTTGTAATTCTAAACATCTATTTGTCATATTTAATTGCACTAAACAATTTCTTTTGCTTTAAATGTGATAATCTCTCCACCACTATCATTATGAATGTAAGACAGAACACTAAAAATTCTGTTTTTATATATAATTCTCTTGGTTAAAGAAGCATCATTAAAATATCGTATAGTGATATGATAAATAATTTCTATATCATTTTTCATGCGACTAAAATTTTGTCCAGCATCAATTATAGACATAGAACACCATACTTGTTTTATATCGTTAAAATTTGTTATCGTATTTCCATTTTCACCCATTATTTGCTGTTGTTTTTGCAGTGTAATTCTTGTATTAAATTTTAATGGGTTATTATCGTCTGTTTGCAATTGTTTATTTATCATAATTGTTGTATTACTTTACTAATATAAAGTTTTAATAATGGAAGGCAGAAAGGTTAAAGAATGTTTATAAAAAATTGCTTTGACATGCTATGATTAAATAAACTCTTAATTTTAACTATAACAATAGTAAGCGATAACTTATATTGATAAATATATTTAACAAAACAATTAGCCATACATTAGTAATCATCAATACAATAATTTAATTCATTTATCAAGTGTTTGTTTTATCATAGCAATTTAAAAAAATAAAAACTTGCTTTTTATTAAAAATAAATGATTTCTGTACTGAATTTTGATTTTACTTTGTTTATGGCACCAAATGTTTCAAAGAATGCAAAAACAAACAGAACTGCGACGACAAAAAATGTTGTAATGTATAACGGCAAGGAAGTTGAGGTCGTGCCTGCAAGATTTATTGGCAAGGCTATTGGATTTAGAAATTATATGGCAGTTCAAGATAAAGCTTCAAAGACATTGTTGCTTGATGCCAATGGTGTTCCGTTAGAATGGAATAAAGCATCCATTGAAAGAAAAAAGATTGCTTAGAGTATCTTTGCAAACCATTATGCGGGTTTTTGTAAATACGATTAGATTGTGTTTATTTTTTTCGTGTTGTTGTTGTTTTATTTCTTGTGCAAAGAAAATTTATAAACCTGATGATTTTTTAATAACAAAGCCATCTTGGATGAATGTAAGTAATGAAGAATATAATTTTACAGGAGTTGGTGTTGCCGATAATGTTGGCAATATAGGAGATATTCTGCAATCAGCACAACATAATGCCATAAATAAAATTTATTATTCAATATTTAAAAGAGTATTTGATGTTGTTGATGATTGTTTGGTGGATAGAAACGATGACGATGCGAAAAACTATAAACAGCAATTTATACCTATAATGAATAATTTTGACAAAGATTTTGATTTGGAAAAAAACATATTTATCGTTAATAATTGGCTTAATCCGGATGATAATAAGATGTATGTTAAAGTAGTAGCTAATGAAGACAAGATCGTCGACAGAATTGTGTATTTAATAGATAATGCTATTAAAGTCGCAAAAGAGACAGCTAAACCTTATGGATATTTAACATTTTTACAAAATGTTAAGAAGGAATTAATCATTATAAGTAAGTAATTTATTATTTTTTATTGCATATTTGATGCATCTAAAATTGGTTCTTTTATAAAATCATACATATCGTCTAAAAGATAAATAAAGCTACATTCGCCAGAATTGCCTGTTGTGTTGTAAGTAGCTTTCTCTATGGCATCTTTGTTCTTTGGGTCAAGAGTTATACATCTTGCATAACTACTTGCATTGAAGTTTGAAAAATCACTTGTTGAGTATGTCGTCAATCTACCCGTTAATGGTTTGCCATCATCTATTTTTTTATCAATTTTGTCTACAATATTCACATTTGCTACTTCTTTTTGAGAAGATGAAAAAGTATGATATATTAAATATTGCCCCTTTGATTTTACTAATTTACCATAATTATCATATGCTTGTCCGGAATTTATCGTATGACCCATAAGTTTTTGACCACTAAATAAAAATGGTACATCAGTTAATTTATCTTTGTTGTAATAATTATATATATTTACATATACATGATTTGCTATCCTTGATTTTGCCCATACTCGTTTACTATATTGTGTTCTATCACAATGTGTATCTTCACTATCAGGGCAGTTGATTTTTGTTTTGAGATTATAGTTAATTGTATCTATTAAACCAGCTTGTTTTAAATATCTCATTGGTGTTAAAAAATTCGTAATAACATCTTCTGTGCCAAAAGAGCCATTTTTTGTTATTAAACAACCAAGATCTTTATCACATTTCTCATCGTTAAACAAATTTTCATTGGTTGTTGCATTAATTGTGCCATCTTTTACACAATAGTTCATAAAATCAATAAATGATTTACATTTTTCCTTTGTTAACAAACCCGGTAGTGCTCCATATCTAATAACAAATTCGCTATTTGCTTTATTATAATATTCTATTTCCTCTATTGCTCTCTGTGTTCTTGCATTTTCAATTACTTTAATACCTCGTGAAATTGTAGAAATAATGGCTCCTACGGCAACAATGTATAAACATAGTTCTATCAATGAAAATGACTGTTTAAAAATTCTATACATACATTATTATTATAATAATAATATGTTTTTGTTGCAATTGGAAAATATAAACTTCGCAATATGACATATATTGATATGCTATAAAAAGCATCCTTCAAGTTCATCGTCATATTGTCCGTGATAGATATTATTAGATAATTCAAAAATGCTAAAATCTTGCTTTTCTATTTCACTATACACTAATTGCATTTTTTTGATAGTTTTTACGGAAATGTTATGTTTATCTGCAATTTCCTCTAATAGAGATGATGATTTCTTGATGTTTTTATTATAAAAATATTCATTTATTATTGAGACAAAAACTCTTCTTCTCCATTTAACATTTATTCTTTCTTCTTCTATTTTATTTTGTCTATCAATTTGTCTAACATTTGCAAATAATGCAACTATTGCACCTATACCAGTGCATATTTGAGCGACTGATGTAAATGTAGCTCTAAACTTGTCATTTGCATAAAGTATGAATACAAAAACTAAACATACAAAAAATACAAATGGCTTATTTGTCCTGATTGCTTCTTTCAATTTATCAAAAGTTTTTTGTTCTTTATGCATTTGGTATAAGTTATTTTTTTTCTTTTTTATTTTCAAGGTTAATTGTTAGTGCTAATAGCATTTTGTAAGTATATCGTCAACAAAAAAACACCAATAGCCAGAGCGAGATTGGCACTTATATTGGGTTGTGGCTTCATCTATTGTTGAATTACATTCTGTATCGCGACAGCATTTTGATGCAGAACTTGCTATTCGACAATCTCCAGCATATAAATTTCCAACGAAAGGACAATAATACTTTTATACCGCTTCACACTTTAAAATATCATTAGTGTTATTAACGGCACACATGTGCTTTGTGCCTTGCCCAGTCCATACATTACATTTACCACTGGTGTTTATGCAGTATTGGCGTAAATATCTATTGCAAGACAATATCAAATTATTTACCGTGTCGCATAAATAATCATTACTATTGTCATCACATTTTGTGAGTGCATCATTATTGCCACAAAACTTCGCAATTTTCCCATCACAATGGGTCTTTTTTGATTTTCCATAATCTTTGAAAGGGAAAGTTTGGATATCGAATTTACAATTGTAAGTGTAAGATGTGTTAGTTGGTGTATATGCACAATTTGTTGTTGAAGTGTCTGTTAGTCCAGTTTTGCAATATTTATAACTCCTTGCTGTACAAGTTCCGCTAATTGTATTATTTAGTACTGTTGGACAATAATATGCATCATCTGATGTATTACATGTTCCAGAGCCGTTGTTACGATATGTATCAGTTACATCCTATAATAATATTATCAACCGTTACACAGGAATAGCAGCCTATACAATCATTACTCTTGGAACAGATATTTCCAGCTGTGTTATTTGTGCATGTTAGTGTTGATACACTCTTCGTCTCACAACTCTTACTTGTTGAGCCATAGAATTTACAATAGTATATATCATATGCGCTCGTTGGGGTATTTTTACAATATTCTGCATTTGAGGTCCTGCAATATTTATAAGATCTTGCCGTGCAAGAACCGCTAATTGTTTTCGCTGTATTTAGTACTGTTGGGCAATAATATGCATCATCTGATGTATTACATGTTCCCGAGTTGTTGTTACAATATTTCTCTACATACTGATCACATGTACCTACAATAATATCATCAATAGTTGAACAGGAATAGTTGCCTGTCGTAATACTACTACTCTTGGAACAGGTATTTCCAGCTGTGTTATTTGTGCATGTTAGTGTTGATACACTCTTCGTCTCACAATCTCCAGCTTGTAGGAAATCAATGAAAGGACAATAATACTTCTCAGTTTTTGATTGAGGAGAAAAGTTGCAATTACCATATCCAATGCCGCTTGCGGCACAATAGCGGTAAATTACACTCTTCGTCTTACAACTCTTCTTTGTTGAGCCATAGAATTTACAATCGTAAGTGTAAGATGTGTTAGTTGGGGTACTTGCACAAGTTGTTGCATTTGAGTCAGTGCAATATTTATAACTCCTTTCTGTGCAATTTCCGCTAATTGTTTTCGC
>JAFSXM010000009.1 GCA_017444095.1 Rickettsiales bacterium | reverse complement strand
TATTTTAACTTTAAAAAATCATCAGTTGAATAAATATATTGCATTGTTCTTTTGTTCTATAATTGAATTTGAAAAATATAAGTTTGGATATGGCAGAAAATGGAACCTTGATAAAATGTTGAATTCAACTTTTTCTCTCCCCACCACCCCAGACGGACAAATTGATTGGCAATTTATGGAAGATTACATAAAAAAGATTTATAACAAAGTCATTGAAGAAATCAAAGCCAGTGCGCCAGCACTACTCTCTCTCTCTCTGAAAAACCGCCTAGTCCTGAAATGTGAAAAGTGGAAGGAGTTTAGGGTTGGGGATGTTTTTGAATGTAAAACAACAAAAACAATGCTTGATCCAGAACAAGGCGATTTTTTATACATCACAAGAACAAGTGAAAATAATGGAATAACTGATTTGATAAAACTTGAAGATGGAAGTTTTTTAAATAATGGAAATTGTATTACTATTGGTGCGGAAGGACTTTATGCTTTTTATCAAAATAAAGATTTTATCGCTGGTGTAAAGATTTATGCTTTAAGAAATGAAAAAATGAATAAGTATTCTGCACTCTTTGTTTGTACTATGTTAAATCAAGTAATATATCAATATTCTTATGGTAGAGCAAGGATTTTAGAAAAAATAAAAGACGAAATGGTTTTGCTCCCCACCACCCCGCAAGGCGAACCAGATTTTGAGTGGATGGAGAGGTATATGAGGAGATTGATTGTTGGGTGAAAAAAAAGTGGATGTAATGGTTAAGTATGTTATTACCCAAAAATCCCTTGACAAAAATATTTCACAATATAGCATACCTATGCATGAAACTTATTGGTTTAACATTTGATAAATTATTATTCATTGCCAATGGGTATTCTGCATCAAATAATGCATTAAATCATCATCACATTTAAGACACAAAAATTGGGAGGTTTTTGTGTTGATAACTTTTTAATTTTTAATTCCCGTATTTTTATTTTTTTTAAGTGTTTTAAAGTGTGATGTATGAAAAGTAATAAAAGTTTTAATGAAAAACAAATTATTGTTAATGGTAAATTGATAAATTATACAATTCTTGACCCATCTGGTAATGTAACGGCATTAGTTTCTAATACAGACATTGATGTCAGCGACATTGCTTTGAGAAAGAAAATTAACGATGCAATTATAAAAGCCAATCGAGAAGTAGAGCAGGTTGGATTTTTAACACAAGTTAAGAAAGAAATTGATGGCAAAATGCAAAAAGTTTGGAAAATTCAAATGGCAGGTGATGAATTTTGTGGTAATGCAAGTCGTGCTTTTGCTTGTTATTTATTTGATAACAAGCTTGTTGATGATGTTGAATTTCCAATGATGTGCTCTGGGAATAATAATATTTTGACAGCAAAAATCGATATTAACCAAAGTGGCAATAAAAAATATTATTCTAATGTAGATATTCCATTAGATAAAAATATAGCCAATGTCATACAAACAAAACAAATAAACAAAATAATTTTACAAGAAACAGATATCTGGCCTGAAACATCAAGTTCAATCATTAGAAAAAAAGTTAATGCAATGGCGAGTGTGGATGTTATTAAGCTTGACGGAATAACCCATATACTAATTGATAATTCAAAATTTCCAATGGAAAATGAAGCTATTTGCAAAAGAAAGGCAAAAGAGATAATTAAAGCCCTTGGACTGCAAAATGAACAAGCAGTTGGTGTAATATGGAGTGATTTTTCAACCAATACAATAAATCCATTTGTTTGGGTTAAAGATGTAGATACGATTTATTATGAAAATGCTTGTGGCTCTGGCAGTTTGGCTTATGGAATAAAAAAAGCAACAATGCAAAAAGATAAAAATATAGCAGTAAGACAAAAAAACGGAAAAATTATTGATGTAAAGGTTAATATTAACAATGATTATATTAAATCCGCAAGTATCGGCGGTGAAACTATTATCGAAGCAAACAAATCCATCGATATAAATACAGGAAAAGATTTTACAGAAATCTCTAATCAATCTTTCGCTGAAAAAGACGGATGTATAAAAAATGTTGTGTTTGTGAAGGAAAATGTATCATTAGAAGATACAACAAAAAATAAATGTGCGAATATGTAGTAGTTTAAGGGTATTTTTATGACAGATTTAAATTTTTCTTGGTATTTAATTTATTTAATGACATTGTTTCTGTTTGATATTTCACCCGGTGTAACATTTGTCACTACTGCCAATAATACAATCAAAAATCGTTCATTATTGAGCGGTATTTTTACAGCATTAGGTGCGGCCACAAGTGATGCTATTTCTGCTTTGATTGGTTTTTTCTTTTGCACAACATTAGAAAAATATGAAACAATCTTTAAAGGAGCACAACTTGTTGGTATGGGAGTTTTGTTTTATTTTGCCATCCGTATGCTTTTGTCTAAACCAAAAGAATATTCTATTGATGGTGTAAGGCAATCCAGAACAAATTGGCTGTCTTATAAGAGTGGTTTTTTAATTACATTTACAAACATCGGTATTGCAACAGTAATTATAAGTGTTATTTCTCAATTTTATAAATATGTAGATAGTGGAGCAGGATATTGTTTGTTGCTATTTTCAGTTCCGGTAATGAGCTTTTTAAGCTTTTTTATCGTTGCTTGTGGTGTATATTTCCTAAAATTATGGAAATTATTTGGTAAGTATGCTTGGGTTGTTGATAAAATTGCTGGTGCTGTGCTGATTTTCTTCGGTGTAATGAATGTAATTGAGATATTAAATTTATAATCTAACAATATCAGTTCATAAATAATATATTCTCGTTCAATAAGTATTGCTATGAGTATTTTTAAAAAATTTCGTCAGCCAAGCGGTGTATATACAATAGCTATGATTGACATATGGGAACGATTTTCATTTACTGGGATGCGGTCTTGCTTTATTTTATATTTGATAAAGCAACTGCTTTATTCCAAAACAGATGCCTCTTATTTATATGGTTGGTTTGGTGCCTTAGCATATTTTGCACCTTGCATTGGAGGATATATTACCGACCGATGGTTGAGCTTGCGAAAGGCAATTGCCATAGGCTCTTGGAGCCGTTTAATTGGCTTGCTGATTTTAAGTTCAGGTATTAAGGAACTTTTAATTCCATCAATGATGTTTATTATCATTGCAACAGGACTAATGCGAGCAGGAATGTATCCTATGGTTGGTCTTGTTTATAATCAAAAAGACAATGATGCACAAAGAGATGCTGGGTATAGAATTTTTTTCATTTCAGCAAGAATTGGTGGGTTTTTATCAATTTTAATTTGTGGATATGTTGCAGAAAAATATGGATATAATTATACTTTTTTTATTTCCTCAATTGGTATATTGATTGGGCAAATTGTTTATTTTTTGACAGCAAAAAAAACTCTTGGAGACATTGGAACCATTCCAATTCGTAAAAAGGAACAAGATAAATCACCTCTTACAACAATAGAGAAAAGAAAGTTACTTACTCTCGGTTTTATGCTACTTTTTGTTTCGTGTTATGACATCTGCGAAGAACAAATTGGCATCGGTATGACTTTATTGGTTGATAGTGAAATCGATAAAACTATCCTTGGATGGAAAATACCAACTATTTGGTTTCAAATTATAAATCCTTGTGTTATTATCTTCGGGACTCCTCTTTTTGGTGTTTATTGCAGAAAATTACAACAAAAAGGTAAAGAACCTTCTTACAATGCAAAATTTGCAATAAGTTTGTATATGATGTTTATTGCTTATGCAGTAATGATTGCAATTAGTTATGCTTTAAAGAATGGTATAAATGTTTCTGTTATTTGGGTGATGATATCTGTATTATGCCAAACAATAGGTGAAATTTATATGATGCCGGCATTAAACTCGTTAATATGCAAACTTTCGCCAAAGAGATATTTATCAACCACTTATGGTATTGTATCATTAGAATTGTGTTTATCTATTTTTATTTCAAGCAGATTTGGCGGTTTATATCCAAAGATGGAAGGCATAAATTTCTTCTCCATCTTTATGATAATGTCATTATTTTTTGCCATTCTTGCGACAATATGTAATAAAAGAATTAAGAGGAATATAGATATGAAAGAATAATATTTGTGTATTTTTGTTTAATGTTTGTCTTATGGAAGAGAATGTAGACTTTTTGTTAAAATTATTATCTTTTAATGGTAATAATATTGATTATAAACCAGATATTGAGTGTGTAAGGTTTTGCTGTCAAGAATTAGAAAAACTTGGTTTTGTTTGTGATTTTCAAATTTTTGAAGATGTTGCCAATCTATATGCTGTCTTAAAGAAAAAAGATGGCAAATCAAAAAAAACTCTTTGTTTCGCAGGACACTGCGATGTTGTGGCCAGAGGTAATAATTGGAACTATAATCCTTGTGGGGAGGTTGTTGGCAATAAAATTTATGGTCGTGGAACAGTTGATATGCTTGGCGGTGTTGCTTGTTTCTTCGGCAGTATTAAAAAGATTTTACAAGAAAATCCAGAAGTATTGGACAATATTAACCTTTCAGTTTTATTAACAGGAGATGAGGAAGATAAATGCATAAATGGAACAAATAGAATGATTGATTATCTTATTAGCAAAGGTGAAAGCTTTGACTGGTGTATATTAGCAGAGCCATCTTGTAATGTAGCAAATATAGACATAGACAAACTTAACTCCGTTATGGTTAGTAATGGTGGCAGTTTATTGTTTAGAATAGAAATTTTTGGTAAATCAGCCCATGTTGCAAATTTAAATGCATTTGATAATCCAGTTCAAAAAAGTGTTATTTTATGTCAAAAATTAAAAGAAATAAAATACGATGATGCAATGACGAATTTGGAAATTCTTGGTATAGAAGCACAAAATAAGAATGTAAATGTTATACTTGATAAAGCAGAAATTTTTGGCAATGTAAGATTTTTTAAAGAAACAAGCAATGAAATTGCCAATAAAATTGAAAATATTTGTAAAAAGATTTGTGGTAAAAAATATGAGCTTAAAATTATCGTTGAGAGGGATGGCTGGGAAACGAATAAAAAAAGTAAGTTTATTAAAATAATTACTGATGTAATTAAAACTTATAATCCTAATTTCAGGTTTAGAAAAAGCAGAGGTGTTTCCGATGGAGAATACATTAAAAGAATTTGTCCTGATGTTTGTGAATTTGGTTTAAAGGGCAATTTATCGCATCAACCAAATGAATATACATCTTTACAAGATATGCAAGATTTAATAAAGTTATACTATGAAATTATATTGAGGTGTTGTAAATTGACTTAAAATGAATACCTCAAAAATAGATTGCATAATTTTGAGCATCAACTATTATTAAACGATGCCAAATGAAGTCCAATTTACACCGCACTTAGTTTCTTTTTATTCAGAAAAAAATATCTTATCTATATTGCAAAACTTTCTTTTTTATTGACTTTTCCAAAAGAAAAGGCTTTTGTCAATTATATTCATAATGCGGGATAAAGATACATTAAAACTATCTTTTATAAAACGAAGAATGCTGATAATTAGAGGTGTTGAGTTTGGATGTATTGGTGTTTTATTACTTAAATTATTTAAAATGCAGATATTGGATAATTTAAAATATAGGAATTTATCTAATAAAAATTCCAGAAGATTAGATTATATTATTCCAAAAAGAGGACGAATTCT
The DNA here is from genome assembly GCA_017444095.1 of Rickettsiales bacterium. Classification (GTDB taxonomy): domain Bacteria; phylum Pseudomonadota; class Alphaproteobacteria; order Rickettsiales; family Deianiraeaceae; genus UBA4311. The sequence goes on along the minus strand of JAFSXM010000009.1, from coordinate 8,046 downwards.
TGATAGAAATGATGTAGAAATTGCTGGCAATAAAATCGATTACAAAATAGTTTATTTTAAACAAAGAAAGAATAAAGATTATATGCGAGAAATATACAAAGTGTATAAAATCATTGGTAAAGATTTAAATCGTGAAAAACCATTTTTGACAAAATTAAATAAAAACATTTCAAAAGGTAATATCGGGATGTTTGTAATTGCAAGAAACTTGAATAAAAAAGAATTGTTAAAATTAAGATTTAATCTTGTTTATCTAAAACACATTGAGTTAAAAAAATATTATGTAAGGCATTATCAATTCGGTCAATCAACTCCTTGTATAGTAGGATATGTATTACACTCACAAGATAAAGGAGACAAACTTTTAAAATTAAATAACGATTATAAAATCGGCATTTCTGGTGTCGAAAGAATTGAAGACATTACCATTGGTGGCTCAATTGGTTCAAAGTACAATATTGTTAATGCAATAGGACAAAAAGTAGATGAAAAAATGATAATAAAAGAAAAAAATGGTAATGATATAAAAATAACAATAGACCAAAGATTGCAAAATTATGTGTCAGAACAAATGTATGGAAAAAATGGCTCTGCCGTAGTGTTAGATGTTTCAAATGGAGATATACTTGCTATAGTCTCTATGCCAACAATGGATCCAAATATAACCGCCAGAGGTGTAAATGATGACGAATGGAATGGCTTTATTAAAAGTAATGAAAACTCAACAGGTTTGTTCTTAAACAAAAACTTAGCTTCAATTTATCCACCGGGCTCAACTTTCAAAATAGTCTCGTCAATACTTGGGCTTAGTAATGGTATCATAAACCCACAACAAAAATTTGAATGCACTGGTACATACAAAATTGGTAAAATTGTAAAACATTGCTGGAAACACAAGGATGGTGGACATGGTTGGATTGATTTTAATACAGCTATAGCCCAATCTTGTAATTGTTATTTCTACCATTTAAGCACAATGTTGGACATTGATGATATTTATGATACAGCATACCAACTTGGTTTTAATCAAAAACTTATGCCTGATTTTCAAGAAGAGCTACAAGGCTTAATACCAAATAAGATCTGGAAAAGAAAAACATATAATCAAAGGTGGTATGCCGGCGATAATGCTAATTGTATAATTGGTCAGGGTTATGTGTCGGTAACTCCAATTCAATTAGCAACAATGATCGCAAGAGTGGCAAGTGGCAAAAAAATTATTCCAAACTATAAATTTTCTAATTATAATAAAAAAATATCAAATCTTGGATTTGATGAAAATGCTTTACAAATCGTAAGAAAAGGTCTATTTTCTGTATTAAATGAGCCTTATGGTATAGCTCGCGGTATGGCAAAAAAAAAATATGGTATATGTGGAAAAACAGGAACAGCACAAGTTGTTTCAGAAAGATTAAATGCCAAAGATATGTTATCTGGAAAAATTGAAATGAAAAAACACGACCATGCTTTATTTGTTGGATTTGCACCATACGATAATCCTCGTTATGCCGTCTGTGTTGTCGTTGAGCACGGCATCGGTGGTGCAAGAATGGCAACACCAATTGGTGTATCAGCATTATCAAAGGCGATTGATTTGGAATAATCAGCACATAATAGTTTCATCAATGTGATTTAAGAAAAAATTATTGATAAATCAATAATAATTGTTATAAACAAACAAATTTTCTTTATGAAAGACAGCAATAACCTTGATATTGATGATTTTGGTTTTAAAACTACACCAGGAGGTGATGAATATATCATTTATCATTTTATAGACGCACACAATCTTAAAAAAAACAATGTCACTCTTAAAGATTGTTATGAAACACTTATGGATACTGACAAAGATGATGATATATCTGTCAGTTCTTCATATAAAAATGAAAATGGATTATATGAAGCAGATCCTTTTGCAAACAGAAGTATAGGTTTTATTATTGACGATGGTTATAAAATTAAACATATGTTTAAGAAAAACATAATGAGCAAAAAAACACAACTAACCTTTGATAATAATAAAAGACTTGTAACAACAGGAATTAAAGATTACTTGGATGATAAAAAAAACAGAAATGAGAATGAAATCAATTTTTTAAATCATCTCAAAAATTCTGATACAAGATGGAAAAAGATTTTAAATTCAGCAATACAGAAAGCAAAACAAGGAATAAAAAAAGGTGATAACATTAAATTTGAGTTTACAGACGATTTTATGCATAAATATTACAATGAAAAAGCAGATTTAACAAGATACACGAAAGACAAATATTTGTCGATTAACGATAAAGACGAATGTTGTGTTTACGGTAATGATAAAAGAATTAAAGTTGATATTGATAGGTATAAAAAAGAAAATAAATACCAACAATTTTACAATGATATCATAAATGACAATTTTTGCTTTAGTATAGAAAACAACGAATGGTTGATTCAAAAAAACCAAAAGCATCTTGGAATTAAATCCTTGTTCATAAACATATCTGGAAAAGTCGAAGAAACACAAAACTTTAATGGTCAAAAATATCACAACTCAAGACAACAAAGATTAAAAGAAATTGCCGAAAATATGAATAATATTGTCAATATGCAACTTGATACTTTTAATCATATAAATATACCTTTTAGAGATGAACGAAACAAAGAAATAACTTTTCCAACTCTATATGAGTTTGCAGAATTAATAAAAGATATGTGCGAAAAAGAAGGAATCAATATCCCGAATGATTATCCTAAACAAGAAGAAATTGTCAATCGTTGTAAGGTAAAAATTGAAGAAAAATTTCAAAATAAAATAAATGATATTTTTGGCAAGAAAAAAAAGTGTTTCTTTAACGATAATTCACATAAATTATTAAACGAAAGAAGCTCATATTGGAAACATTCTTTATTTATTAATAAAATTAATGATCTCTATGAGAAAATATTAGAAAATATGAGTAACCAGAATAATTATATTGATAGTATGGTGATGTTATACAATGCTATATCTAAATATGAAAAACTTTTTCAAGAAGAAGAAAAAATTAAAAATTCACTAAGCGAAACCAGTTTGTTGTCCATTGAAGACAAACAGCTTCGTTGTTAGTATGGATATATTTTTTACATATAGCAAATATACTTGTGTTGATGGGTGGTGTGGTAAATAAACATTATAACATATAAAGATATTTTTTCTTGACTATTATTTTTATCTTTTAGCTCATAAAATTGTATGTCAGTTGAAACATTTTTGGAGAATAAACAGAATATTATTAAGCAGTTTGCGATTAATGCAACAGATACAGGTTCTTCAAGTGTGCAAATTGCACTTTTAACACAAAGGATAATGTATTTAACAGAACATATAAAGGCAAATCATAATGACAAATCAGCTCGTTATGCATTACTTATTCTTGTTGCAAAAAGGAATAAGTTTATGAAGTATTTAAAAAGAACAAACGAAAATGAATATAATAAAGTTATAGAGATGCTTGGTTTAAGGAAAAAATAATTATGCCTAAGACATTTGAAAAAAAAGAAAAAAGAGAAGATAATTTGCGATTAAAAAAAGTTCAAAGCAAGAAACTTGGTGTAGTGAAGTGTAAAATTACAAACAATAAAACCAATGCTACATCACATAAAGATGTTGAAAAAAAGTGGATATTAATTGATGCAGAAAATGCAGTTGTTGGCAGATTAGCTGCATATTTAGTTCATCGTTTGAATGGAAAACATTTGGCCACATATACTCCTAATACTGATGATGGTGATAAAATTGTTGTTGTAAATTGTGGTAAGATTAGGTTTACTGGAAATAAAGAACTTCAAAAGAAATATCGCGATCATAGTGATTATGTTGGTAATGTTAGAATTAGAACTGCGAAAGAAGTTAGAGAGGGTAAAAAACCTTGTGATTTGTTAAGAATTGCAGTTTCTCGTATGTTGGGTAGATGTAAAATGAGCTATAAGCTTGTTGCAAAGAATTTATATTTGTATGCTGGAAATGAACATCAGCAAGTTGCCCAAAATCCATCAGTGATTAAATTTAGTAAGTTAAATAGAAAAAATGTAATTTAGTATGACAGCAAAAAAAGAATCAAAAAAACAGACAACTGCAGTAAAGAAAACTGCGATCAAAAAGACATTTTCTGCAAAAGAAGTAAATAAGGCAACAAAAGTTGCGAGTGCGAAAGTGAAAAAAGCTATTGCTGAACCAAAGGTTAGTGTAAAGACAGATGATAAAAAGTCTGTTGTGGTTAAACAAAAGATAACAACAAGTGTAAAGAAGAATGAGAGTAAAGCTGTCAAAACAAAGATTACATCATCAAGCGATGTTATAAGAGCAACCGGAAGAAGAAAACAATCAATTGCAAAAGTTGCTTGTGCAAAGACAAATGGCGATATTGCCATTAGTGTTAATAAAATGGAATATAAGAAATATTTTACAAAGTTAATTCATCAGCAAGCAGTCTTTGCTCCATTTGCATTGTTGGGTATTAAAAGTGGTTATGTTGTAAATGCCGAAGTGTTTGGTGGTGGAAAAACAGGACAATCAGATGCACTTAAACTTGGTTTGTCAAAGTGTTTGGCATTGTTGTCGGAAGAGTTTTCTGCAATTCTTAGGAAGAATAGCTATTTAACTCGTGATGCAAGACAGGTTGAGCCAAAAAAGTATGGCTTAAAAAAGGCAAGAAAGAAAGAACAATTCTCAAAACGTTAGTATTACAAGAGGAAATTTTCTCTGCTTGTATTTATTATTTTATCTATGGATAAAATTAGTATTTTACAACAATTGCAAGATATTATTGCATTCAAACAAAAGGTTCTTCAAATTATCAATAACAATGTCAGTGATAAAACAATAATGGCGGTGGATTTTGGAACAAAAAAAATTGGCATTGCAGTCAGTGATAAAGCCGGTCTTGTAGCTTTTCCAAAAGATGTTTTAATTGGCAATTGGCTTAATAAAGATAAAATAATAGAAGCTCTAACAACACAAATAAAAATATATCACCCTATCGCTATTGTCTTTGGGTTGCCAAAGACATTAGACGGAGATTTACACGAAAATTGCGATATAATTCTACCAGTTGCAGAAAATATAAATAAAATATTGCCAGTGTTATTGTTAGATGAACGATTTACTACAAAATTTGCAAATCGTAATATCTATAACAAACAAAAATTATTTAGTCATGGTAAAAATAACAATCATTATAAAACAAATAGTACCAATTATGATGACGATATGTCTGCAACAATTATACTCAACGATGTTTTAACTATGCTTCAAAAGTAATATAGCTTAATGTAAATTACACATTCTTAAAATAGAAAAAGGATTATTTATTCCTTTCTACGGCATCACAGAAAGATTTTATAAGCTTTTCATCGTATTTTGTAGCCAAAAATTCTGGATGCCATTGCACTGCCAATAAATATTTTTCATAACTTGGTATTTCAAGCACTTCTGGAACACCATCAGGCGACTTGCCGGTAATAATAACCCCATCAGCAAGCTTTCCAACTATAAAATTATGATTAGAATTAACATCAATTTTATCTGTTTTTAAAATTCTACCTATCATTGATTTTCTGTTTAAGTTAACATCATGAACTGTCTTATCGCAAGTTAAACAATAAGATGCTTGCTTATGATTTTCATTTGTTGTTATTGTGTCTTTCAGACTTACAATTTCACCACCAAGAAAAAGGTTTATCATTTGCAATCCACGGCATATACCAAATACTTGTTTTTTTTGCTTCATCACCCCTAATAATATCTCTTTTTCAAATTTATCACGAACACCTGTTGGGTCATCACCGCCACCAGTTAAAACTATTGCATCAACAGCATTGATGAACTTATCAGTTTGTGATAAATCATCCGGCAACATAACAAAAGCAATATTATTATCTTTACATACTTTTGCAAAATTATCTATGTACTGATATCTCATTGCATAAATTGGCCAATGTGTATAATCGTGCTGATTGTTTTCATTTGGCAGTCTGTCTCCAATAACACCAACTATTTTAGTCCTTTGTTTTTTATTATTATTACTTTTTTGGACATTTTGTTTATTTAACTTTTGTACTTCTGCTATTCTGTTATTTTTAACTGCTTTTGTATAACCATTGGCATAAGAACGATTATTAAGCAAACAAAAACTGACAAGGCTAATAACAAAAATAAAAATACGATGCATAAAAAAACAACATTATCTTTGTTAGATATTAAATGTAAAAAAAATAAAAAACAAGATATTTAATCTTATTTAGATGCTCTGTTAAAACAAACTCTTGATAAATGACATAAATCACTTTATTGATTAGTAATGTGTTGGTAATTATCTTGTTAGAGTATTCACCAATACAACTTCTTACCGACTGTTGTTATAGTAAAAATCAAGAGTTTATTTAATCAAAGAGCTCTGTTGTGCTCTGTGGAGCCATGTTGTGAAAACTCTTGATTTTTTATATTCTATGAACATTCTACAATTATTCCGTCAATATCAAGGCAATAATAGCTGGCATCGAAGATGTCGCAAGCATTTTTGTTGACTCCTCTTTGTATTAAGTCTGTGCAATCCGAGTTCCTATGACAACCATTGTTTGTGCACTTGTAATCACAACTCTAAAGAGGGTTGGTTGATAAAATTGATTATACATAATAACGCGATTCGATGGTGTTATGTATAGTAGATAATAAATTACTATATTTAAATGATACGACAATACCATTATATTCACATGTTACTAAATATGTGTAATCATAAGCATTCATATACGCATGGTAGCTTTCGTCTATCATTTTTACATGGCACTTACCACACCGATTTTTATCAAATTTGCCATCAATTACTTCGCAATATAATAATGTTTGACAGCAATTTATATTATTGTGTTGACATGACAAACCGTCCAATACATTAAATGCTATATGACCATAATGTCTATTGCAACGAAAAAGTCCCCGGTCACTTATAGCACAACTTGTGTCCGCATTACAATATTGCATTTGAGTGCAATTCCCACTTCTATTACCTGCAACAAAGGTGCATTTGTAGTAGTTGGTGGTACTGACTTGTGTAGCACAACCAGAATCGTTGCTTGGATTGTTTGTAGGGCAATACTTGGTTGCTTTTTGTTCTGTACAATTTCCACTTCTTGTTCCTGCGACAAATGTGCATTCGTAGTGGTTGGTTATGTCGGGGTCTGTTGTGCAGTTCGTATCTGTGCTTGGATTGTTTGAAGAACAATACTTGGTTTCTCGCACATCGGTGCAATCACCACTTCTACTCCCTGCGACAAATGTGCATTCGTAGTGGTTGGTGGCACTGACTTGTGTAGCACAACCAGAATCTGTGCTTGGATTGTTTGTAGGGCAATATTTGATGTTGTACATTTTTAATATTTTACATTTTTGTAGCTTGTGGCTTGGAAATTGGAACTCACATAGAAATGGATATCCATTCTGATATTTTTTCACACATTTAGAAGCACTGATGTTGGTACAAAACATATAATCTATGGTACCAATACATTGATCTTTGCCTGATACGTCTGCAATTTTGTACTTTAATGTTTGATCGATACATGTCGCTCTGTTTGCTTTAGCTGTCCATGAAACGCCTACCTTTGCAACATCACATCCGCCTAGCGAGTAACCCGCTACATTTGCTCCATATTTAAATCCACTACAATCAGCACATTGTTCCTCTGAATAATTTCCGTTCGATTGTTGTAACTTATAACACATTGCCAGTTTATACGAATATGTACCTGTGAGAGTACAAACTTGCTTTTTGGCAAAGTCACTGACGACTGTCAATAAACTTGAATTAAATAACTCTTTCGTAACATTATTGCCATTGTTATCGAAATCATAAGGATCGGTATATACAATCTTGTATCCTGTAATTTTGCGTTGTTCCACACAATTTCCACTTCTTGTTCCTGCGACAAATGTGCATTCGTAGTGGTTGGTGGCACTGACTTGTGTAGCACAACCAGAATCTGTGCTTGGATTGTTTGTAGGGCAATACTTGGTTGCTTTTTGGT
>JAFSXM010000008.1 GCA_017444095.1 Rickettsiales bacterium | reverse complement strand
CGTGAGTTGGGTTCAGAACGTTGTGAGACAGTTTGGTCCCTATCTACTGTGGGCGTTAGGAAACTTGAGCAGACCCGACTTTAGTACGAGAGGACCGAGTTGGACGTGCCAATAGTGTGCCAGTTGTTCCGCCAGGGGCATCGCTGGGTAGCCACGCACGGAAGTGATAAGTGCTGAAAGCATATAAGCACGAAACATACTGCAAGATAAGGTTTCCCAATTAGGGTTGTCGTAGACTACGACGTTGATAGGATGGGGGTGTAAGTACAGCAATGTGTTGAGCTGACCATTACTAATAACCTGATTGATTTATATTTGGTTTTTCACTGCGTGTGTAGTGTAAAAACTATTTTAGTGTTGATTTAAAGTTAATGTGGTGTTATATCTACTTTTAGTTTTGTAGATATATTATTTGACTTTAATATTATGGATTGTCTATATTCTTTTGAGATTGATATGCCATCAATCTTAGCTATTATAGAGATGTGGAACCACCGGATCCCATTCCGAACTCCAAAGTGAAACGCATCATCGCCAATGGTACTTGATTTCAAAATCTGGGAGAGTAGGTCGTAGCTAAGTTTGATGGCTTTTTTATTTTTTATTAAAAATACAACAATTAAGAATAATATTAATTTTTATACTGTAATTTAAATCTTGAAATTGGCTATTGTTAATGTTCTTGAGAAAAACTTTCAATTTTTCCTTACTTTGCTTCAAGTCTGCTTGTATTTTTTCTTGTGTTGCCTGCATAAAATAAAAATACAAAAAAAAACATCAAATAATTTTTTTTCTGTTCTGTAAATGTTATTTAACTAAAATAACAATTTAAAATAGTTAATACTACTTTTTAATATAAGTAATGTGATATAGATTGTATGTGTTATTTTGTTTTTACAAAAAACATTTGCATTTAAAAAATATTTAATTGAATAAAAATGTATTTAATGGATTTTACTATGGATGCTCAAGCATTTAAATTTTTGGCCGTTGGTCTTCTTGGTATTGCTTTTGCCGGCGCTGCAATTGGTGTTGGTAAAGTTGTTGCATCTGCTTTGGAAGGAATTTCTCGTAATCCATCTGCCGAAAGTAGTATTTCAAAATATATGTTTATTGGTGCTGGTCTTGCAGAAGCAATGGGATTGTTTGGCTTGGTCTTGGCATTACTATTGATGTTTGCTTAATAATATTAAGTATTTTAGTCATATATTTTTATGAAAAAAAGTAGTAAGAAGGTATTGTTTTTTACTGGCATTCTTGTATTGGTTTTGTTTGCAGAAAAATATGTGACAATTTCTTTTGATAAAAACTCTATTTATAAAGCAACTTTACCAAAGCAAATGAGGGTAGCACATTATGCAAATAATTCACAAAAGGATTTGTATAAGAACGTCTATGTTGACAACAGAGATGTTCCGTCAATTGGTGATAATGATGTTTTAGTTGCTGTGTATTCTGCATCTTTTACAGAAAGGGATTTTGAATTTTTTAAATCTAATGAGAATAAAAATAAAAAAGAGTTTGTCCCTTGTTCTGATTTTTCTGGGCGAATTGTTGCAGTTGGTAAGAATGTTAAGAAATATGAAATTGGTGATAAAGTTTTTGGCATTGCAGATGTAAATAATCGTGACGGTGCCTGTGCTGAATATGTAAAAGTGCCTCAAAACAATATTAGTGTTATTCCTTATTCTCTTACATTTAAACAGGCAGCATCTATACCTACACCAGCATTATTAAACTGGTTTGCAGTTAATAGTCTTGAAAAGAAAGGGAAGAAAAAAGGTATTGCTTTGGTTGACGATTCAATGAGCGAGACGGGCATTATGCTTACGGGTTTGCTTGTGAGAAGTGGTTTTGATGTTGTGGCTGTTGATAATAAAGATGTAAGGAACTGGGCTTATGGTTTTGGAGTTAAAGAATTTATCGATAGTGATAGTTTTTCTCAAAAGAAAAAAGCAATGTCTGGCAAATATGATGTGGTATTTAATTTAAGAAAAGGTTTATCCGTGAATGATTTGATTGGTTTGGTGAAGAAAGGTGGCGAGTTTATTTCCTTTGAAAAAGTTGAAGAAAAAAGAAATGATATAAAAATTAGAGTTATCAACTATGAATTGATTGATACCGATATATTTGCGAAAATGGCAAGATTGGTTCATTTAGGCAAGTTAAGTATAAATGTTGCAAGAGAATATAATTTAGAACAAATTAAAGATGCATATATGAGGGCTGAAAAGGGCAATCTTGATGGTAAAGTTGTTGTTAATATTAGAGAAGATAGGAAGCCTCTTTTTTCAGATTTAAATATTTAGTCAGTGCTCGTGTCGTATAGTGTCATTATATCTTTATGAGAAAACTAGTTAGTGATAATAGATTTATTGCTGATGAGTATTTAGTATTTAACGATGTTTATCAAGAAATTGTAAAGAAATATCCATTTACAATTTCTAATGAAAATGGAAAACTTGTACTTTCACATAGGCGATTGAAATTAGTACAAGTAGTTGATTGTAGAGAAGATAGGAAACAATACGAAGATATAATGTATAAATATGCAGATTATTGCAAGTTTCAACACGGAGCTGATATTGATGTCAATAAATTGAATATAAACGAGATGTTTAACTGCGAATGTTTGCATAATTTAAGTGATAAATATCCAATGTTTTTTGGTTATAATAATAAAAATGAGCTGATTGGAATATTTGGTTTTAGAAAAAGTTTAAATTTAAAAACAAATAGTGGTATTGATGTAAATTTACAGGAAATATCTATTAGAACAAATTGCAAGAATAATACCGGTTTGGCGATATATGGAGGAATAGCTTTTTTTATGATATATGCTTATGCCATGAAACATAAGGTTGATATTTTTATGTCAACTCTACATTTTTTGCGGTCTACTATGTTTCATGTTAGTGATATATGCAGATACAATTACATTAAAACTAAAACAAGATATGTTGATGTATTTGATAGTGATATAATGTTAGATTTATGGACAACACAGAAGGATGAAGGTATACGAAATTTATTAGTTCAATCTTAACAATAGATTTCGACATAGTTGATATTGTATAATGTTTTATAGGAACTATTGTAAAAGTTGCTTGCAAATTATTTTTCACTTTTGAGTTAATTTATCTGTAATATTATTAGTATTTATGTTTAAAACATTTACACAAAATGTTAATTTTGGTGATAAGATTATCACATTAGAAACTGGTTTTTTAGCAAATCAAGCTGATGGCTCTGTATTGGCAAGATGTGGCGATACGAGTGTGTTATGTGTTGTTTGCACTGCGAAAGAGGATAGCCCAGATGTTGATTTTTTCCCTCTAACGGTGAATTATATTGAAAAGGCTTATGCTTGTGGAAAAATCCCTGGTGGTTTTTTTAAAAGAGAAGGAAAACAAAGTGAAAGAGAGATTTTAATATCTCGTTTAATTGATAGGCCTTTAAGACCTATATTTGTTGATGGCTATTATAGAAACACACAAATTGTTTGCACTTTATTATCATACGATGGTAAAAATGAACCTGACATTGTTGCAATGGTTGGTGCATCTGTTGCAGTTGCTTTGGCTGGTCTGCCAACACAGGGAATTGTAAGTGGCTGTCGTATTGGTTATGTTGATGGGAAATATATTATCAATCCAACGATAGAAGAGGCAAAAGATAGCAAACTTGACATCGTTGTTGCAGGAACAACGGATGCCGTGTTAATGGTCGAGAGTGAGGCTCAAATATTAAGTGAAGATGAAATGCTTGGTGCCATTGAGGTAGCACAAAATGCCATCAATCAATCAGTGGAACAAATTAAGGAGTTTGTCAAGAATGTAGGCAAAGAGCCATCTGTTGTTTTTATACCAAGAGATAGGAGTAAATTGTATGAAAAAATGTGTTGCCTTGTGAAAGACGAAGTTGTGGAAGCTTTCAAGATTAAGGATAAAAAAATGAGACATCAAACATTGGATGACATTTATAGTAAGGTAAAAGACGAACTTTATTGTTTGGAAATTGGTGATTGTGGTTGTGAATGTGAATGCTGTGATGATGGCAAATGTGAGTGTGGATGTGAAGATGGCGATAAAGAATGTAAATGTGATTGCAACGATTGTTCCTGTAGTAAATCTTGTGAAACAGAATGTAATGGTGAATGTGAAACTCCTTGTTGTGAAATATTTGGTGAAAGCGAGCCACTGGTGTTTCAGGGTGATGAACCGGTTGAAATGAATGATGTTGACATAAAATTGTCTTACGAAAAATTGCAAGAAGAGGTGGTTAGAGGACAGATTTTAAGAGATAAGGTTAGAATTGATGGAAGACAATTAGATGAGGTTAGGCCAATAGATGTAAGGGTTGGTGTATTACCATTGGTGCATGGCTCTGCTGTTTTTTCCAGAGGTTTAACACAATCATTGGCCGTGGCTACACTTGGAACGGCTGATGACGAACAACTTTCAGATTCTTTAACAGACACAAAGACGAGTCAAAGGTTTATGTTGCATTATAATTTTCCAGGTTATTCAGCTGGCGAAGCCACACCTCCAAAAGCACCTGGTAGAAGGGAGTTAGGACACGGAAATTTAGCAAGAAGGGCTTTGTCTCCTGTCATACCTTCAAAAGAAGAGTTCCCATATACCATTCGTGTTGTCAGCGAGATAACCAGTTCTGATGGTTCTACATCACAAGCAACAGTTTGCAGTTGCTGTATGGCTATGATGGATATGGGCGTTCCATTGAAAGCACCTGTTGCTGGTGTTGCTATGGGATTGATAAAAGAGGACTATGGTTATGCTGTTCTTACAGATATAATGGCCGATGAAGACCATTTGGGTGATATGGATTTTAAGGTCGCAGGAACAAAAGACGGAATTACTGCATTACAAATGGATATTAAAACATTTGGTATTACTTTGGAGATAATGAAAGATGCATTAGCACAAGCAAAAAAAGCAAGATTATACATTATGTCAAAAATGCAATCTGCTCTTGAAGCTCCAAGACGGACTTTAAATGCTAATGCACCAAAAGTATTTCATTTGTCAATAGATAAAGACCAAATACCAGATATAATTGGCAAGGGTGGTGCTAATATCAAAAAAATATGTGATGCATCAAAGGCAAAGATTGATATTTCGCAAGATGGTGAGATTACAATTTTTGCAAATAGTGATAATGAACTTAATATTGCAAAAGAAATGATAAATGCCTATCTTGGTAAGATAGAATTTGGTAAAATTTTTGATGCAACAGTTAAGAGTGTTTTGTCATTTGGTGTTATAGTTGATATTGGCTATGATAGAACGGGACTAGTGCATATTACTGAACTTGCTGATGTTGAAATAGAGCCAAGTGCTTTTGTTGTTGAAGGACAAAATGTGAAAGTGAAATATATTGGCAATGATGAAAAAGGCAGAGCCAAGTTTTCTATGAAAGCAGTCGACCAAGAAACAGGTAATGACAAGGGATATTTTTATGAAGAGAGTGTCGCAGGTGTAGATATAAAAAAAGCTGAAAGGGCAGATAGGAGATCACAAAGCAGTCGTCGTCCATATTCACGAGTTGAAAAAGGTGGTAGAGGAAATTATAAGCCTCGCAGTAATCGCCAGGAACAATCTTCTTTTGATAAGAAAAAGGGTAAAAAGAAGAAGAAATTTTTATTCTTTTAGTGAATAAGTCTTGCTGATTGTATTTGACTTTTTGCAAAGAGGCTTGTTGCATATTTTTGCAGTTATACTGTGTGTATGGATGCTGTTGTTTATAATGTACGATTTATAAGAACAATTTTGTTTGTGTTTTTTGCTTTATCCATAGTATCTTGCACTAATAGCGGAAATAAGAGAACTAATGCCAACAACATTTGTTTAGGTGGCACGAATTGTAAAGCTTTTTCTACTGGTGTTATTAGCAAGAGAAGGATTGGTAATAACCTTCCAATATTTGACAGCAATAGTTTAAGTGTAATAACTGCTGATATTGATTTACAAGATGTTACTATGTATAATTTACATTGTAAAAAATGTACACAAAATGTTAAAAACAAAAGTAATCAACAAACAATGAATATGTATCTTATGAAGATTGCGGAAGAAAAGAATGGTTTACCATTGAATAATATAGAGCTAAATGCTGTGTTGAGGGAATATAATGGTTCACAAGTTAATGGTTTTTGTAATCATACAATGAGTATTGTTAATCCTGTTTTAAAATTTTTGTCAAAACAGCGATTTATTATTAAAGATAGCATTAAAAGACATAAAAAGATAGTGATGCAAAATATTTATGAATATTAGTGAATTTGAAAGTAGAAACAGAATTGATTGTGTTAGTAGGGCACTTTACATTAGAGAAAGATTATCTTTGCTAATCGAGGCAGAAAAGAGCAAACAACGAAAGTTGCCAAAAATGGCAATACTACAAGTTGGTGATAATTTTGCAAGCAATATTTATATTAGAAATAAAATAAAAGTTGCCGATAAAGTAGGTATTGATGTTGATTTAAAAAAATTTGATGACAATATTACTGAATGTGCTTTGATAGAACACATTATTAGTTTAAACCATAATAATGATTATTGTGGGATGATAGTGCAGTTGCCATTACCTCAACATATAGATGTTGTAAAAGTTTTGAGCTCAATTGCTCCAAACAAAGATTTGGATGGGCTAAACCCTATCAATGCTGGTCTTTTACATTATTCAAAATATGCACCATATTGTGTAGATGATGTCATAAATAAAAATATAAAGCATAATGTAATATTTGGTAAAACACTGCCGTTTATCCCTTGCACCCCTTTGGGCTGTTTAGATATTTTACAGCAGGAAGAAAAACGAAGTGCAGAGGTATTGAAAATGCAAAATGGAGGTGTAAAAACAAGCCAATTTTCTATTCAATCAAGCAATGCTGTTGTTATTGGTAATTCAAACTTAGTTGGCAAGCCTATTGCAAGATTACTCACACAATCTGGCGCTACAACTACAACAATTCATAGTCGTAGCAAAAAT
The DNA here is from genome assembly GCA_017444095.1 of Rickettsiales bacterium. Taxonomy (GTDB): domain Bacteria; phylum Pseudomonadota; class Alphaproteobacteria; order Rickettsiales; family Deianiraeaceae; genus UBA4311. The sequence continues at coordinate 2,753 of JAFSXM010000008.1, read as the reverse complement.
TTTGATATTTTTTTACAAAATGCGGATATTATTGTTTCTGCCACTGGTGCAGGACAAGCTCTTCAAAATATTAAAGAAAATGCCATTGTAATAGATGTTGCGATAAGAAAAGATAAAAATGGTAATATTTGCGGAGATATTGAATATGAAAAAGTAGTTCAAACAAACAGGATTACTCCTGTGCCTTGTGGTATTGGACCTATGACGATTTCTTGTTTGATGTTAAACTATTATCTTGCACTACATTGTGATAATTTATAACGGCATCTTAAAGATATTGGTTTTATGTCCTTTAATTTGAAATGCATTTATGTTGATAATATTTTAATTGCAAGATTCATAATATTGTGCAATTTTTTGCTATGATTAAATAAACTATTGATTTTGACTACAACAATTGCAAATAATGACTTATATTTGTGAACAATTTAACAAAATAATTTACTATACATTGGTAATCAATAAAGTAATTTATTTCATTTATCAAGTGTTTGTTTTATCATGGCACAATTTTTAAAAAAAATTGATTGTTTTTATTATTTTGCTATCAATATAATTGATATGAATGAGAATGGATTAAATCATGATAGTAGTTTTGACTTTGATACTTTCTTGAAAAAAAAAGAAGCTGTGAGAGTTGCTAACCAGTTTCTTTCAGATCCAATACTTTTTCTTTCTAATAAACAACCAATTCTTGATCCAAAAGAAAAAATGTATGACTATACAAATTTAATATATAAAGATGTTTTTGGGAAAGATATAGCTGGTGATAATATTGCATATAAATTTGATGATGATAAATATCGAGAGATATTGTTTCAACTACCCAGTGGGTATAAACCAGATATTTCTCCAAAGAGTTCTTTTATTGAAGTGAAAGTTGATAAGAGCAAAGTGAATTATAAGAATGGCAACTATGATAATCCTATATATCACGGTGGAAGTCATGTGGATTGGTTGATAAAACAGCTCGGCGAAAATGAACATAATAATGAACATAATGCTACAAAATCAGACACAGAGATAATTAATTATATGAATGATACATTAAAGCCCAGTAATCCATTGTTTGATAAAATTGATATCAACAAAGATGGACACCTATCAGGCACTGAGATACAAGATTATTTTGACAGATTTAAACACAAAGGAACGGCAATTTATCACAATCATCGTGCTCTTTGGGGATGTATGCATCCAATGCCAACTTATCCAACCGTGGATACAAATAAAATATCGGTAGCGGATTTGACAAATATTTATGCTTTGAAACACAATGCTATTATAACAGATACATTATTTAGTGAAAACAATAATCTTTCTTACGAAGATATAGAATATAAGAGTATAATAACAGATAACGACTTTGACCTTCTTGATAAAGCAGATGGAACAGTAGATGGGTTCATATCAAATGATACTTTTGCAAAATTTGGTTTTGATAAAAATGGAGATGGAATTATTGACCAAGATGAGTATAAAGAAGGAATGAATTGTGTTAAAGAGGCTGTTGCTAATATGTCTCATAACGATGCAGATCCAAAGACACCTTATGATGTAGATCCAAAAGATGTGAATAATGGGTCATCACAACATCAGCCATCAACACCAGAGTCTCCAAATATACAATGATGGTTATTAAAACATTGAATGTTATTTATATGGTCGCAGTTAGGTTTAATATTCCTTATTGTTGGCAAAAGTGTATAAATATGCTATGATTAAAATATTACTTGACTTTTATAAATAAATTATTATACAATGAAGTATAAAATATACGATAAATCTAAAAGAAATACAAGAATTCTTAAAATATGCAACAGAAGAACAAAGATTAGAATTGATAAGGTTATGTAATATTGAGAATAATAAAACAAAAGAGAGTTTAATATTATTAAAGCTAAAAAATAATTATCAGTGTCCTTACTGTCAATCAAATAAGATTTGTAAGAATGGAAGAACTGGCAAAGCACAACAATTTAGATGTAATGATTGTAAAAAGAATTATAGTATAAGAACAAATACAATATTTTTTCATACAAGAAAAACAATAGAATTATGGCAAGAATACATTGAATTATTTTCACAAGGTTTGAGTTTGAGAAAAATAGTAGAAAAAATGGATGGTAAAATATCATATCCAACAAGTTTTTATTGGAGACACAAGATTTTAGAGGTCATGAAAAACTTTGATAATCACGATAAATTAGATGGTATAGTAAAGACAGACGAGACATTTTTTAATGAAAGCCAAAAGGGAAATAACATATAACAAATAGAAAACCAAGAAAAAGAGGTTATAGTTGTTATTCTTATACTCAAAAGAAAAAAGTGTGTGTATTAACAGCTATTGATAGGAACAAACACTCATTCAATAAACCAGTTTGCTACGGACACATTGGAAAAGAACAAGTAACTATTTTACAACATAGAATTAAAGAAAATTCAATACTTATAACCGACGGAGAACATAGTTATAAAAGATTAAAAGATGTTAAATTAAAACAATTAAAGTTTGAAAGCCACAAATCAAAGATAATAAAATAATTCATATGAATACTATAAATAGTTTCTATAGTGGATTAAAGAAATTTATGATTAGATTTAATGGTGTTGCAACTAAATACTTGGATAACTATGTAAATTAGTTTAGAGAGTTTAGAGATAAAATAGACACCTTTAATCAACTTTTACAATTACAAGGTTGTTATAGATTGGTGGATTTGAGAAATAGGAGGGTTTGTTTTGAGAAT
>JAFSXM010000007.1 GCA_017444095.1 Rickettsiales bacterium | reverse complement strand
TTTTTTTTTTTGTATATTACCAATATGGAACCATCTGTTAACAATAAAGAAGAAAACAAAATTATCGTTTATGATCTGAGCGGTACAGAGGCATTACGATACATGAAACAAGAAGAAAAACAAAATGTTATAGACAATAATAATAACGAGGAAATAGTAATAGATGTAACTGATTGCGAAACGGCAAATGATGTTATGTTTCGTTTAACAAAAGACACGAAAAATTTTCAACCAGACAAAAAAGAAGACCACGATAAACTTCGTGTAAACAACACAGATCATTTTTGGTTAAAAGTAGATGACAAATTGTATATTAAATTTGGCTCATACATACAACGTGATGAGGGAATATTGTCATCAAATCAAAAAATGGATGAGAACAATAAAAAAACAGAATTAGCTGTCGTAACATTTAATCAAGACTGTGTACAACTTGATATTAGTAAATACAATAATAAAGAAGACACCTACAATATTGGCAGTAATAATTGTTTCCATTTCCATAAAAACGAGGAAGCAAAAAAGCACGGTCAAATTCAATATGAAAACACACTACAACACGAACACTTTTGTGCCGAAGATACAACGCAGCCACTATACAGAAATAACAACACTTATTTACGCAACATTGGAAATGCATGCAAGATAGCCCGATCACAACTTCCTTTGGCCGTCTGTGGTATAAACGTATTTAAAAATAAAAAAGATCCATCATGCCTGTGTGGTATTGGCTGTTGTTCTCCATATGGAATGATGGATGAAGTAGAAGCAATGGATTTGGCAACAGATATTTTCCCTTTATTTAATCTTAAAAATGCTACTAATGAGAATAAAGAAAAGATTGTTTAGCAATTATTTTAATATACTATTGTGTCATTGTGTTATTTTGGTAGTCCTTTCTTTTTCTTATCGTCTTTTTTTGGGCTTTTATTTCTTTTTACGATTGGTTCTTGGTGTGGCAATGGAGTAAATGGCATTCTTACTCTTGCAGACATCCATTTTACTTTATACCAGAAGATTTTTTTTGTTCTAATCGGTGGATTTGCTTCAATTAAAATAATCTCATTATCTCTTGGCAAGTTAATGACTTCCTGTGGCATAAGCAATGCTCTTTGTGTTTGACTTACACTGATTGAGCCTGGATTACCATTTATATCGAACCATTTGTTTCTACTTCCACTGGTGCTTTCAACCGTTTGATTACCAATTAATTCACTAATTAGCTTTGCTGTATCGACATTGTTTGCGGCAAATGTAATACGATATGTGCTATTTGATAAAAATGAGTTCATACCGGTATCTTCGTATGTTCCTTTTAGCTGTTGAGTGTCTTGGACGATAAGGAAGAGTTTTACATGATAACCACGGAAATAAGCAATACCTGCCAAGAATTGTTCCAATTTTCCAACCGTCGGGAACTCATCCATTAAGAATAAAACACCAACTTTTTCTTCCTTTGTAGGCATATGTTGAGACATAAAGGCCGTGGCTTGCTGATAAACCATACACATCAATGGTTTAAGTCTTTGTATATTATCAGGTGTTAGACCGATAAAAACGGTTGTAGGTATTTCCTTCATTTTTGTAAAATTAAAATCACTTTTTGCCGTAGTTGCATCGATAATTGGATTACCCCAAAGTTCAAGGCCAGAATTTAAAGTAGAAACGACACCAGACCTTTCTTTATCTGCTTTCTGCAAGAAAGCAGCAAGGTTCATATAACCTATTGGATGTATAACATCTCCAAGTGTATCAAGAGCAACGGCACAAAGATAAGAAAAGTCATCGCTACGAATGGTTCTAACGACTTCGCCAAATGTTTTTGGTTTTTCAGGATCTGCTATTAAATAAAGAATAATTCCAACAAGTAAAGTTCTTGCTTCGTTCGTCCAGAATTCTTGTTTTGGAAGAAGTATGTTTGCAAGTTTTTGCACATCATCAACCATTTGACCGGGTTTATTAGATATCCATTCCATTGGATTATAACAATGACTTGTGCCGTTTACATCGGCCGGTACCCAACAATAAACAGATTGTTTTAAATGTTTTTCTCGCCATCCTGCCGATGTTTCAAAGTTCTCCAACTTAATATCGTGGCATATCATACTTTCTTCCCAAAAGACACAATTTGGTATAGCAAATCCAACACCTTTTCCAGAACCAGTAGGAGCAAACAATAAAGTATGTTGATAATCGTGAATGTCAGTTATTAAAAATTTACCTTTTCTAAAAGGGTGTTGTCCCATTAACAAACCTCTTTTGCTATCCATACCGGCTTTTGTAATTTCTTTTTTGCTTGCCCAGTGAGCATCTCCGTGAACGGATGTTTCTTTTTTTATAGGTGTAAAGTCTCTTATCTTATTACGAAATATAAATGCCAAAATTCCAATAGTTGTTAATGGTAGAACCGCCAATAATGTAATTACTTTTGGTATAAAAAAATTATAATCTGTTAGACCTATCTTATAGAAGTTTTGAATTAAAAGATTAAAATAATAAATAACTGTTTTAGCAACAACGACAAAATGTTGTAATGCATTTATTGAGAATAAGGTGATTATCTGTTGTAGCCCCTCTATGATAAAAATTGTTAATAATGAATACAGATAATATATTGCCAAGATTATTCCACCATACAATCCAGTTAGAATAATAAAATTTTGTGCTTCTCTAATTTTTTTTTGAGGATCGTATACCTTTACCATATTAGCAAAACAACTTCAATCTTCCATATGTTCTATATGAATAGAAAAAATACTTCTTTATTTTCAAGCGATAAAACTTTACAAAAGATTTTATAACATTACTTGATGGCAAGTATTTAATATTTCATATTATTATTTTGTAATATAGTTATTTCGTTATTGTAGGTTGTGTCATAGATATACATGTTTAATTTATTGATTTTTATTTTTTTCTTTCACTATCAATACCATTTTCTTGTAATTATTTTATTGAGATATGGTTTTTAAGAAGATTGGCAGTGAAGTCAAAAAAATATCTGGTAATATTAAAAATGCTTTTAGTCCAATGAATATAATGCAAAACTCAATGATGAGGGCAATGGGAATGAAACCAAAATCAAAAGTGCAGGTATTGTTTGAAAAGTTGATTGGACTTATTAAATCGCTAAATACAAAATTGTTATTTTTGACGGATAAAATTGTTGGTTTTTATAATAGGTATATTTCCGGCAAACCAGCAAAATTATGGTTTTTTATAAAACTAATCTTTTCTTCATTGAAAGGTTTATTTAAATCTGTGTTTGGCAAGATAAAAGCTTTCTATAAAAAAGACAAAAAGAGAGCGATAATATATTTTATTTTGCTTTACATTCTTTACAAGCTAATTGGCTTTTGTTGTTATAAAATATCAGCATTTATGAGCAAGAATGTAAATAAAATGGTGGTGTTAACGCGAATAGTGGAGCCAGAAAGGGCTAAGAAAGAGATTAATTGCTATGGATATCTTGAAAGTGAGAACACATTAAATTACACATCTGAGGTTCGTGGAAATATTGAGAATATTTTTGTGCAAGAAAAACAAATGGTTAAGGAGGGACAACTATTGATGGTTATTGATAGCAAATTTACAAAGAATTCTTATATTAGTGCAAAATCTATATTGGAAAACAAAAAATTACAATATAATGCAATTAAGAAATTATATCAAGATGGTTTGGAAAGTAAAGGCAATTTAAAGGCAATGGAAGCAGATTTGGAGAATGCCAATTCAAATTTCGAAAGTGCAAAGAAGGCATATGATGGATTGATTATAAAAGCTCCATTTGATGGGTTTATAGACAACATCAATAATAAAGAAGGGGCACAAATAAATGCAGGACAGAGGTTATTTTCATTGGAAAGGACTGATAATATGCAGGTGAAATGCGATGTGCAAAATCTTAAAGTTGAAGAGGTAGAAATTGGTGATGAAGTTGATGTGTTTGTTGGTGGAAAAAAGATGGCAGAAGGAGAAATTGCTGTTATTGGTAATAATATAGATGTAGATAGTGGTTCAAGAACTATTTTAATCAAAAAGATAGAAAGTATTAGTGATGATTACAATGAGTATGTTAGACCGGGTGTTAGTGTAATGGTGAAAGTTGGTGCTATTTCTCAAAGTAGTGTTTATAAAATTTCAGCAGAAGCATTAGAAGTGACTGCGACCGGTGGTTATAGTGTTAAGATTTTAAATCCAAAAAATGGAGAAGTTATTAGTAAAGATGTTTTAATATATGACGAGAACAATGGTATGAATTATGTTAGCGGTTTAGCACCTGATGATTATGTTATTGAAAGAGGACATGAGTTCATAGAAAATGGTGATATTGGTGTAAAATATAAAGTTATCAATGGTGTTGCAGAGCAAAACTGGAACGATAAGTTAAAAAGTGCAGTTAATGGTGTGAAGACATTTTGTATTTATATTGTTGATTTTTTCAAACATTTACCTGAATTTTTACCATTTATTGCTCAACAGGTAACATCAGTATGCAGTTCTGTTGCTGACTTTTTTGCAAATTTATTTGCTAAATTGAATAAATAATCAAGGGAAGTGTATGATAAGAATAGTGGAGATGAAAAGACGAGTTGTATTATTAACATTGTTTATTGTGAGTGGCTATTGTAATATGGCCGGTGCAATAACCTTAAAAGATGCTTTACAAAATGCCTATTTGTATAGTGAAACAGTTGGTATTAAAGAACATATGAAAGATTTTGGCACAATCAATTTAGAGGAGGCTATTATTGGTTTTGTGCCGACATTGACATTATCGTGGGATTACAACAAGATATTTAAAAGAGATACAGGAACGATGGCCAATAATGGTTCAGGTAATTCTAATCAAAATGCGAATCCATTGATTGTTGGTTTGGGAAATTTAAAATCAATGGAAACAAAATCTGTCAATCTACATTCTTCATTAGCACTATGGAAGACATTACCCGGTTTGTATGTGGCTATAAAAGGCAAACAAGCAAAAGATTATGAGTATAACGACTTCTTGGAAAGTTTTGGCTTGTTGTTTATACAGAAATATATGGATGTGATATACAACACTAAGGCTTTGGAAGTCTACCAGCAGATGTCTGATTTATTAAAAAAGAAGGTAGAGAAGGTTTCAGTAATGAGCCGATATGGTGTGGCAAAAAGAGATAAAGTTGTATTAGCAGAAGCTCAATATTATCAAAATAAAGCTGATGAAATTAAAACAAAGTCTGATTTGGATAAAGTTAAGATGGATTACAAAATAATGACAGGTATTGAGCCGGTAGATTTGGAAATTCCTGATGTTTTAAATGTTCCATTGCCTGCAAAAGACAGAAATGATTTTGTGGCTTTGGTTTTAGCGAAGAATAGTAAATTATTGCAAACAGAAATGGAGGCTATTTCACAGAAATATTATATGTGGATAAAATCATTTGATTTATTGCCAGAGCTTCACACTGATACTACATACATGCAGTATAATTTGCCCGGCTTTATGAAATATACATATGGGTATATGGGTATCGGTGCAAGCTGGACTATAAACGGAAGTGCGAATAGATATACTAATGCAAGAAGGGAATATAAAAACTATCGTATTGCAGACTTGAACCATAGTTTAACATTAAAACAGACGGAGCAAGATGCCGGTTATGCTTGGGATCAATATTTCGCTATGATGGAGTTGGTAAAAGCAACAGAAAAGGCTTTGAAAGCAAGTAAAGATAGTTTAAAAGAGGTTAAAGTTTCTGTTTCAACCGGAACGGCAACTTTTATAGACGAAATGGATGTTGAAAGCCAATATTTGAATGCCAACTTGAATTATTTAAATGCACAAAAAGCTTTAATTTTATCTTATTACAAAATGGTTAGTATGACAGGTGTTGGTAAATTGCCGGTGATGTGATTGTTATATGATGGTGAAATATCAAAATGAAATAGATAGTAGGGTGAAAAAGTTAAAGTTGTCATTAGGGATTGGCTTGTTTGAAAAAAGTGATAATGATAAGGAGATGAAAGCTAACATAAAAAATATAACAAAACATTTTACATCAATAGAACTTTTTGCTGGTGCTGGTGGGTTGGCACTTGGATTAGAGCAATCTGGCTTTGAACATATTGGTCTTGTTGAATTTGATAAAAATGCAAGTGCAACATTAAAACAAAATAGAAAAAAATGGAATATTCTATGTGAAGATATAGCAAAAGTTGCAGATAGAAACTTGGAGCAAGAATTTGGAGTAAAAAAATATGAATTAGATTTATTATCAGGTGGAGCACCTTGTCAATCATTTAGTTATGCTGGTAAAAGATTGGGATTGCAAGATGTCAGAGGAACAATGTTTTATCATTATGCAACTTTTTTACATAAACTACAACCGAAAATGTTTTTGTTTGAAAATGTCAAAGGTCTTTTAACACACGATAAAGGAAAGACATATCAAACAATTTTAAATATTTTTAAAGATGAGGGATATGTGATAAACAAAAAAGTATTAAATGCTTGGGATTACGGAGTTCCGCAAAAAAGAGAAAGGTTAATTACTATTGGTATTAGACGAGATATTGCTGAAAACAATAAGAATATTAAATTTAATTTTCCACAAGAGTATGATTATAAACCCGTTATTGCAGATATAAAACTTGATACAAACCCTTCAAAAGAAGAATGTATGTTTTATCCAAAAAAGAAGGCGGAAATTTTTAAATTAGTTCCAGCGGGTGGTTATTGGAGAGATATTAATGAAGATATTGCACGAGAATATATGAAATCAAGTTGGGGACAAGGAGGTGGTAGAACCGGTATCTTACGAAAAATTGGTTTAGATGAACCTTCATTGGCTGTTTTAACAAGCCCAATGATGAAGCAGACAGATAGATGCCATCCACTTGAAGTGAGACCTTTTTCATACAGAGAAAATGCAAGAATTCAAACTTTTCCAGATGATTGGAAATTTTGTGGAAAATTAACTGATAAATATAAACAAATTGGAAATGCTGTTCCTGTTAATTTGGCAAAAGAAATCGGTTTATCAATTAGGGAATATTTATTAAATATTAAATCATAATATGGAGTGGAATATAAATTTTATTACACAAGATGATTTTAAACAGCATATCAAGCAAACCATTTTGCATTATGGTGATAAATTAAAAGGTATTGATTTGAAACAATTTAATAAAAATATAATCGACCCAGTAAAACTAATTTTTGATAAAAATGTTTATAATTTATCCTGGGAAGATGTTGTTAAGAACGAGTTATCAAGGCAAAGGGATAAAAGTAATAATAATGAGATTGGATATTTCCATCAAAATATGTTTAGATATATCAAGAATTGCGAGGTGCCACAAGTTGGTTTTGATGTAGTTTACAAAGGAAAAATAAAAGTTAATGGAATAGAAGCAACAAGTTTGTATGTGGAAATGAAAAATAAACACAACACAATGAATTCAAGTGCTTCGCAAAAAACATACATGAAAATGCAAAATCAACTTTTACAGGATGAAAATTGTATTTGTGCATTAGTTGAGGTGATTGCGAAACATTCTCAAAATATAGAATGGCAAGTTTCTATTGATTATAATTCCGTGAATAATAAGAGAATACGAAGAATTAGTATTGATAAATTTTATGAAATAATAACAGGTGATAAAGATGCTTTTTTCAAAATATGTTCTATATTACCAAACACAATCCAAGAAATAATGCAAGATGTTGAATTTACAAAAAATAAAAAAGATAGTGTTTTTGAAGAATTGAGCGAAATAAGCAAAAAAGTTGGTTCATTTGAGTTGGCTTTATATTTGCTTGGTTTTAATAAATATATTGGTTTTAATAATAATTAATTATGTCAAAAGAAGTTAAAGAAAATACAGTACCAAAAAAAAAGAACATAATAGAAATTTTATGCCATAGGTATAAAGTAACATTATTGTTTTTTGCATTGTGCTTGGGATATAGTATTTATGGATATACTCATATCTCGCAGGAGAGCTATCCAGAAGTGAAAATCCCGTATATTTCAGTATTGACGATTTTGAAGGGTTCTTCCGCAGAAGATGTGGATAGAATGGTGACTAAACCATTAGAAAGAAAATTGCAAGGACTTCAAAATGTTAAGAAAATTACATCTACTTCTGCTTTTGGCTATGGCTTAACGATTGTAGAATTTACAGCTGATGTTGACACTGAAACCAGTTTGAGAAAAGTTAAGGATAAAGTTGATGAAGTTAGGCCAGATTTGCCAAAGGATATAGAGGAACCAACTGTTAATGAGGTTGATGTAAGTAAATTCCCAGTGCTTTATATTATGATGTCTGGTAATGTTTCAAAGAAAACATTGATTAGAGATGCAAGAGTGTTGAAAAAGGATTTGGAAACATTAAAGAATGTTTTGGAGGTAAATATTACAGGCGATAGTGATGATATTATAGAAATAATCCCAGATATGGCGAAAATGAAAGTTATGGGAATATCATCTGATGAGCTGAATGGTGCAATAGCGAGAAATAATATTTTAATACCACTTGGCAAGATGAAGAATGATATTACGGAATATAATGTTAAGCTTTCTGGATTGGTTAAGGATGTTAAACAGATAGGCGACTTGCCTGTAAGAAGGACAAAATCTGGAACTATTTACTTAAAAGATATAGCAATAGTGCGGGCAACTTTTGAAACACCAGATAGGGTTGCAAGAGTTAATCGTGGCGATGCTGTTGTGTTGGAAATATCTAAAAGGTCTGGTGTCAGTGTGATAGATACTATCAATGATGTTAAAAAAGTCGTTGAGAAGCGAGTTCCAACTTTAAATAAAGATATTAAAATATCATATTCAAGGGATAGCTCGGATGCTATAAAAGAAAGTATAGAGGATTTACAAAACAATGTTTTATTGGCTTCATTATTGGTAATTGTTATAATTCTTCTGTCAATAGGTAAAAAGCAAAGTTTAATTATCGGTATAAGTATTCCATTTTCATTCTTAATGGGTATGGGAACTGTGTATATGCTGGGATATACATTAAATATTGTTGTGTTGTTTGGTTTTATATTGGCAGTTGGAATGATTGTTGATGCCTCAACTATTGTTGTGGAGAATGCCGATAGGCTAATTCAGGGCGGTATGAAAGTTAAGCAAGCATATATTAAATCTGCCGGACGAATGGCCGTTCCGGTGTTATCAGCTACAATAGGAATTATTGTTGTTTATATGCCATTGTTGTTCTGGCCTGGCATAATGGGTAAGTTTATGAAATACATACCAATAGTAATTATATTGGTATTAACTTATTCTATCATTTGTGCCATGTTGGTCGTTCCTGTCGTTGCATTTGTAATTGAAAAAACACCATTGAAAAATCTATCATCAAAAAATAGTAATGACATATTTGCAAAAATTACTCCATTTTATGAGAAGATATTAGATAAGATTTTGGCAAACCCAAGGGGATATGTTAAAAAAGTGTTAGTTGGAGTAGTTTTGATTTTTATAGGTTATCAGTTCTTGGGACACGGAACAACATTTTTTCCAAGTATAGAGCCAAGAAACATTGCAATTGTTGTTAAAAACAAAGGCAATATCTCACTTAATAATCGTGTTAAACTTGCAAAGGAAATTGAAAATAAAGTAATGAATGCTGTTGGAAACGAAGTAAAGGTATTATACTCAAAGATTGGTGACCAAGAAAGCACACAGACGAATTATACGAGTGATACTATAATGGTTTTTGATATTGAAATGGTGAACTGGAAACATCGTAGACCAAGTGAAAAAATTATCGCAGATGTTAATAAAGCATTAGAAGATATACCCGGTGTAATTATTGAAGTTTCAAAAGAACGACAGGGGCCAACAACAGGTAAGCCTGTTGAATTAAAAATTTTGTCAAGCAGATTAGATGTTATTGATAAATATGCTGATGAGGTGTATAAATATATGCGAGCTGATAAAGATTTTGCAGACATTGATGATAGCCGTTCGTCAGGCAAGATGGAAATTGTGGTTGAATTTGATAAAAACCTTGGCTCATTGTATGGTGTCAGTGTTTCTGACTTGTATTATCCGCTGGCTTCAATGACGAAAGGATATGTTGTTGGTAGTTATAGACCTGATGATGTTGACGATGCCGTTGACATTGTTGTTAAAGTTCCAAGCGAACTGCAAAATTTAAAACATATGGAAGAATTAACTGTTTATTCTCCAAGACAGAATAAAAACATTGCTTTAAAGAATTTTGCAACATTTAAACCTCATAAAGAGCAATCTTTTATCAAAAGAACTGATGGTTATTATTCGGCAACCATATCTGCCAATGTAAAAAGTGGTGTTGTTGCTAATAATAAGATAATGCAACTACAACAATGGCTTGATATGAATTATAAAAATAACAATGATGTTATATTTAAGTTTGGTGGCGATATGGAACAACAAAAAGAGACTGGTTCGTTCTTGTTAATGGCTTTTTTGGTGGCTCTATTGATTAAGTTTTTAATATTGGTGGCACAATATAATTCAATATATTATGCATTGTTAACACTAAGTATAGTTTTCTTGGCAATAGCCGGTGTTTTAGTGATGTTAACGATTACATTTACACCGTTCTGTGTGGCTATGGCTGGCCTTGGAATAATCGCAATAGCTGGTGTTGTGGTGAGTAATAATATAGTATTGATAGATACATTCCAAGAGCTTATAAATAAACAAAAAATGGAAGTATTAGAGGCTGTAAAGAAAACTGCTTTGTCTCGCTTGAGACCGGTGTTAATCACGACTACAACGACCATTATGGGTTTAATACCTATGATGTTTAATTTTAACATTGATTTTGCACATCTTGATATTTTAATCAATTCTCCATCAGGACAATGGTGGGAAGAAATGGCAACAACGATAGCCGGTGGTGTATTCTTTTCTTTGTTATTGACACTAACTTTTACACCTGCAATGTTGGCTATTAAAGCTCCAAAAGATGAGGAAGACGATTGATTGTTTATATGCAAAAGTATAAGCTGATAGTTGAATACAACGGGACAAATTATCACGGAATGCAAAAGCAAAAAGATGAAAGTGATGACAAAAATAATGAAAAATGCAATCTTAAAACTATACAGGGTGTTTTGGAAGAGGCCATATCAAAATTTGCAAATGAAAAAATTGAAATTGATTATGCAGGTAGAACAGATGCTGGTGTGCACGCAATAGGGCAGGTTGTGCATTTTACTTTGCATGATGTAAGGGACGAATATAAAGTAGTGCAAGGTATAAATTTTTATCTTGTTGGCGAAGATATTGTTGTAAAATCGGCGAAGAAGGTTGATAATACTTTTCATTCAAGATTTAGTGCAAAGAGACGGGTTTATTTGTATCGTGTATTAAATAGAAAAGTGCATTCTCCATTGTTGGATGGGAGGGTGTTTCATTGTCCTTATGCTCTTGATATAAAAGCAATGAGAAAGGTTGCAAAAATGTTTGTAGGAAAAAAAATGGATTTTGCATCATTTTGTAACAAGGAAAGTGTAGAGAAAGTAAATACAATGAAAACGATAAATAGTATTAAAATAAAGAAGGTCAACGAGGAAATACATTTTATTTTTGAAGCTAAGTCTTTTTTACACAATATGATTAGAATAATGACTGGTGTGTTAGTTGAGGTTGGTAGGGGAAAGATTGATAAAAAGTATGTTATAGATATGTTGAAGAAAAAGACAAGAGATGATAATTGCAACACATTGCCCGCTTGTGGGCTATATTTTTTAGAAGTGAAATATTGATATTTGAGCCATTATCACATTAAAAATATTGTAAAATGTATTATTTTTGATAGAATTACACCATATATGGTATAGGTATGCCGTTTAATTTTTTTAGAAAACAAAAAAACAGATGGTTTCATAATGAAAAACAATTTACTGGATATAACTATAATTCATCTAAAAATAATAGAAAAGGTGTAATTAGAAATAAAAAATCTAATAAAAACACAAGAGATTATAGAACAAAAAGATATTACGAAGATAAACAATATACAGCTGAAAATGATACGAATATGTCGCTTAACAAATACGGTAGGTATAGTATAAAAGATTATAGGTTTAGTTTTGCAAAAAAACATCCAAAGCATCATGGCAGTGATTATACGGATGGTGCTGATGATTATGATGATTTTAATGATGACAAACAAATTATCGGTTATCAAGAAAATCAAATAGAAACACAAAGATTAAAATTTATCAATAAATATGACATAGAAACGGAAAAAATGGATATAAAAATAGATAATTTAATGGAAAAAACATATCCTGCTAATGTTATTCATATCAAAAGAAAACAGGTACCATTGGAGGCAGAGATTAAGAAATTGGTTGATGTAAAAAATGGTAAAATAGTTAAAGTAAAAAAAGGTAAGTTAACTTATAAAGATATTAAAAAAATAGCTTTTTTTGCTTTAAGTGATGTGTATTATGCACAACATAGAAAATATCCAGATTTAATTATGCCAATTGATCCGTTGTGCTATGAGAATTCAAAAAATGGTGGTAGTTTTAACATTAAAGGAACCTTTCATCCATCAAGCTTGCACGATAAAAATGGTGAACCAGTTGAGCCACAAACTTTAAAACAGAAGCTTGCAAGAGTAATATTGAGAAATATGGAATATATGCATCCATATCCTATGTTAAACACGGTGGCAAAACCACAAAAAGTGTATGTTTATAAAACAAACATTCGCTGGTTGAATAGGAAATATTTAACTCAATCTTTTGAAACGAAAAAAGGAAAATTGACAGATATGAGTGAATTTAAACCGGTTATGGATTATGTTGTAAAATGTGCGAGAGTAGCTTTAAGTAGAAACAAAGATAGTGTTGTTGCTTTACCAATAGCATTGATAGATAAAGGTCAGCGAGAAGGACATGCTGTGTTGTTTACTTGTCAATATGATAGAAATGCAAATAAATTTTTAATTAAACTAATAAATACAAATGGCCGTCCTGATGGGTATGAATTATATGCTAAACCTTTATTTGTAGCATTTAAAAAGTTATTACCATATTATATCAGGAAAGAATGTAGATTGGAGGCAAGATATAGTGATTTAGATAATCAAGTCGGTGGGACATGTATGCAATTTAGCAATAAAGGTGGAGAAAATGTGTTAAAAAATGTTCCAGTTTCGCAAATAAATTTAAATCAAATTACACACGGAGCGACCATTAGAGCTACAGAGGCACAACTTTGTAAAACACTTGGTGTTAAAATTGGTAGAAGTGATGCTGTTGTTAAAGATGTAAGCGATGAAATAAATGCCCTGTGTGATAAGGATGTAAGTGGTATAGAAGAAAGTTGGAAAAAATTTTCCATTAAAGACTATAATAATGAATATTCTGTGAATAATGTGGCAAAAAGCGGGGTAAGAGATTATATTGGTGATGGAAAAGAAGTAAGATATTTGTAATGATAGTATTGTATTTTTTAAAATAGTTTTTTTCACTATTTTTTTTTATAAACGGTATTCTTTTCTATTAAATAATCACTCCTCCTCCTAATAGCTTATTCCCGACATAAAACACACATGATTGACCCTTGGTTATAGCTCTTGCTGGTGTTTTCAGTAAAACTTTTGCTGTATTATTTGTCGTATCAATTTTGATATTTGCCTCTATCTCTGGTGTTTTATCTCGTAGACAAACTTTGCAATTAAATTCAATAAATGGATTATTTTTAATACATTTTATTTCTTTGTCTATATCTACAAGTAAATTTACATTTTTTAGTTTTAAGCTTGAAGAATATAAACACTTGTCCTCACCAACAAATAATATATTGTCTACAAAATCTCGTGCAACTACATATAGTGGTTCACTCCAAGCAACTCCTATGCCTTGTCTTTGCCCTATGGTGTATTTTAACAAACCATTGTGTGTGCCAAGTTTTTTTCCAGTTGTAATATGTATTACATCTCCCTGTTGTTGTGGTATATTTAAAGATTTAACATATTCATTGTATGTTTTGCCATTAAAAAAACATACATCTTGGCTTTCATTGTATGTGGCTCGTTGAATAAGGTTATTTTCTTCTGCAATTCTAAAAATCTCACTTTTATACAAATCTCCAAGTGGAAATAATATGTTATCTATTATATTTTTGTCTATATCATAAATAAAATGTGTTTGGTCTTTTAATAAATCTTTTGCTCTAAAAATATTAGTTTTTACTTTACCATTTTCATCAAGTGTGTGTGTAATTTTTACATAATGCCCTGTTGCCATTTTCGCATTTTTTTTGGCACAAAAATTGTAAAGCTTGCCAAATTTGATAATACGATTACATTTTACACACGGAATTGGTGTTAAACCTTGTTTGATTTTCTCATTAAAATCATCAACGATTTCCTTTTGAAATTCTTTTTGCAAATCAACCACAAAATGTTCTATGTCGAGCCTTTGACACACTTGTTTCGCCTTTTGAATGGGATTGTCGTAATCATCATCAAGTCTGCAAGTGAAGCCAAAAACATCATATCCTTGTTGTGTTAATAAAAGCGCAGTGGTTGAGCTATCAACACCACCTGACATTGCCACACCGACTTTCATAAAGAATGATATTATTTATCATTAGGTGATGAAAATTATTTGCTATTTTTATTTAGTTTTTGATGTAGTTATGTAATTAAAAAAATTTAAAAATTGTTATAAGATTTTTACTTCGCAGTTCTTAAATATTTCAAACCTGCTTGTAAAATTGCATCATATTTATTGTTTTTGCTTTCGTGAACTAAAATGTCTGGTTTAATTCCAACACCATTTATTTTCTTATCTTTTGGTGTATAATACATTCCCGTTGTTAACTTTACGGCACCTTCTGTATGTTGCAATTTAAATACCTGTTGCACCAGAGCTTTTCCAAATGTTGTTTCACCAACAAGTTTTGCAACACTATAATCTTGTAGGCAACCAGCTAATACTTCCGATGCTGATGCAGATGCTTTATTAACGAGTAATGCAATTTTAATGCCTTTAAATATATCAGTTGTATTTCTTGCAATATATTCTGATACCTTATCATTATCACGAGTTTTTAAACTTGTAATAATTTGTCCGTCTTTTAAGAAAAGGTTAGCTATATCCACGGCACTATCCAATAAACCACCCGGATTATTCCTTAAATCAATAATCATACCTTTCACTTCATATTTTTGCATTACCTTGCTTAATTCATCAACAAAATCATTGTATGTTCTTTGCGTGAAATAATTGATTTTCAAATAAGCATAATTATTATTAAACATACGGCTTTCAACATCTTTAATATCTATTTTTTTTCTTGTTAAAAGTCTTGTAAATGTTTCTTTTGTCTGTGAGCGATAAAAGGTTATTCTAACATTTGTTCCAGCTTCACCACGAATTAACTTTGCAATAGTGTTAAGCTTCATTCCAACGACAGACACATCGTTGATATGTGTGATTATGTCCCCAATGACGACACCTGCGATGCTTGCTGGTGTATTTGGCATAACAGATGTTATCATGGCACATCCACTATCTTTATCTAATACCATTTCTGTTCCAATGCCACAAAATCTGCCATCTGTATTGTTATTGAAGTTTTGCAACTCTTCATTGTCATAATATGTGGAAAATGGGTCAAGTGCATTTAACATTCCGTCCAAAGCACCTTTATCAAGCTCACTTTGCGAGATATTTGGGTCTATGTATTTTTCTGCAATGAGTTGCGAAACCTCATCTATTGCGATTTGTGTTTCTGGCGAAACCGACATTGAAATATTGGAGCTAAACCATATTGAAACAAACACAATGAAGAAAAAAGATAAATTATACATTTTTTGTAGAATTTTGCTGGCAATTTTGCTTCTTTCAACAAATAACATACTTACAAATAAAATAACTTACAACAGCCATCAAAAGAACCACTAAAATACAATTCCAATTGATGCTGTTATTGTCCCAAAGTCCATTTTAATTTTCATTTGTTCTTCTCCATTTGTGGTTTTGTAGGCTGTGGTTAAAACTTCACGATATTTGGCATTATTTGCTATTTCTTCTTGGGTAGCATCTTGAATTGCTTCTCGTTTTGTAATTTTATCAAATTTCAATGTTTGGGAAACAAAGAAATGGTTGTATTCAACTCGTAAAAAGATATTTTCGTTCACTGCAAACTCAATACCAACACCCGGTCCAAAGGCAGTGACAAAATTCTTATGATACTCGCCAGATGCATTTGCCTTAATAGCCTTTGAAGCTGAATAAATATTATACTCTTCACCATGAATTTCAGGGTCTGGTTCTCTTCCAACGGACATCATTCTTATGAATGACAATGCATCATTACTCATTGATAAATCGTGTCGCATTTGTATACCACCTATATTAAACCTTCCATAAATTGAAAATCTATTTATTGAATATCCAACTCTTATTCCAAGACCAAGTAAATGTTGCATTTGAGAAACCATGTTTGCTGGTAAATATGCATTCTGTGTTATAAAGTCGAAACCCTCTTGATATCCTTCTCTACCTATTCGTGTATTATCAACATAAACATCGCCGGTTCCTTCAATTTGTAATGCTGGGGCGCCTGTGCTTACATTATATTGATAACTTAATTGAGATTGCCAATTATAATTTGATTTTCCATTCATATATTTATAGAAGAATTCAGCACCAACGAAAGGACCCGTTCTTGATTTTAATGGATAAAACTTTGCACCAAGCGAAACATCAAAACCGTATAGTGCTTTAAAAGGCTTATTAACTGGTGTGGTGTAGTTATTGTTATTACCAAAATCACCAGCTGGGTTGTTATACTCAATGGTCGGGAAAGCACCAAGATTAAGTCCCATAGTCATATATCCAGCAATTCTTTTGTTTAAAAATGCTTCTTTTGCTGATTTAGCTTCCATTTCTGCAATTCTACTTGCAGTAATGTCATTTTGCACTCTTTGAGCTGTGTTCCTTTCATAGTCTTCGTTTTCTGTATTATAATTTGCTGTGCTTTTTGATGCAGTATTTACTGGCTGTGTTTCTTGTTTTTTTCTCATTTTTAAGAAAATAGTATTTTTAATCACATTATCACTTGTGGAGGTTGTTTTTTTCATTGTCTTTGTGGCTTTATTGATTTGTTTTATATCATTTTGTGTAGCACTATCAGCGGTTGCATACATTGCAGATGGCTCATATGATTCGTAGTAATATTTACTTGCGGAAGCAATATTGCCACAGATTGTAAAAGTGATTAAGTAAAAAATACCAATAAAGATGCCTTTTGACATAAAATTATTACATATAAGTTTAGTTATTTATATTTGATTGTCAAGCATAATAACAACCTATAACAATAACAGAATGTGGCTGTTATTAACTAAAAATTACTGATAAATCGTACTTCTTTATGTCAATAATCTGTTTTGATAATGATGTTGATAATGCTACAATTTTTCTAAACTCAATATTATCTTTTTTTAGATTACTATTATTTGCGAAATCATTGTTGATTTTACTAATGGCAAAAAACATTATCCTTTCAAGAAGAGATATTTTAATTATTTTTGGTAAATTCTTATATTTATCATCAATTTTTTTGTAGATTGTATTTAAATTATTTTTTAAGTTATCAATGTTGCCAAAATCAAAAGAAAATAACTGCATATCCATCATCATCTCTGCAAAAGCGATAGAGTTGGCACTTATATTTGCATAAAATGATAATTCGTCATTATTCATTTTTGGATGTGCTTCTTTCAATACGGAGATGCATTGTTCTTGTTTTAAAGATAGTTTCTCTTGATTGCACCTTGAATAAATTGTATCTAAAACTTTTGAAAAGCCGTGATTGATGATAAAAAAGAATGTTCCATCTTGTGGTTCTTCAAGAATTTTAAGCAATGCATTTACACCATTTGCATTGATAGAATTTATATCATCTATCAAAATAAACTTATTTCCATACACTGACTTTAAAGAAAGTTTATCAATTAAGAGCCTGACATCATCAACCTTAATCTCATTTTCACCGGCTTTTGCTTGTAAAACAAAGACATCTGGATGCACACCTTCTTGCAGTAATTGCAAATTTGCCGTTTTTATTTCTTCGTCTGTTATTTGCGACAAAACCATTTGTGAAATTAGCCAATAAGCACAGGTTGCTTTTCCAATGCCATAATCACCAACAATCATTGTCGCATGATGCAAGGTTTTATTTTTAAATCTTTCTAACATTCTTTCTGTAAAGTTGGAAAAAGTTTTTATTTCTGTAATTGGAAATTTTATTTCATTATCTGTGTCATCTTTTAAAACTTTTAATTTTGGTTCTTTTATTGCTTTTTTTACTACTTTTTTCTCATTATTAGTTTTTTTGTTAGCATCAGTATTGTTTTTAAATGTATCACCCACATTATTCGCTGTATTTTCTATTTCAGTATCAAAAAGTCCCATACCTTAACTAATAATCGACAAATAACAATATCAATATATTTATTCTAATCTGTATTCTAATCTGCAAATTTTTTTCTTTCCTCCCTTCTTGCATCTTTTTCTTTAATATATTGCCGTTTATCGTATTTCTTTTTTGCCGTGACTAATGCCAATTCAAGCTTAATATATCCACCTCTTCCGTTATAGCATTTAATAATAACAAGTGTGTAGCCATCTCGTTTCATAGAGCCTGTTATTCTTGCTATTTCATTTTTATGTAATAACAGCTTTTTCGGTCTCCTTGGGTCATATTTATCATCGCGATATGATTGTTCGTATTTTGGAATATTCCAATTTAACAATGTAGCATTGAAACCATTTATAGATACATAACAATCATTTACACTAACCGAATTTTTACGAATACTCTTAACTTCGGCACCCGTTAGAACAATTCCGGCCTCAAATGTTTGATGAATATTAAAATCAAAGTTTATCCTTTTATTTACTATCATCATAAGTTAATGATTATTTTTTTATATCTTTATTATTGTTCTCTTTTTTATTTTTTGATTGTTTGTTATAGTTGTTTATAGGCTGACTTTTATTATCTGCTTTTAAATTATTATTATTTTTTGTT
>JAFSXM010000006.1 GCA_017444095.1 Rickettsiales bacterium | reverse complement strand
GTTGCAACTAAATACTTGGATAACTATGTAAATTAGTTTAGAGAGTTTAGAGATAAAATAGACACCTTTAATCAACTTTTACAATTACAAGGTTGTTATAGATTGGTGGATTTGAGAAATAGGAGGGTTTGTTTTGAGAATATGTTTTAGTCAAACAAATCACTATGTGTGCCCATATCTATTAAATATAATAACATTATCTATTATCTTATAGATTAAGAGCCAATCATTTTGTATATGTAATTCCCTTTCTTCTCTATTTTTTAATTTGTGGTCTCTATATTTCTTATCCAATGTCTCACCTTTTACTATTTTTGTAATACTTCTTTCAATAAAGATATATCATTGTTTCTGCTTTTACACTTTTCTAACGATTTTTTTAAATTGCTTTGTAGCTTTGGTTGTTAAATTATTCATTGTTGATGTCAAAAATATCGTAATCTTCAATATTTTCTTTTAATGCTTTTTTGGTTTGATTGGATAAAGGCAACATAATAATCTTATCATTTTCATATAAATCTAATATAACATCTTCATCTAACATTCTTTTAGCACCTTCATTATTATAATAATTTATTATATCTTCATATTTAATAATCTTATCCACACTTTGGAAAGCTTTTTTCCAAGGTGTTTCGTTTATATTATCTCCATCATGTGTAATATCGGTAATAATATACTTAACAATTATCAATAACATGTTTTACTTTCCTCATAAGAGGTTAAAGTTATGTTTGACGATTTGATTGATTTTTAAAAGCAGTTCTCAACAGAGTTGAAGTGCGTTCGCTATCTTGAAAAGATATGCTGGTGTAAAAAGCCAGTTTGCCCTCGCTGTGGGTGTGATTGCAAGACATACAAATTCAAAAAAGTTGGATTATATGCTTGTGGTAAATGCAGAAGAGAATTTGGCATAAGAAAAGGAACAATTTTTGAAGACAGCCCACTAAAACTTACAAAGTGGTTCTTGGCATTTTATCTTGAAATTTCAAATGTCAAAGGTATCAGTTCTTATCAGCTTGCAAAGGACTTACACACAACTTAAAAAACTGCTTGGTTTGTATTGCAAAGAATAAGATGGGCGATTGAAAACAAAACTATTGAAAAGTTAAAAGGAGATGTTGAAATTGATGAAACTTATATTGGAGGAAAGGAAAAAAATAAACATTCCAACAACAAAACACCAAATAGTCAGGGAGGTAATAACAAAATGGCAGTGTTTGGAGAAATTGAAAGAAAAGGAAATTTACAATTAACTTATATTAAAAAGAGTAATATTGAAAACATAAAACCAATCATTGAAAATCATATTGATTTAGAGAATACACAATTATACACCGATGAAAGCACACTTTATAAATCATATAAAGATAGACAATGTGTAAATCATAGCAAAGGCGAATATAAACGAGATAATGCAACAACAAATCATATTGAAAATGCATTTGGATTATTTAAAAGGAGAATTTATGGTATTCATCATCAAATAACTTCAAAACACATTGATAAATATATCAGATCATTTGTGTTTTATTTTAATAACAAAGCTTGTGATATTGCAGAAAAATTTGATGTTGCAATGAATATGATTATTGGTAAGAGGTTGGAGTATAAAACTTTGACTGCAAAACCAAGTTATAATTTTAATTATAGGTATTCAAATTTTAGATGTTGATTTTTACAAAAAAACTTTATGACTAAAACCATGTCTCGTCAAACAATTATAAACAAAATCGGGCAAAAATATTTATCAACAAACATTGAAAATGATGAGTTTAGTTATTGTAAAGCCAATGTTTGTGAGGCAAAAGGACATTATAAACTTGATTTGAGATTTGTTGATGATAAAAAGAAAGTTGCAGTTTTAGTTGAAACAAAACAGATTTTTACAGATACAGACAAAGCACAACTTGATGATTATGTAAAACTGGAAAAGAAATTCACAAACTACAACATTGTTGCGATTTTGGCAAACACAAATGATGATAGGTGCAAAACTTGGTTTTACGCCGTAGGCGAGAGAGAGAGAGAGAGAGTAATTGTGGCGAAATAAAAACATTTGAGGAATACGCAAAATATTTTGAAGCAGAAAAAACAAACAACAAAGAACAAGTTATAAGAAACACATATAAACTAAATGAATTATTGCATAAACACGGAATTCCAGAGAAGATAAGAAGTCAGTTTGTTGGAAGTGTGCTTTTGGCTTTGAAAAATGGTTTAAAGGATAATTATAAAAATGCAGTGGGACAATTTTTGGAAACTTCACAGATTTTGGATGCAATCAAAAACAAAATAAACGAATTACTTGGAAGCAACGACCAAAAAAATAAGAAGATTAAATCAATCAACAAGCAGGTTTTTGACGACCAAAATGTTAAAGATTTAGAAAATAAACATCTTGGTGAAATTGTGCAGACAATTGAGAACGAGATTTTACCATACATAATGGAAGAAAGCACGCAAGGACAAGATATTTTGAACTTATTTTTTACAACATTCAATAAATATGTAGGCAAGGCGGACAAAAACCAAGCATTCACGCCAGACCACATTGTGGATTTTATGTGTCAGGTTTGCGAAGTAAATAAAAACTCTGTCGTTCTTGACCCTTGCTGTGGAAGTGGTGCTTTTTTAGTCCGTGCAATGGTGCAGGCGATGAATGATTGTGATGATGACAAAGAAAAACAAAGAGTAAAAGAAAACCAAATTTACGGCATTGAATACGAAGAAAAGGCATTTGGATTGGTTGCGACAAATATGTTAATTCACGGCGATGGAAATTCAAATATTGAAATGGGAAGTTGTTTTGATAAAAAAGATTGGATACAAAAAGCAGGTTTTGTTGATGAAAAAGGGAACAAGTATTCAATAAATGTTGTTTTAATGAACCCGCCATATAATGCAGTAAAAAAATGTTGTAATCCAAGTGAGGTGGCGAATTGGAAAAGCGACATCAAACAAGACCCAACAAAAGGTTTTCATTTTGTGCATTATGTTGCAAGCATTGTAAATCAAGGCAAGTTGGCGGTTTTGTTGCCGATGCAATGTGCTATTGGAAATGATAAAGAAATAAAAAGAATAAAAGATTTGATGTTGCGAAATCATACATTGGAGGCGGTGTTTTCACTTCCAAACGAGATGTTTTATCCCGGTGCCAGTGCTTGTGCTTGTTGTATGGTTTTTACTCTTGGCAAACCGCATCCTGACGACAAAGAAACATTTTTTGGCTACTTCAAAGACGATGGATTTGTGAAGAAAAAAAACCTCGGCAGAATCGAAAAAGTCAAGAAAGATGCAACCAGCCAAGAGGACACATACTGGAAAGACATTGAAAAAGAGTGGCTGTATTTATTCCGCAACAAGAAAGAAAAAGCAGGGCTCTCCGTGATGCAAAAGGTGTCTTCAAGCGATGAATGGCTGGCGGAGGCATATATGAAAACTGACTACTCAAAACTCACAGAAGATGATTTTGAACAAATCGTTCGCGACTACATCGCCGCGATGATAAAAAACAAGTTGCATTTATAGTTTGGTTTATGGATACGAGAGAGTGGAAAGAATATAAATTTAAAGACATTTTCACAATAGAAAAAGGCAGAGAATTAGTTGGCGATAATGAAGATGGAAAAACACCTTTGATAAGTTCAACGGAAAGCAACAATGGATTTTGTGCCTTTATTTCAAACGGAAATTTGCTTTTTTGTGGAAATAAAATCACTGTTGCATCAAATGGTTCTGTTGGTTCTGCTTTTTATCAACAACAAGATTTTTACACAACAACCGATGTAAATATTTTAACTTTAAAAAATCATCAGTTGAATAAATATATTGCATTGTTCTTTTGTTCTATAATTGAATTTGAAAAATATAAGTTTGGATATGGCAGAAAATGGAACCTTGATAAAATGTTGAATTCAACTTTTTCTCTCCC
>JAFSXM010000005.1 GCA_017444095.1 Rickettsiales bacterium | reverse complement strand
TGCATTCGTAGTGGTTGGTGGCACTGACTTGTGTAGCACAACCAGAATCTGTGCTTGGATTGTTTGTAGGGCAATACTTGGTTGCTTTTTGTTCTGTACAATTTCCACTTCTTGTTCCTGCGACAAATGTGCATTCGTAGTAGTTGGTAGCAGTTGGACCAGCCGTCGAGCAACCAGTGTCTGTACTTGGATTGTTTGTAGGGCAATATAATGTTGTCGTTTGTGCAGATTGGTTTGGTAATGATGGCTGTATAATTACATGACAATCACCATCACATCTCTTCCACATATAAACTGCTACAGATGCAGGTCTAATTGTGTTTACACCAGCCCCGCAAGCTCCCCAGATAGTATTATATGCACTAAAATTGGCAGTTATTTTACAATATGTAGAAGAATTACCATTGCTACCAAGTGCAAAATTGCCATCTGATTGTGTGACGGAAAATAAACTGCCATTTGCAGTAAAATCCAATTCTTTATTTGCATGAAACCAACCGGCAACTTCCGGCACACAAGCTGTCAACAAATTATTAGCATTAGATGTAACAGACCACAACACTTTATCTTTATTAACGGAAATCCATTCACCGCATCCGAGTTTATTTCTAACGGCATCTGCTGTAGAAAGCGAAGTTGAGATATAAATAGAGCCAACAGGCCAATTTACCTCGCAAGAAGCAAGTTGCCAAGGTATTTGTATGTTATTTGAAAATAAGTTTCCGGAAACATCATCAGCATTAACCTTTGCAATCCATTTATGTCCATTGTAAGACATATATTCATACATTCTGTATTGAGATTGCACACTAATAGGGTTTTTTGAACTTACAGATATATCGTAAATATTCAACTCACCGGCATAATAATTGCCATCAGGAGCTTTTGGTAATTGAGTGCTGTAATAGTTTGTAATCACAGCATCGTTGTCAAATTTATATTTACCGGGTTTCCATAAAGCTATATTTTTTGCCAAACTACCATCAACATTAGTTAAACCAACATTAGCCCCATTGCTTGTTCTTGGTGCCAATGTACCATATTGCAAAGCATCAATTTCGTCTTTTAATTCATTTATCGCTTCAACGATATTTTTACTATTAGTATTTAAAATAATACTATTTCTTTCAACATATTGTTGATGGTTATAAATGGTTGAGCTTCTAATTTTATCTTTGATATTTGAGTTTGTCTGCATCAAAGCTGATATAGTCTTATACCTAACCAAATTGTCAAATGCAGTTTTATTATATCCTTGATAAATTTTTCTATCAACAGAAGTATTAACACGATAATCTGGATTACTATTACTTTGAACACAATTATTTATTGTTGCATCGTCTGGTAATGTTGTGTTAATAACATTATTTTTTGTATCAAAATAGCATTTACCGGTTTTGCCTTTTGATAGAAGAACATATGCTGTATTTTTGTCAGTATGTGTTAAATCTTTGTCGTTTATTGCATCGTGTATTAACAGCCTCTCCATTGGAATATATTTTGCAGAATATCTTCCATCCAATGTCTCATGCTTCGTGTTGTATTTCCCATCAGCATCCAATGTGTATGCAGTTTTATAATAATTTGCTCGCTGGCCACTGTATGTAAATGATGTGTTAAATGGGTATGCTAATGTAGCATGTGTAATGTACTCAAAATTATGACCTTGACTATCATATGCATATTCGTCCGGCAAACCAAGTGAACGAGTTGGCACTATACCCCATAAAACAAAATCATGTGTGCATCCATTGGATGTGGAATTGACATCAGTGGCACTGCTGTTATCAGTATTAAACTTACTCGTTCCTCCATTTGGATAACCTCCGCCACCACATTCTCTTATCGTTTCGGTGTCGCTATTACAAATACATCGTTCGTGAGAGTTATTATAAGCATTTTTTCTATTCTCTTTTAAATACAAATCATTACCAATGGTAATAGTAGGATTTGCAGGAAATGGTAATCTGCCATTGATAGTAAAGAATTGCTGTAATGCTTCTTCTATTTTCTCCATTTTCTTTAAATCATTTCTTACTTGTGGATTAGTAGCATTATATGCGCCCAATGTAGCACCAGCTATTGTTCCCATTATTGCCACGGTTATTGCTGTTTCTAATAATCCAAAGGAAGAATTACTATTGTTGTTATTCTTTTTATTTTTATAATTATTTATTTTGTTTATTACATTATTTATAAGATATTTAAATATCATACTACTAATTGTAGTTAATAATTTGTTTATAATAATTTGCAACTGGGGAAAATAATGGTTGTATTTACTGCAATGACGAATACAAGCTAATCATTTTTAAATCGTTGATTCATTGATAGTCTCTTGTCTATTAGGTATTGCGGTCATTGCTGTGTCGTTATTATGCTCTTTGTAGTTATTTGACATATTGCACTCATCAGTTCCTCTATCACATTTTCTTGGTGATTCTAAATTGATATTATCAATGCCTTGTTCTGACAGATATTCATCTACCTTTTGCATTCCAATTTTATACTCATTTTCGTCTATAATGCCATCACCATTTGAATCAAAATTAAATTTATCAAAAGTCTCTTTACTTATACTATCGTCTTTTCCACCGGCCATTGCAAGTTTTACGAAATCAATTTCTGTAATTATACTTTTGCCAACAATATCATCAGCACTTTTATCACATTTAGTATCAAAATATTTAGAATGTCTGTCAGCAAACAGTGTTTGTGGAATAATTGCTTTTTTTGTATATGCAAAAAGATTGAAAATATTAGGGTTAAAAGTGCCTGCTAAATCCCATTTTTTATCAAAAGCTTGAATTTCTTCATTGCTACAATAACCATCACCATTGGTATCTATTATAGAACGAATGGTTTCACTGGCTTTTTCGTTTATCATTTCTGTAATCTTGTTAGGATTAGAATATATCATATTATGTATGTTAGTTAGTCTCTCGGAATATGGGTAACCACCACAATAATCAGGATCTTTATGATAAGGGCTGATAAACATATCATCGTGATAAAAATTATGCCCAAAAACAGCCTCTGCCGATGTTTTAACTCCGCTTTCATATGGCATCCCTCCGCAACCTGGCATGTTGTAATCCATTACTACATCTAATAATCGTGAATCAACAGCAACATTATTGGGATTGTATCGGTTCATATACATATAGAAATTATATAAACAATAGAAAGTATGTCGAGCATAAAAAATAATTCAAATAGCTCTGTTTAAATAAACTCATTTATATCATAAATATGCATATATGCAAGTTCAATCTTATAAAGATAATAGTTTAAAAATAATTGTATATCTCAATACTGCTGTAAGTTAGTTTTCAAGAAATCAATTTATTTAATTTATCAAGATTTTGTTTAAACAGAACAATTCAAGTCAAAAGTATGATAGAGTAATTTTTTTAATATACCTTGATTTTAATACATCAACAAAAATAATTTTATAAATATGATATCTCATTTCACGAAACTAAAAAAATATAAATATTCTTTTTCGTTGTTTGAATTATCACTATATTTGGTCATAGTAGCAGTGTTATCGTCGTTGATTGTTGGCTCATCGGCGATTTATGAAAATGCAAGAATACAAAGACTAATTAAAGAAATATACGATTATGAAAATGCTTATGTACGATTTGCAAATAAATATGGTTCCATACCAGGTAATTTAACTTACGATAGATGTATTAAATTTCCAGAATTCACTTGTCGTCTTACGAGCAAGAATAACTGGACAAACACAGACACTGTTTTATATGATGCAAAAACCTCATATCCATTCTCAATGAATATAAGAAACTATAATGGTTCAAATTGGCAACCAACATTGTTATTTACAATGAGACAAATGCAAAGCGCTGGTTTGATAAGTAGTGTCAAAACTCCATTAGAAACAAATATAGTAAACATCAACTATAATGGAGCACCAACAGAATTTAATGCAACAAGTATTGGACATTTATTATCTTATAATGTCATAGATGGTGTATTGGGACATGTTGATTACGATATAAATGCTGTCGTAGATATAAATGGTTTTGAAAGAAATAGAATAAATAGCTGGTTGGCGGAAAGAGTACATAACAATGAAGCAGTAGAACCATATTATGCATTACCAAATATTAACACGATTTTTTGGAATGCATTGGTTATTTATTACAATCCACCATCAAACTTAGACACATCAAATGGTGCATCTGGTATAGGTATAACTGCTCTATTTACAGCACCTACGATGAAAAAGATAGATGCCAAAATTGACGATGGAAAACCAAGACAAGGTAATATTATTGGAACAAGAATATGGAATGGGGTCGATGGTGCAAAAACAAATACAGAATGTTGCTACAATGTTGCCAGTAATGTTGCCGAAGATTCTTTTGCTACCAATCCTGTTGTTGCAGAATATACAACTTATAAAGATAAATCTCGTGGATGTAATTTGTTATATGTATTACCCGATGTGAGTAAATATTTGTATTAATAATAGATTGTATGTCATTAATAGCTAATTGATATGAAAACTCTTTTAATATTTGCCGGACAAGGTAGCCAATATGTCGGTATGGGAAAAGATATCTATGACAACTATACATATGCTAATAAGGCACTTAATCAAGTTGATAAGGTGATTGGCGGAGGTTTTTTAAATCTTATTTTTAATGGAGATGAAGATGAGTTAAAAAAAAGTTTTAACACACAACCTGCCATAATGGCAGTTTCTGTGGCTACTTTTTTAGCATTAAAAGAAGAATATGGTATAAAACTTGATAAATTAAATATCTGCGGAGTTGCAGGTCATTCTCTTGGTGAATATTCTGCATTATGTGTGTCTGGCTGTTTATCTGTTATAGATACAGCAAAAATACTTCGTAAAAGAGGAGAGGCAATGTTTAATTGTGTTAGCGATGACACTGGAATGATGGCTGTTATTGGATG
Organism: Rickettsiales bacterium; assembly: GCA_017444095.1. Lineage (GTDB taxonomy): Bacteria > Pseudomonadota > Alphaproteobacteria > Rickettsiales > Deianiraeaceae > UBA4311. The sequence continues at coordinate 21,190 of JAFSXM010000005.1, read as the reverse complement.
TGATAAAGATATAATACAAGAACATATCAACAAAATAAATCCAAAATGTTTGGTAATCGCAAACAGCAATAGTGTAGGACAGATTGTAGTAAGTGGATACAAGGACGATATTGAAAAATTTAAAGAAAGTATTTCAAGTGATGCAAAAAAGTTGATACCATTGCCGGTAAGTGGAGCTTTTCATTCACCTTTAATGAAGCCGGCGGAAGAGAAGATGGCCAATGATATTGAAACATTAAACATTAAAACTCCAAAATTTCCAATATTGCAAAACTATTCATCAAAATTTGAAACAGAACCTTCCATTATAAAAGATAATCTTAAACATCAAATTACAGCTTCAATTTATTGGTGTGAAAATATGCAGAAAGCAATTCAAGATGGTTTTGATACATTTATTGAAATTGGAGCAAAAAATGTTTTATGTGGCTTAATGAAAAGAATTATCAAAAAAGAACAAGAAGATAAAATTAAAATCATTAGTATTGAAAAAGTAGAAGACATTAAAAACTTGGCAACTATACTTAATTAGTTATATTAAATATGAAATACATAATAATTTTTATCGCAATTTTAGCTCTAATATTGTTAAGTGAATAAAATTTCATTATTTATTCATTATTCACTTCTTTTTCTCGTGTATCTATTGCCAGACCAACGGCATTTAGCCCACAATCGACATAAATATTTTCAGCTGTAATACCACTTGATAAATCGCTTAATAAAAATAGTGCAGTTTTTGATATATCTTCTGTTGTAATATTTCGCCGCAATGGAGATATGTTTTCTCCATATTTCATTATATCACGAAAACCACCTATGGCACTTGATGCCAATGTCTTAACGGCACCGGCAGAAATAGAGTTCACCCTTATACCTCTTTTTCCAAGATCATTTGCTAAATAACGAACACTTGCTTCAAGTGCTGATTTCGCCACACCCATAACATTATAGTTTTTAACAATTTTTTCAGCTCCATAATATGATAAAGTAATAATACTCCCATTATCGTTTAATATGGATGAAAATTTACTGCAAATGGCCGTTAAAGCATACACAGAAATATCCATTGTTTGTAGAAAATCTGCACGACTAATTTTCATATATTCACCTTTTAAATTTTCTTTATTTGTGAAAGCAGGAGCACAAACAATAAAATCTATATTTCCAAATGTTGATTTTACAAAATCAAAAAAGCTATTTATGCTATCATCACTTGAAACATCGCATTTATAAGATGTCATAGAAGAAGTGTAATTTATATTAAAATCATCAGCTAATTTTTTTACTCTATCGGCAGTCAAATCTGTGTACCCAAGCACAACCCTTGCACCATTTTGACATATTTGTTTGGCTATATCACAACAAATAGACCTATCATTTGCAACACCAATAATAATACCTTTTTTATTTGATAAAAGATTTGTCATACAAAAAGATGTTGTTTAACTCTTTTTATTATTCAATAATAAAAATATATTTCAGTGTAAAATAGAATGTTAATAACATATTGAAAATTATTTTTTCCAAATATATTATCTTATGTATTTGAATATGAGCAATGTTAATGAACTGACGAATGCTGATTTTGAAAGCAAAATAGAAAAATCAACCGGTTATGCTTTAATTGATTTTTGGGCTCCTTGGTGTGGACCTTGCAGGATGATGTCTCCTATTATTGATGATATTTCAAATGAGATTAAAAATGTTTCCTTTTATAAGGTCAATGTTGATGAGGAACAAGAGTTAGCCACTCGTTTTAGGGTTGCCGGTATACCTTTTTTTGCATTATTTAAAGATGGTAAAGTTATCGCCAGTAGAACTGGGGGTGCTTCAAAAGAGGATTTTGTAGACTGGCTTAAAGAGCAGGCGAAGTAAATCAAAATAATAATAGACAATTAAATTATCTTTTAACAATGCTACAGCATTGCACTTTGTCATTATTAGCTGAAATACTAATAATTATTTGGCATAGCGGTTATTGTCATAAATTATTAAGTTCTTTTTGTTGTTGTTATTTTTTTTTTTTTGTTAAAAAATAATTATGGAAGAAAACAAAAATAATATTCTTAAAGTCGGAGAAATCAGTTCTGTCATTTTCGGTAGTCTAAAAGATAACACTTTGGTATCAAAAAATAATGATTTTTCTATTTCTACAGGTGATCAAATTAAGATTAGTCTTGGATGGCAGCGGCAACTTCTTTCAAGAATAGATAGCAAATTAAGTGCAAAGGAATTTGTGGTTAAAAAAAATAACAAAAATGAAAATGAGTTATATTTTGTTTTTTTTAAAAAAGATCTTGTAGAACAATCCAACAGTAATCTTATGGCAGATGTGTTGTTGTTACCAAGTGATAAAATACTGGACGCTTTTAGTGGGAAAAAAAGAATAAAAGATGCAGAACCGCTTGTTGAAAAGCTTCGCGACCATATCATTGTCAACAAAGACATGTACTGGGAACAACAAATAAAAGATCTCTACACTGGAAAAAATAATGAAAACAACAACATCGATAACATCGAAGAAAAAGAAAACAACAACTTCGAAGAAAACAAAAGCAAATACGAAGACAGCAAAGAAGAAGAAGAAAACAACTACCTCAACAACGGCAACCAAAGCTTCAACAACAATACCAACAACAACAACATCCCAAACAACATCATCACCAATGAAAGCATCGATGTCAACAACAGCATCGACAGCAACATCATCAATAAAGAAAACAACAATATCCTTGATGAAAACAAAGAAATCAAAAACAACAACACCGAAAATATCACCAACAACAACATTCCCAACAACATTGAAGAAAAAAAAACAACAACATCGAAGAAACAGAAAACATCGATCTCAACATCAACATCAATCAAAGCCAAGAAAACAGCCACAATGACGATTTAAAAGACAAAACAGCACAACAACTGCCATATTATAAAGTAGTCTGGAACAAAGTATTTGGCGGATGCTGTCCTTGTGGTCTTGATTCAACAAAACAAGAACGGGAATTGAAAAACGATAATGTATTTACGTTTTCAAATTATACTTAAAAAACACCTGCTTATGTAAAATTGATATCTTGATTTTTTGATTTTCATTTTTTTACTTATTGTGTATGCACTCGTAGCTCAGTTGGATAGAGCGACAGCCTCCTAAGCTGTAGGTCGGACGTTCGAATCGTCTCGGGTGCACCAGATTTTTTACAACATCTACAAAGATATGAGTGAGAGAGTGAAAATCAAATATAGAACAGATGAAAAAAGATGCAATCCAGAATATACTGAATATTTAGAAGACAAAAAATTTCAACTCGGCGAACATGAATTCACACCACACAGGAATAAAAATGACAATAATATTCCAGTTGATGATATGCAATATGAAATGGTAAGATTTGCAATTGCTTATATTCAGGATGAGGATACAACACAAGAAAAAACATACTATGTTAACAAATCGCATGATGACAAATATTGGGTTCAAGAATATAAACGGCTAACGACAACATTGTATAAATGTGATGAAACATTTAAAAAATTTGGTTTAAAAAAGATTTATAAGTTTCTTGCTATAGAGTATTACAATAATGTTAAGGAATACGAAACACGCAAAAAAGAATTAGAAGAAGTTCAAAATGCGGTTAGAAATGGAGATTATGATGTGCTTTTAACAGCATTTCCAGTAGGAGCAACAAACATTGAACTAGAAAGAATTACAAAAGCTGTAAACGGCTACAATCAAATAGTTGAAGAAAATAATAAAATACAAACATCATATAAACGAGTATTAGAGGAAAATACACGGCAAAATCAAAAACTTGAACAAGTGGTAAAAGAAAATGATGAACAAGCAAAAAGAATTAAACAATTAGAAACAATCAAGCAAGAACAAGCAGACATTTTTAAAAAGAGAAAAGACAAATACAACACACGGTGCAAACAATCACTTGCAGTTTCTTGGATAGTGTTTATTTGCATTTGTGGCCTTATCGTTTGGAGGGCGATAATGATTATTTTTTGCCATGCTTCATTCGTTGATGGCATATTGCCAATTTTGCCATTAACACTTTCATTGTCAGTTGCATTCTACATTTTAAGAAGAAGTGTTTATAGAAATGAAATTTTAGAAATTGAATATGAGCATAAAGAAGTTCATGCAGAATTTTATACATCTTTACTCGCAAATGATATAAACAAAGACGATGAAGAAATAAAACAATTTCATAGAAATGTATATTTGGAAACATTAAATCACAATCCGGTTGAGAATTTAATGAAAAAGCATAAAAATGATGACGAACAAACAACAAAGTTATTGGATAAAATTATAGAAATCTTAAAGATAAAAAGTTTAAGACAAGATTTATAGCATTGTCGTAAAAGCTATTTTTTGTCCTCTTCCTTCTCCCTAATCAAGCTTCCAAAGCCGGCTTTTTTCTTTCTCTCAACTTGTGGTTTTTCTGTCTTATTGTTGCCACGATGTGGTTTGTTTCCTTTTAAGAGTTCTTTAATTTCATCACCTGTCAATGTTTCATATTCAAGCAAGGCTTTTGCCAAGATTTCCAAATCATCCTTTTTCTCATAAAGAATTTTAGAGGCCGTAGCATAGGCATTGTCAACAAGCTTCTTAACCTCTTCATCGATTAACTTTGATGTTTCTTGCGATATATCAGCACTAACAGCCTTACCACTTGCCAAGTAGCCACTATCTTCTTGTGAATAGTCAATCTTGCCAACTTTCTCACTCAATCCCCATTTGACAACCATATTTCTTGCAATATTCGTGCATTGTTTAATATCACTTGAAGCTCCGCTGGTTACTTTGTTATGTCCAAAAATCATTTCTTCCGATGCCCGTCCGCCCATAGCAACTGCCATATTTGCAAGCATTTGCTCGTATGTCTCGCTAAATCTATCTTCCGTTGGCAACCTCATAACCAAACCCAAGGCACGACCTCTTGGTATAATTGTAGCTTTATGTATTGGGTCACTTGCGGGCATATTTAAAGACACAATAGCATGTCCTCCTTCGTGATATGCTGTTAACTTTTTTTCCTCTTCTTTCATTATCATACTTTTTCTTTCAGAACCCATCATTACTTTATCTTTGGCATCTTCCATATCTTGCATTGTTATAACTTTTCTATTTTTTCGTGCAGCTAATAATGCACTTTCATTAACAATGTTTGCTAAATCAGCACCAGAAAAACCCGGTGTTCCACGAGCAATAACCGATAAATCAACATCTGGGGCTGTTTTAACCTTTTTTGCATGCACTTTTAATATTTCCGTTCTACCTTTAATATCTGGTAAACCAACAGTGATTTGTCTATCAAATCTACCCGGTCTTAATAATGCTGGGTCAAGAACATCTGGACGATTAGTAGCGGCAAGCACGATGATACCACTATGTTCCTGAAAGCCATCCATTTCAACCAACAACTGATTTAATGTCTGTTCTCTTTCGTCATTTCCACCAGCACCGCCTGATGCACGATTACGACCAACAGCATCAATTTCATCAATAAAGACAATACAAGGTGCTTGCTTTTTTGCTTGTGCAAACATATCTCTAACACGACTTGCACCAACACCAACAAACATTTCAACAAAATCAGAGCCAGAAATAAAGAAAAATGGAACTTTTGCCTCACAAGCTATTGCTTTTGCAAGCAATGTTTTACCAGTGCCAGGCTGTCCGCACAACAAACAACCTCTTGGGATTTTTCCTCCAATATCATAGTATTTGGCTGGGTCTTTAAGGAAATCAACCAACTCAACAATATCCTCTTTTGCTTCATCAATACCGGCTACATCTTCAAAATGAATGTTTAATTCATTTGGCATCATAGCTTTGGCTTTGCTTTTTCCAAAAGAAAAAGGATTACCGAACATACTGCCAAAACCACTTGCATCACTATCATTATTACCATTCTTCTTCCGTGATTTAATAAAAGGCCATAGCAACCACAAGGAAATAATTAACATTGGTAATAACGAAATTAGATTTAAGAATAACTTAAACAATTTTGATAATGGACTTGTTTGCCCATCCATAGCAATAAAGTCATATTGAATATTGTTCTGTGTTAATGTATCTATTATTCGTCCAACATATATTTCTGGGAAAAATGTTTTAAATCTTTTCCCATCTTTTAATGTTCCAATAACCGTTTCATTCAAGACATTTGCCTTTTCAATTTGTCCGTTTTTTGAGGCAACCATAAACTCCGACAATTTCATCGGTTGTCCGTTGCCTGCAACGGATGTTAAAATTGATGGTAATAAAAATACAAGCAATAAGCTAATAATTATGTATATTACTTTGTTATTTTTTTTCTTATTATTTTTATTTCCATTCATCATCGCATTTGCCATAGTGAGCTATAATCAATTTATGATTGAGTTTAAATATTAAAAAGCAAGAAAAACGAGTTTTGTAGTTTATTAAAAATAAATTGTTTTTTTTTTTTTTTTTTGTATTTTAATGTATATGGAAAATATTGACAACCAAGAACTTTCATCTCCAAATATTTCTAGAACATCTACTTCAACTGATATAACATCAGAAAACAATTTTTCAAAAAATAACAATCAAGAAGCTGAAACGGATTGGTTAACTAATCAGGAAAAATTGTATAAACATAAACTACAATTGGTAAAACATAAACTACAATTGGTAGAGATTAAAAAAAAGCTACGAGATACGGATACCGAAAATATTAACAAGGACGAGAAAATTGTCAACGAGCTTTATAATGAAGTTTTCCAATCTCTTAATTCAGAATATACAGGATACAAAAAAGAACAAGAAGAAAAAAATAAATCTTGGTGGCAATCTGTTAAAGATGCTTTTAATAGAGGAAAAACAGAAGGTCATGGAGTAGTTACAGGCTTTTTTAAAGGTTGTTGGGAGGCCACAAAAACAGGATGGTCAAAAGCACCAACCTGGGCTAAAGTTGGAGTTGGAGCCGGACTAATAGCAGGTAGTGCATTATGCATGCCACAGCACATATACAGATTTGTGCGCGGAGGACCTGATATATTTATAGGAACAAGTTTTAGTCTACAAACAATACCACGGTTATTATTGCGACCAAGTTCATGGATTTTACCACAAAATATCCTGCCATTAACTATGATATGCGGTGGTGCAACAATAGCAGGTATGGCAGGTAAAGAATATGTAGACAAAATAAGGACTGAACCAAATATGACTGAAGAAGAAGAAAAAAACTATGCAATTGTACACGATGAATGCAGCACAGTAATAGAAAAAAAAAGAGCATTTTTGCTATTTCTCATATCAGGGCTTAATAACAACAAGGACTTTTTTAACGACGCAGGAGAATGTTTTGATGCAATAAAAGAAGCCGAAGACAAAGAAAGAGAGAAAAATAAAAACATTAACCTAAGCAAAAATGATATTAGCCAGTCACAAAGCCAAACAATTTGGCAGAGTAATGACAAGATTAAATTAAATGAAAACAATACAACAGAAGAAGAAAGTAAAAACAATGTAAATGATCAAAATAATATATACCATAAAGAAAACAAAGAGATAAAAAATAATAGCAAAATCAGCGCAGAAGAAATAAATGCATACAATAAAGAAGAAAAAAACAATATTATAAACAATTAACACTAATTAACCAAGCATTTATTGTGCGGATATTTATCGTTTAACATTTGGTTATATTTTTCAGCCTCTGTATTAGAAATTAACATTTTCGTGAGAGAAAATAACCTGCAAAGTGCAAATTCTTCTATGAGCGGATGTAAACCATCTGGAAAACTATTAAATATGCCAGTATATCTTTTCATTGCCCCAATATAGTCATCTCTTTTAAGATAAATCTCACCAACATGAATATAATTAAGCTGTTTAACGGCATTTAAATATTCCAGTTTTTTTTCTGCATCTTTTGCATATACACTATCTGTAAAATATTGTTTAAGTTTAAAGAACAATTTTTCACCCTCAACCATTTTGTCAAGCATTCTGCTTTCATCTTTTAAGGCGGTAAATTCAGCCATTGCCTGCATATACATTACATAAGGAGTATCATTATCAAGTGGAAAAAGATGATAAAATACTTCCGCTATCCCAGAAATTTTTTCTTTTTCATTATCAATAAAATTCGTGTAAAGCTCCATTAACAATGCATTATGTGTATATTTTGAATACGGATAATGTTTAGTTAGAGCTTCAAATTGTTCTGCCGCCGATGTATAGCTTCTATCAGCATAATAATACATACCATCAAGCCAATATTGTTTATCACTTTTTATAGTTTGTTCTTCCGCAAAAGATGTTTGATAACCGAATAGTATTTTAAACAAATAGCACAATAAAAAAATACATAAAGCTACATTGTGAATTATTATGTTATTGTTCCATGCTTTTCCTACCATCGCCGACAAATCAAACATCAAGCTCCTTTACTTTTAATGCATTCTCTATGATAAAGTTTCTTCTTGGCACAACATCTTCGCCCATTAACATCGTGAAAACCCTGTCTGCCTCTTCTGCATCGTCAATAGACACTTTGAGCATCGTTCTTGTGTCTGGGTTCACTGTTGTTTCCCAAAGCTGGTCAGCATTCATTTCTCCAAGACCTTTAAATCTTTGTATCGTCATACCATCACTGCCAAGTCGCTTTATAAGTTCAACATATTCTCCAACGGACAAATACTTATATTCATCCTCCTTAACAACCAATTTGCCCCCATCTTTAATTAGTTCATATACAAGCTTAACATCAAGTTTGTGTAAAATTTTCACAACCTCTGGAATGGCTAAAAATGATGGTTCAATGGTATAATCGTGATATGTCCCACGAACTTCACGGAAAAAGTGCATATTGCCATCTTTTTCTTCAATGGACCACTTATATTCTTCATCTTCTACAAATTGATTTAACAGCACCTTTACATCATCAATTAAATTTAATAAATGATGTTCTTGTTTCTGCGCTGATGCGAGCAAAATGGCATAAATAATATCTTTATCAACTGCACTCGGTATCTCTACACAGGCATTTGCAAATCGCATAATGTTAAATGTGAGGTTTTCCAAATCATCGCCAGCAATACGAGATGAATTAGCATCATTTTTTACAACATAACCATTGCCAAGAGCACTTTTCACAAGCTGTTGTGCCAATGCATCATCATCTTGTAAAAACATCTCTGTTCCATTTTTCTTAATACGATAAAGTGGTGGTTGAGCTACATAAAGATAACCTTGTCTTATAATTTCTGGCATTTGACGATAAAAGAATGTTAATAGTAATGTCTCTATATGCTGTCCATCGACATCGGCATCAGTCATAATAACTATTTTATGATATCTTAATTTTGATATATCAAAATCATCTTTGCCAATACCAGTTCCCATTGTCGCAATCAATGTTGTAATTGTATCACTTGACAAAACCCTATCAAATCTTACCTTTTCAACATTTAAAATTTTACCTCTTAAAGGTAAAATTGCCTGTGTTTTCCTGTCTCGACCTTGTTTCGCCGTTCCGCCAGCTGAATTACCCTCAACAATAAATACCTCACTAATTGCAGGGTCGTTTGATTGACAATCAGCCAATTTTCCCGGTAAAGCAAAGCTATCCAAAGCCCCCTTTCTCCTTGTCAAATCCCTTGCCTTTCTGGCCGCCTCACGAGCAATAGCCGCTTGTGATATTTTTGCGATAATTTCTTTTGCTTTATCAGGATGCTCTTCAAACCAACGGCCAAGCTGTTCTGCTGTAATATTTTCTATCACAGGTCTTACTTCTGACGATACAAGTTTATCTTTTGTTTGTGATGAAAACTTTGGGTCAGGAACTTTTGCCAATATAATATATGTTAATCCTTCTCTAATATCATCACTGGTTACATCTACACTATCTTTTTTTGAAATGTTTTTTGAAATATAGTCGCTTACCACTCTTGTTAAACCACTACGAAAACCAGCCAAATGTGTTCCTCCATCTCGCTGTCTAATATTATTCGTAAAACATAACATATTTTCGTGATATGTATCAGTCCATTGTAAAACTACCTCTACAAAAACATCATCTTTTTCACCTTTAATATCTATAATATCACTCACACCAGTTTTGCCTTGATTGATGTATTTAATATACTCTACTAATCCGCCCTCATAGTGGAAAACCACCTCTTTTTCTTTACCAGCACGATTATCTTTTAATAGAATACGAATACCAGAGTTTAAAAATGCCAATTCACGAATTCTTTGTTCCAATGTTTCAAAAACAAATGTAATATCACCAAAAGTATCTTCGGCAGGCATAAAACTTACCTCCGTGCCATGCTCTTCTTCACTACATTCGCCTATTTTTGTTAAATGTTTTGTCGTTGTGCCATTTGAAAATTCTACCTCATAAATACCTCCATTTTTCCATATTTTTGTTTTTAACCACACTGATAGTGCATTAACCACAGACACACCGACACCGTGCAAACCACCAGATATTTTGTATGAATTCTTGTTAAACTTACCACCAGCATGTAATTGTGTCATAATAACTTCTGCCGCAGACACACCTTCTTCTGGATGAATATCAACAGGAATACCTCTACCATTGTCTTTAACAGTGCAAGACCCGTCTGGATTAATAATAACACTAATTAAATCACAATAACCAGCTAATGCCTCATCGATAGAATTATCTAACACCTCATAAACCATATGATGTAGACCAGACCCATCACCTACATCACCAATATACATACCCGGCCGTTTTTTAACAGCCTCTAATCCATGCAGAACTTGTATAGAACTTGCATTATATTCACCTTTTACTTTGTCTGTAATGGAAGCCGTCTTCCCAATGCCGTTTTCAACATTTTCTCCTGCATTAAATAACTCATTATTATTGTTTTCACTCATATTTTTGATATCTTGTTTAGAAAATAAATTGCAAATGTTTAATCTCATACTCTATGAAAAATACACATATATTCATCTTTAATTGCATTTTAGTGCTATTAATTTAATAATTTGTTTTTTTTGTTTTTTTTTCTGTTATTGTTTTAATATGGAAAGTAAAAAAGAAGAAAAAGAAAATAATAAGCAAATACTTTCAAATGCTTTAAAAGCTCTTAGAGAATGTAAAGAAGTTAGCGGTCTTTCAGAAGAACACCGAAATGCATTAAACAGTGCTGATGCTGACAAACTTTACGAGGCATATTTAGATATTGATACCTATTTTGATAAAGACAAATGTTTTTCAATTGAAAATCCTTGTTGTGCTTATGGGCTATGTGCTGGTGGTATTCTTGCGACAGCAGCATTGTGTGGAACTGTTTGTTGTACTAATGGGCCATGTGCTGTTGGTATTCTTACAGCATCAACATTGTGTGGAACAGTGTGTGTATGTAGCGGTATACCTGATGATTTAGGCCCAGGTGTGGGTACTGTGCTTGCTGTGCCTATTATCCCAATGATTGCACCGGCTGTTGGCGGTGTACTGGCATTAGGTGCACATAAGTACAGAGCAAAAGATAAAGAAAATGAAATAAAACAAATTGCCAATGATACCGAACAATACAACGACGGAGAACAAGATTTTCTCAAAAAATTAAAAGAAATCATCTCCTTTCATTCATATTATGATACAGAGAGGGATAATATAAAGAACACCATAGAGAAATTATGCAACAGTAAACAAAACTATAACAAAATTCCTATGGAAGCCAACAATGGCAATGCAACAATCAACAAAAAAAAAGAAGTGATAACACTTTCATAAAATAAAGCATCATTTTGACTATGAATAATTTTATCATATAATTTTTAAGTTATCGTTAATGATATTTATGTCTTTAAGTTTATTGTTATGTAAAAATATTTTTAATAAAAAAAAAGATATGATTAAAATATTGTTATAGCACATTTACCTTACTTATTGCAAGTTATTTTTGTTATTATACCTTTATCCTTATGGAAGATGACTATGCGGACTTTGCTAATTTAATCGATGCAATGAGCGATGATGCTAATGATAAAAATATAAAAGAACTATCTTCAAATAATAGTTTTTCACAAGAACAATTGTTAAATTCTTTGGATAGCGAGATTAAAAACATTAGCAACAATATATTTGGTAAAACAGAACAGCAGATACATGCGACAGCACCATCCTATGAAATTAAAAATCATAAAATACTAAATGACAAATTAGATCTGTTGTCAGGACATAGACAAAGGGCAAAAGAAAGATTTTTGGCCTCACCGCATACAATTCCTGATGTTGATTTATTAGAGCTTGCTTTATTTTTACTTATCCCAAGAGCGGACACTAAATCAATTGCAAAGAAATTATTGCTTAAATTTAAAACATATAAAGGCATAATTACGGCATCAGAAGAAGAAATAACAAAAAATGGTATCAATGGCAAAAATGTTAAATATTTATTTACTTTGCTAAAAGAGCTTGGCTCGCGATATTTAGCACAAAACCTAAAACAAGAAGGAATTGAGATTTCAAATATTGAAGAATTGGTGCGATATTGTAAAAGTATTTTTTGTGATAAAATAGAGGAGGAGTTTCATATTTTATTTTTTAATAACCAAATGCAACTGATAGCAGACAGACAATTTGGTATAAATACTATTTCCAATGTATCTCTCGATGTTCGTTCCATTATCAAGGTAACCTTGGACTTGTGTGCTAAAAACATTATCTTAACACATAACCATCCAAGTGCTTCATGTGAGCCATCAAAAGATGACATAAAAAGCACAGAGGTAATAAAAAATTTTATGCGAACAATTAATGTTAAACTGATAGACCATATTATTATTGCAAATAATTGCTATTTTTCCTTTACAGAGCATCATTTAATATAGTGGTAGATCTAATAACAGACAACAATATGTCTTCCATCTTTAAAATTGCCAAATATCAACAAGTTAAGTTTATTGTTTAATTTGGTTATTATGTCATTCTTCTTTGGAAATCGTTTTGCAAAAAAACAAAAAATTGCCGGTCAAGAGCGGTATTTTGATAGAACTTATTATTTACAAAATAATATAGAACCAAAATGGTCGTCAAGAAATTATGAAACATTTGCAGAAGAAGGATACATTAAAAATGTAATAGCACACAGGGCAATATCAATGATATCTAATGCCGTTTCATCAATAACACCATTATTTTTTGAAACAACTAATAATAGCAATAAAAGCGAACTTGCGGATAACGATAATATTTGTCTTTTGATAAAGAGACCAAACCCAACTACTAATTATATGAAATTTATGGAATATGTGGTTAGTAGTTATTTAATTTCAGGCAATGTGTTTATACAGGCAGTAAAAAACAATAATGACAAAATTGCAGAAATGTATTTATTAAGAAGTGATAGAGTTAGTGTGATCGCTGGTTATGGAAATATACCAAGCGGATATAAATATAAAATTAATAATATGTCATTTTTTTATCCTTGTGATGAAGAAAATGGAAAAAGTGATATTTTACATATAAAAGCCTTTAATCCACTTGATGATTGGTATGGGCTATCTCCAATGGAATGTGCACAGTATTCCATAGACCAACATAATGAATGTGTAAAATGGAACAAAGCATTACTTGAAAATGGAGCAAGACCATCAGGTGCTTTGGTTGTAAAGCAATCTATGACAGACGAGGTCTACAACAGATTGAAAAGCGAAATGGATGATAAATTTAGAGGTAGCGAAAATGCTGGTAAATTTTTACTCCTTGAAGGTGGCTTGGAATGGAAAGAAATGGGTATTAGCCCAAAAGATATGGATTTTATTGAAACTAAAAATGCTTCTGCAAGAGATATAGCAAGTGCTTTTGGTGTTCCATCGCAATTGTTGGGAATAAAGGGTGATAATACATATAATAATGTCGCGGAAGCAAGATTATCTTTCTGGGAGGACACAATTATTCCATTAGCAAAAATGATAATGTCATCATTTGCTGATTGGTTAAGCATAACAGATGGTAGAAAACTAATCATAGAACCGGATATTGACAGTATCAATGCTCTTGCTGAGAAACGACAAAAAGTATGGGATAGCGTTAACAATTCTAATTTTGTTAGTAATGAAGAAAAACGAGAGACATTGGGTTTTGATGGAGAAAATACGATATAATTAAATTCTTGTTTTTATTTGAACAATGGTTACATATGTTAAAAGGTAGAGTTTTATAATAGCTTTATCTATCTTATTAAATATGCGATTTGACTCTAACAAATTTAAAAAAGTTTGTATATATATCTATATCGCGGTTAATACATAGTTTGCCTTTATATTTCTTTATCCTGCCGATATTCATTCCATAAGGAATGAAATTATCAAAACCAGAAGTAACGACTATATCACCATCATTTATCTTAGATGTATCAAATACTTCATCAGTTTCAAAAACAATTCTACATTCTGCATCATTATAGCCATTTACATAACCAATTAAAGAGTGCCCCAGTATTATACTTGGAATATATGCTTTATCATCTTCTATTTGCTGTATCTTTAACACACCATCGTTCAACACATCAACAACTCTGCCAATAATATAATCATTTTTGTTAATTGCGATATCATTAAGTTTTACATTACCGCTATTTGTTGTAGCGATAATAAACTTATTGCTTCCTTTGCTGAAAAAAATTGATGCACCAGTTGTAATGTATTGGTAAGAAATTGAAATTGAATTCAGGATTTTTCTACACTCATTATTTAATACAAGTTGTTTTTGTAAGGTTAAATTTTTACTTTTCTCGTCTTGGAACATAACTTGACACATATTCTCGCTATTAACTTTTTTACTATCCTTGAAATACAAATATGGTGTTTGTAAAAAATTAAAAAATGTTTTATTTACCGCTTGTAAAATCACTAATAATAAAAAAATGCCAATCGCAATGTATAATATTTTTGTAAATGTAAGTTTAATATTAAACACATAGTTCGTTAAGAAATAAAAAAATATTTGTAAATATTTTTTATTAATGTAATCTATATGTTGTTATATGAATAATGATTTTACAATGGAAACAACAAAAAAGCATAGAAAAACACCAATTATCATTATAATTTTGTTAACCGCTTGCATTTCTTTCTTTACAGGTATGTTGTTTGGAACAAACGATAATATGTTGTTAAATGCAAATGGCATTACCACAAAGATAAAAAATACTATATTACCAAATAACAATAAAAACACAGCAAGTAGCAATTTCAAACAGAAGATAGCAGAAAAAATAAAACAAGCCAATGGTATAGAAGAAGATGATTATATTGAAGAAGAGGAAAACGAAATTGATTTACAAATTCAACCAGTAGAACAACAGGCTACAAGTAAACAAAATAACGAACAAGAACTATTAAATGCAACATTGCGAGATAGACTAATACAACAGGAGCAATTGCAGAGACAATCAGCCGGCACTGATAATAACATTATAATTAGCAATACAAAACCAATGCAACAAGATATTAACAATAATACTATTGCAGTAAATAATGAAGAAACTAAAACAGAAGTTTTTGTAGAAAATAAAAATGTCCCACTTACAATAACATCTGTTGAAACTGAAAACAAGCCAGATAATGCAAATATCACAACACAAACCGACAATAAAAACACAAATAACAAGGATACAGTATATGTCGTTATGGTAAATAACAATAATGTAAATAGTGACTCCAAGGCTGATAATGACAATATTGCAGAAGAGAAAATAACATCTCCTTCAAACAAATTGCAACAACAAAAACCTTCAAACATGTCAACAAAAAAACAAGATAGTATCAAGACAAGTAGAGTATTAGATAAAAAACCAGTAAAACAAAAAAGGAAACAAGATACATTGACCAATAAAAGCACAGCTCAAGAAACAACAAAAACAAAAACTCAAAAGAAAAAGAAAACAAATGTAGTAAAACAAAATATTTCTCAAAAAACAATAAATAATAGCAACAAAAAAGAAACAAAGAACAATGAGGTTGATACAGAAGAGTTGATTATAGAATTAGA
The DNA here is from genome assembly GCA_017444095.1 of Rickettsiales bacterium. GTDB lineage: Bacteria > Pseudomonadota > Alphaproteobacteria > Rickettsiales > Deianiraeaceae > UBA4311. The sequence continues at coordinate 5,159 of JAFSXM010000005.1, read as the reverse complement.
TAATTACGAAGATATACAAAAACTTCAAAATGTTGATGTAGAAACACTAATTGTAGTTGATAATGAAACCGGAGAGGGGTATGAAATAGTTCCAGACAGCACAAATACAAACAAAGATAATAAAACGGGCAAATAAGATAAATAGATAGTAAAATTCTTGATAAGACAATAATTACTCATCATCATTGCTGGTAGTTTTTTTTCTTGTCTCTTCTTGGTTGTAATCAATAAATTCTCGTTCTTTTTCCTCAATATCTTTTCGCTCTTGAACTTCAAGACAATATCTTGCTATTGGTCTCATAATTAGTCTATTTATGCCAATTTCATTACCAGTTTCTTCACAAAAGCCGTATGTATCTTGGTCTATTTTGTTAATATTCTCCTCAATCTTTATCATCAATTTTCTTAAACGATCTTTTTGTCTTAATTCTTGCAAAGTCTGCATTTCTGCACTCATATTATCACTTTCGTCAGTTGAGCGACGATCCATATCTTCCCCAGATATATCTGCAAAAAGTTTTGATGTTATTTCATCTTTCCAATCAAGAAGTTTTTTTTTAAAAAAAGCACGATGATTTTCACACATATACTCCTCATCTGTTTTTCTTGGGTCATAATCATCTGGTATTTCAACCATCTTTCCTGCAACTTCAACTTTCATATAAAAACAACAACTCAAAATTTCCACGAAGTAAATAATAAGTATTTTTTATTTGCAAGGAAATATCTTTACATACATAGAAACATACAACGATAAAACTAATAGATTTGTAAAATCAATAACATTTAACACTAAAAAAGCCTGCTAAATATCTTCATTACTTCCCATCCCTAACTTTTGCACCTGTTTTAGTTTCAACGGCTTTGATAATTTTATTCATAAGCTCGTTAATTTGTTCCGTTGATAAGCTTTCTTGTGGTCTAAAAATATATCTCATAGCAACAGACTTTTGATTATTCATTGGCATTTTGAATATATCCACAATCTTTATGTCATCAATAATATTGTCTTTATAGGCATTTATAAGTTGAGAGGCAACAATGTTTTCATCAACCATAAAGGCAATATCTCTAACTATTGGTTGAAGGTTGTTTGATGTAAATATTGTATTTTTCTTGTTCTGCTTTGGTAGTTTATCCATAAACACTTCAAAAAAGCTTACACGATTTTTAATGTTAAACTTTTGTAGAACAATTGGCGAAATTTCGCCGAACAATGCTATAACTTTTTCTCCATCCTTATCTCTAATAGAAAGATTAAAAGACCTTGTTGGATGTGTATATTTTTCACTGCATTTATCAATTTTTATATTTTTAATATTTATATTAAATACATTTTCCAACATCTCAAATAGAACTCTTTTTGCATCAAAAATATCAAACTGCCTACCCTCTTTTAAAAAGTTGTTTTCAATAGCATAACCACAAAATACACCGGCAATGGAATTATGCTGTCCTTCCTTGTTAGGTGCGGTAAAAATCATACCTTCTTCAAAAAAAGCAAGTTGATTATCTAATATTGCACTTTCATTGTTTTTTACAGCATCCAATAGGCTAACCAAAAGCGATGGTCGCATATAATTTAGCTCTTGTGAAATTGGATTTGCAAGCTGTAAATCACTATTTATAGCTGAAAATAATTCGGCTTTATTTTTATCACAAAATGCCATTGATACACATTCTTTTAAACCACAAGAAGCTAAAAACTTTCTTGCCTTAATACTTTCTTCAAATAGATTTTTTGTAAAGTTATTAGATAGATTGTATGGATGAGAAATAATTTTATCATATCCCTCTATTCTTGCAATCTCCTCGGCTATATCAGCAGGAAATTCAACATCGTGACGGAAATATGGAACAACGATTTCAAGATTATCTCCGTTGTCTTTTGCCTCAAATTGAAGTTTTGTTAAAATTTCAATTACTCTATTTTTTTCAACATCAAAACCCAGAAGCCTATTTGTCATTAAGAGTGGATATTTGATAATCTTTTTCTCGCTTAATTTACCATCAAAAGCCACATCACTGGCTTCACCGCCACATAGCTCAATTATCATTGATGTGGCTAAATTTAGCATCTCCAATGTTAATTCAGGATTTATACCTCGTTCGTATCTAAATCTTGCATCGCTAACAATTTTAAGCTCTTGTCCGCCTATTGTAATTGGTGTAGTTGGAAAATATGCGCTTTCTAACAAAATGTTTTTTGTTTCACCAGTGGTTTTGCAGTCATCGCCACCCATTATTCCTGCAATACACAAATCTTTGTTCTCATCACTAACCATTAAGATTTTACTTTTATCAAACCTTATATCTTCTCCTTTTAATGTCTTAAATGTATCATGTTTTGCATAATCAACGATAATTTTTTTGCCAATCTTGTCTGCATCGTATGAATGCATTGGCTGTCCGTATGTAAACATTATGTAATTCAAGATATTTACGATAATACCATTATCTCCGCATCCATTTATTGCATTTCTTTTTAAGATATATTTTGGTGTTGCGACATTGGCATTTACACCTTTAATCTCACGGCAGTAGTATTTACAATTATCAATGTTTACCTCCACAGAATGTGTATTGTCAATTGTTTCATTGACATTTGCTTTACATATCTGTTTTAATTCACCAAAACCACCAGCACTTAAATCCCGTGCAATACCATAAACACTTGTTGCATCTCCGCGATTTGGAGTAATAGATAACTCAATTGGCATCTTTTCCAAAGCATTATATTCTTTTACCCAGAGTTCGCCAAGCTTACAATCGTCAGGTAATTCCATTATACCATCGTGTTCATTGCTAATTCCCATTTCTCGCTCACTACACATCATTCCGCAACTATCTATTCCACGAATTTTTGACTTTTTAATTCTAAAATCACCATTTGGAATATAAGCACCTACCAATGCCAAAGCCACTTTTATTCCTTTTCTCGCATTTGGAGCTCCACATACTATCTGGTATGTCTCCTTTCCATCGTATACCTTACAAATATGCAGATGGTCGCTGTCTGGATGATTTTCACACTCTACAATTTCTGCAACAACTACTTTTTCAAAAACTTTTTCATCTGGCAAATCTTCCTCTACTTCAAGTCCAATACTATTCAACTTTGTAGTAATTTCATTTGCTGTTTTTGTTGTTGAAAAAAAATCCTTCAACCATTCTATTGTAAAAATCATAACAATAACATTTGATTAACAGAATGGTGATTTTATAATTCAATAATTATTGAAATATTGTTGTATTTATGTTATTATTAGATTGTTATGGAAGACAACGATAATAATATTTTGTATGTTTTAATAGATGAAAACAAGTGTTGCGGACAATTTGGCGAAACCGTCGGAGAAGCTAATTATGGAGCAGATTTTTTTCTTAACCAAAATAATCAAAATAAAGTATTACTATTTCAAGGCGAACGTTTTGATGATTGCACAAATCCAAATCTTGTCGTCGATTTTTCTGGAGAAAAAATTTCTAATATAATAGGTCAGCAGACACATGACCACGACGGTATAAAAACGATTCAATTATTTGATTTATCGCATGCTGACAATGCACAGCTTGACAAAACATGCACAATAAATCCATTTGGAGGAATAAAAGAAAATCCGATATCTCTTGACATGATAAAGGATCAAAATTTAACAGGAACCATAAGAAATAAACACCCGATACAAAATCGAATAAACATTATACAGCAGCTTTTGAATAAATATCCAAATGTAAAAAATATAGAAATCCACTCGACTGCATGTTGGGGATCACATAAGCAAATAGGCGATAACAAGGTAGAAAAAAACTACATAACAGAACTTCGGACAATGTTACAAAATATAAACAGTGATGTACAAATAACATTAAAACTCTCACCAATGCAAGACAACGGAACAAATATTGCAACTGACGAAAATGGGAAACCACATATTTTGTATGGCTTAGATTATCGTTATAAACAAGATGAATTTAAATACTTAATACAGCCGGATATCCATATATCAAAAGATAAAATAAATATAACGTATAATAAATTCACAAAAGATGAAACACGCAATTATAATAATGAAGATCAAGTGAATTATTTTTGCAAACTTGCTCCCGAACAAAGTAATTATAAACCGATGGATTCCGATATTTATGACAAAACATTATCAGCAAATGATATAAATAACGATACAGGTTGCACACTTTGCCTTGATAGCGTAAACAATTTCTTCAACAAATTTTGTAGATAAAATTTAGTAAATCGCTTTTGAGTTTATTTTACAATCAACATATCACTTGCATATTATTTAATAAATTTATGTCTATCAACTACACAAGTGCTATTTATGGAGTTTCTAAAACATTTAAAAACCACAGAAGACAAAAGCAGGCAACCTGTGAATGAACCAGAATTTGAGAAAGAGGTTATTTTCAAAGGTAAAGAATTGGTTGGATTGGAATATGAGCCAGTATTTGACTTTTTTGAAGGAAAAATTGCAAATGCACATAAGGTTTTAGATGGTGATTTTGTTACCACAGAAGATGGAACAGGAATAGTACATATCGCATCTGGCTTTGGTGAAGACGACTTTAATTTATGTAAAAAAAATGGAATTGGAGTTGCCTGCCCTGTTGACGATGGAGGGTGTTTTGATAAAAATAGCAAAGATTTGCACGAGATAAAGTATAAACTTGGCGACAAGGACGAGGTGCTTGAATTGCGTGGCAAGCAGGTTTTCGAGACAAACGATGACATTATAAAATATCTCAAAGGTAAGGATTTGTGGGTGAAAACCGAGCAGTATTTACATAATTATCCGCATTGTTGGAGGACCGACACACCGCTGATTTACAAAGCAGTTAGCAGTTGGTATGTCAAAGTCAGCGATTTCAAGGACAGAATGTGCGAGCTGAATAAGCAAATTCGCTGGATACCAGAGCATATTAGAGACGGACAATTTGGCAAATGGCTTGAAAACGCCCGCGACTGGTCTATTACCCGCAACCGCTTCTGGGGTGCTCCCGTGCCGGTGTGGAGGATAAATAAAACAATATTTAACCCGAAACATACTTATTTGGAAATTGATTTAACAAAAAATGACTATAAAAACAGCGACTATAATCACTTTTTAAGTTATGCAGAAAAGTGTTTTGCAAATGGTTTT
>JAFSXM010000031.1 GCA_017444095.1 Rickettsiales bacterium | reverse complement strand
TAGACAAAGAGGTACACATTATTTTCCAAAGAACAATGTTGATATGGGTAAAGATCATACAATCTTTGCATTGATTGATGGCATTGTTGTTTTTAAGAAAACCAAAGATAATAGAGTTCTTGTTAGTGTTGAGGGGGAGTAGGGCTTTGGTTGTAGAATATAGAATATTCTATAACTGTTTTTGTGTACACAAATGTGGGTGCTTGCGAAATGTTCTTGACAATGTGGCTGTATTTATTAAAATACATCATTAAATGATTGAAATATGCCATCTACGACGAGCAGTGATATTATTTCACAGATTCAAGCATACAAAAAAGAATTAAAGGAACATCAAAATACATTATCGTTTGATGCTGAAAAATACTTGTCTTTGTTCAACAGACTGGATGACATTAAGGTTTCTAATAAAGAATCACCAGACACGCAGAAACAGTTAGAAGAATTACAGAAAGACTTTGATGAGTTTGAGAAACAGAATCAAATGCATAGAGATGATTATGAGAAAAAAACAAAAGATATTCAGCAACGAGAGTCAAGCTATATAAGTAGTAATCTTACCAAAGACGACGATACGGACAAACTCATCAATGTGTTGAAAAGTGGTGTGATGGATTATAAATATGCTGTAAATCTTATTCAGCACAATAATGATATAAAACAAAAGATTAGAGATGGCAAGTATATTATTGCTCGTAAAGGCAATCGTGTTGCCTTGATTGCTGCTGATAAAGAAATTATTGGTTATAAACAAGAATTAACAAATTTTTTACAGAGCCAAGACAACAAAGACATTAACAACATTGTTCTCTCGAATGTACCTATTTATAATAATGGTTCACATGTTTTATCTTTTGAAAAAGATGTACGAGATTTGCCTGATAATGTTTTAAAAATTTATTTTAGTGTGGAAAACAATAGCAAGCTTGATTTTGTAGCTGATGCGCGGAAAGAAAAGTTATATTGTGATGTTATTACAGATGTGTTGCAAAGATTAAATGAGTATCAACAGAACAATGCTGATGGGAAAAAGGTAAATGTGCAAATAGAGGGTAGCTCATATGGGATAGATCCATTGTTAATGGGTGTATTATCGGTGAAGAAACATAATACACAACAGTGTTTATCTTTGAGCAATGGTTGTATCAATCTCAGTATGATTCCAAGAAGCCTGCTGAATGGCATTAAACCAGAGACGACGGCTGAAAAAATTGATGAGTTATTTCAATGGGCAGTTGCTGATGGTTATAATATACAGAACAAAGATATGTCATTTGTAAACCTTGATGTATTATCGAATGATAATTTTGGTAGATTTGAATACCATGATATTGGTAGTACTGATAGTTTTTTAAAAGAACTTAGCCGTTTGCAGACAATCTATAATAATAGTCGTGCAAATACAGATAAGCAAACATTGTTAGTTGCTGTAAATGAAGCCATGCGACCGGTTATAAAGAAAAATAGTGGCATTATTGATAAAGGTGTTGGTTTTTTAACTGGCACCGCAAAACAGGATTTATTTAAAAACATTGCAAATGGTGATAGTGTTTATCCTGGTATAGTGGTAAAAACTATGAGTGATTTAGCAGATGAGATTAGTCGTAAAAATACGATGCAAAACAACACTGCTGGTATAAGCAAAAATAACAAAGACGGCATTTTACACACTGTGAACAGTGATAAGACTGTGAATAATGGCTTTGTGAAATCTCAAGCCATAGAGGATAAAACAGTAAAAAAAATATGATATATGGTAAGGCAAGATGAGAATGATAACAAACAACATACCAGTATTATTATGTGGAGGGGTAAGGTATTTGAATTTGCCGAACCGGTCAATGAGGAAAAATTGAAGGCTTTTTTTAACAACAATAAGCAAGCACCGTATTTCAGTTGGCAACAACACACGGATCTTCAAAACATGAAGGTGCAGGTGTTTTTTCATGGAGCTGGTGATTCTCCACAGAATTATACAAATGTGTCTAATATATATTCATCCGAGTGTGATGATAGTACAATTTATTATTTTCCAAATAATCAAATGCGAGAACCTACAGGCGTCTTTGATAGATTGGTCGGTGAACGAATTTCATATCCATCAAAAAAAGATGCACAAGAAAATGGTGAAGATGCAACAAAAACTCTTACGACAATTTGTCATCATATCTGTAAGAATCTACAGGTTAAGAATGTTATACCTAATTTTAAAGGTACATCCGCTGGTGTTAACACTATGCTTTCGTGTTTAAACAGTTTCTTGGATAAATGTAAAAAAGATGATGATTTACGGAAGAGTGTTTATATTTTAAGAAAAAATGTTGAAATGCAACAAATACCAATGGCAGGGTATAAAGGTGCTAAACCGGAGGAATCAGCACAATTACTATCTAAAATTGAGAACAACTTATCAATACTACATAGTCAACAAGATGCTGAACGATTAAGGGATGTATACAATATAGTGGATATTAATACTTCAAACGACGATAGATATATGCTGGATGTATATGATGATGTATCGTTTTTACGATTTTTACGATTGCACAGTGTCAATAATACAAAGCGATTTTTAAAATATTTAAATGACAACAGTATGTCTGTTCCGATGGAGATTGTGTGCTATAAGAGTTCGCCGTCATTTACCAAAGAAAAGAAAATGCTTACAGAAATACAGAATGGTAAATATAAAAACATACCCAACGTTCAGCTATGTATTTGTCAAAAAAATGGAGTCCAAAGCGTTATTTTTAATTCATTGACAAACAAATATCCTGTGGTATCCGACACGAAAGTTTTACCCTCTTATCTGGATTTTGCATATGAAACCTTATTTAGCAAAAAACACGATACAAGTATGAGGAATAGAAATACAAAATTTGACTTAAAAAAAGCTTTTCACAGAAAGAAAGAGAATAACAGGTAGAATGTTAATATCTATAAAAGTTAAAACAAATGCCAAAAAAAATGAAGTAATATGTGTTGGTGATAATATTTTTGAAGTAAGAACTACTGCTTCGCCGGAAAAAGGTAAAGCCAATCAGCATGTGATTGAGCTGTTATCGAAATATTTTAAAGTATCAAGAAGTGGTATTTCTATTATTAGAGGTGTAAAATCTCACAATAAAATTATTGATATCAAAAAATAATTATTGATTTATGTAAAACCGATTATCATTTCGTTCTTCTTGCTCTACTACTGATATAGTATTGTCAATATTGAGATACTCGCGGATATATTGACCTATGATAGACGATAATTGTTCTGCATAAGCGGTAAAACATGATTTTTTGTTAGTTTGTGTAATGAGAAGTCCATTTCCACTTGTTTGTATGTGTTGTAGGATGTTTAAGGCAATAGTGTCACGATTGTATTTGCTATCAGCTCCTATGATAACTATGACAATCTTTGCACCATTTTTTTCTCCCCATATTGCGATATTATACCCACTTTCAGATGTATAACCAGTTTTACTACCTGTAATATATTGATTTTCTCTTTGTATTGTGGTTGTTTTTGTGGTAAAATTATTGTCTATAATATAGTCTGTAATGCTGAAAATTTGTGATAATTCTGGATATTGTTTCATCATTGAAATAGATAAGATTGCAATATCTCTTGCAGTGGAAAAATGATATTCATCATTTAATCCATGAGAATTAGTAAAATGTGTGTTTAACATATGTAAATCTTTTGCTTTTTTATTCATCAATTTCACAAACTCATATTCACTATTGGCGATTTCATTTGCTAATGCAACAGCACAGGCATTGCACGAATTTACTGCAAGTTTTACCAATAACTCTTGTATTGTTGCGGTTTCTTGATAACTAAAAACATCTGGAAGACCAATATTTGCATATTGCATTAAATCAACTTTATCATACAAACCAACAGAACCGCTGTTAATGGCATCAAAAACAATGTATGCTGTCATAATTTTTGTTAATGATGCAGGATGAATTCTTCTGTCTATTTGATAGGCATATAAACTTTCTCCGCTATCTACATTGGCTACTACAGCCGATGTGAAGGCATTTTGTGAGTAAGCTTCTCTGGTCAAGACATTATACACAAAGCAACAACAGAATGCCATTGCAAACAAAAAAGTCCACCGGTGCAAAGCTGATGGCTTTATTGCAAGTTTACAAATAGTATACTTCATACGATACTATAATACACATTATGTTTTCAATTTCAATGAACTGGTTATGATAATAAGATTATTGTGGAATATTGTCTATTGAAAAATGATATCCAAAACTTCGTAGTGCATTATAGACCTGCGGTGCCGGTAAACCTAAAACATTTGTATAAGAACCAACAATTTTTTCAAATAAACAGCTTGCAAAGCCACCCAAAGAATATCCACCTGCCTTGCCTATGCCTTGTTTGGTGGCAATAATAAAATCTATTTCGTCTGGCTGTAAATATTTGAGTTTTAAACGAGTTTCGGCTGTTTTAATACTCTTTCTTCCGGTGGGTATATCTACCACACATACCGTTGAGTATATTTTGCTATTTCTACCATTCATAATATTGATATATTTTCTTACATCGTTATCTGTTAATGCTTTATCAAGCACTCTATTACCGATACAAGCCACTGTGTCTCCAGCTATTAAAATAGAATTTTTATCAATAGAATTATCATTTTGCACCATTTCGATGCCTTTTTTCATTTTTTCAGTGGCCAATCTTATAGACATTTGTCTTGGTTTTTCTCCTTTGATTATTGGTTCCGGAACATTTGGTGTTATTACATAATCTGGAATAACAAACATATTCTGTAAAATTTTTCTTCTCCATTCAGAGCCAGAAGCTAATATGATTCTTTTGTTGTTCATAACTTGACCTTATGAGCATATTTGTAATAATCAAGATAGTAGTACTCATGTCTAATGCCAATAGTTACAATCAATCTATCGATGTAAATATTAATGATTTGGTGAATATACTAAGAAAGTTTCGACAACCGCAAGGTATTAACGATATATCTATTGAAGAACAAGAGAAACTTATGCAAAGTGATAGTGACAAACTATATCAGGCATATTGTAAAATGGATGACGATGAGACCGGTTTTAAGTGGTCATTAGATAATCCATATGTTAAATATCCATTGGGAATAGCTTGTTGTGCGATGTCTACAGCACTTGGTGCTACAAGTATTATTGGCTGTGGTAAGTCGACATTGTATAAAACAGCATATCGCCTCCGGAATGTGTGTGGGTACGATGGTTGTCTTAGTGATATTCCGGTTACGACTCTTACAGGTGAAAGTTTGGGTTGTTGTGTTTTGTCGTACCTCACAACTGGTCCTGCAATAGTTACCGGATATGCCGCTTACCGTTGCTTGAAGTATCAACCAAAAGATATTTTTTCAGACTCAGATGAACGTCTGAACTCTGTAGATTTGCAGATAGGGCAAGATGTTTTGCAGAGAGAGCGAGATGTTGAAGAATTTAAACAAAATTTTTTAAGCAAAATAGCATGTATTGCACGACAAAGTACAAAATATAAAGATAATGATAGACAGAAAATAAAAGACTTCTTTCGGGAGATATATGATATAAAACAATGCAAGTTGCCAAATAATGGTGTTGTAAGTGAAAACATTTACAGTGGTATAGGTGCTGATTTATGTTGATTTTATGATTATAAATCATATTATTCATATGACTCATGATTATGGATCAGAATATGAATACTGAAATGGCTGTAGCAGATGCATTAAAAGCTCTCAGAGACAATAACATAGAGCAATTATCAGATGCAGCGAGAAAGGCGTTGCTTAATGCCAATGAGGAAGCCTTGATAAAAGCTTATGATGATATGGATGGTGAATTTAGTTGTTCTAAGTGTTGTAATTTGGATAATCCATATGTTAAATATCCATTGGGAATAGCTTGTTGTGCAACAAGTGTTGTGGCATATGGCGGTCTAGCGGGGCTAATTTATAAATTATGTGCATCTGGTGTGGGTCATGAGTATTTTGGATTATTTGGTCCTACTTCGTTAGGTCTCGAGATGGCTGTTCCAGCTATACCGGCGATGTATGGATTTCATCTAATCACAAAACAATCAAAAGTACAAGAGGAAGAGCCAAAGATACAACAAGACAACACAACAGAGAATATGAATCTGGACCGTATAAACGATGTTAACGGTGTGAGCATACTTGCGGATAATATATTTTTAAAGTATCTAAAATATGTGTGCTCTTTACACACATATACTGCTACAGACAAAATGTGTATAGGAAATCTCATTCGACGATTCTGTCTTGCGAAAAAGAGCAGGCATTCTAATAATCTTAATGCCAATATCAATTTATCGGCCAAGGGCGATTTTAAAAAAATCTAAAAAGCATTATATTGTACTCTGTTATGATAAATTCTTGATTTTGTATCAATAATACACATTATGTATACTGATAGATATTTACTTGTTATATTAGATGTAACAGCATTTATAATAAATACTTACTAATAGCTGTTTAATTGTTAAAAGAAAAAGTAAAAATTATCAAGAGTTTTTTACAACAGAGCTGATCCTTATATTGTATATTTGACTTTAATAAAAGTTTTTACAAAATAATAGTGTATTGTAAAAATACAAGTTGTTTATATGAGTGATGTAGTTATTGCAGAACAGTCAGCTGATATTTCTTATCATAAGAGAATCACGATAGATGATGTTGTAAAACAAAACATTGCTAACAAAAATATTAATGACGAAATTATTGATATAGATAAACAAATTGCATACGACAGATTGTTAACATATCGCAGAAGAATGGCAAGATTATCAGCCGTGCAAGCACTCTATCTTTATTGTATGAAAAACATGATAAACAATTTGTATCAAAAAGATGATTTATTTCATACAGAAGAAAACAATAAACAAACTTTACTAACAGATGGTGCCCTATCTTTATGCCAAGATATAATTTACTTCTACAAAAATGTATTTTTTACCCCACAAGAATATGGTAATGACAAAAAGCATAGAAAAATTGATGAAGTTTTTATGTATGAAATTGTAAGAACGGCAATCAGTAATATCAGTATTATTGACACATTTATTGCCAGTAAATTAAATCAAAATTGGACGATTGACAAATTAGATACTACACTTTTATCTATTATTCGTTGTGCGGTTGCAGAAATAATGCTGGGTAATTATGTTGATAAGGCTGTTTTGTCAAGTGAATATACAAATATTGCAAGTGATTTTTTTAGTGGCAAACCGATCGGTTTTATTAATAGTATTACGGATAAGTTATACGATGTCGTTATTGCAAAATATCCATTTTCTAAAAATAAATAATAATAGTTATAGGCTTGCTTTATGAAAAAAAAGTAATATTATAAGTATGGTTTGTATGTATATTATTTTTAATACAAAATTACATCATCTATGGTTAAAGACTAAAAAACAATCGTTTTCACTTATAGAATTATCAATTTGCATTATGATATCTGGCATAATGGCCGCGGCTGCAATTGTAAGCTATGACACAGTGAAACAAGCACGAGCTCAGACTATAATTTCACAATTTCAAAAATATAGAACAGCAATAAATGATTTTTATAAGTTTTATGGCTATTTACCAGGTGATCTACCGGATGCGCAATATAGATTTTCAGCAAAAGACTACATTACATCTGATTTTACAACAATAAACAGCCTCACATCAAGCGAAAAAGAAAAAGTAGTACTAAATGGTGCAGGTGTTGGTTATATTTTCGGTTGTGCCGCTAACACCGGTAGTTCCAATGCATATGTATATTCAGATAATAATTTGGTTTGGAGCCATCTAAGTGCCAGTGGTTTTTTAGGTGAAAAATATGTTTCAATCAACGAAAATTGCAAAATGAATGGTTATACTGGAGCAAAATGTTTGCAAGGTGGCATTAATATGCCATCAGTAGAATACACGGATGATTATGGAGGTGTATGGAATTTTAGAACTCTAAGTAGAGCCGTCGGAACAAAGGATATGACACTGGGTGCAATTTATTCGGCAACTGATGCTTATAAATATAATGTGTTAGAAATTGTTTCTTTTCAGCAAACAAAGTCTGGTTATGCTACGGCAAATGACACTGGAATGGAATGTTATAACAGAATTGACGGATATAAACAACCTGCACAAAATCATTTTGATACTGCATATGGTGGCATATCAAATGATATGATGTTTATGATAGATGCAAAAATTGACGACGGAAAACCTTTAAGCGGAAATGTGTTTGCCAACAATAGTATGCAAGTTAATTCTTATGCAGTAGAAACAACACCTTGTATAAATACTGGTACCGGTGATGTTGTTAAAGTTGCCGTTGATAAAACTGATGCATCTTTTGTAAATAAAAATACCTACACTACCAATAAAGATGCAAGATGTGTTGGTGTATTTATTTTACCGGAACTTGGATAAATATTTTTCAAATAAATGAATAATATTTGTATAGTTGCTATTTTTTGCCAAGAATTCTGATTTCTGTTTTTAATTCTATACCAAATTTATCTAAAACTTTCTGTTTTGCTAATTCAATTAGATTTTCTATATCTTGTGCTTTGGCATTATTAAAATTAACAATAAAATTACAATGTTTCTCTGAAAACATAGCCCCGCCTATCTTATATCCGCGAAGTCCAACTTTATCAATTAGTTCCCAAGCACTATGTCCTTCTGGATTTGCAAAAGTGCTACCACAAGTTAAACCAATAATTTGATTTTGTTTTCTTTTTTCTCTCATTTGTTGAATTCTATTTTTTGCTATAATGATATCATTTTCATTACCCTGTATCATTTTAAATATTGCCGAAAGAATAATAGCATTTTTTGGTACTTTGCTTGCTCTATATTGAAAACACAAATCTTCATTTGTATATGTTTTAATGTTATTGTCTATTAGTAAGTCGGCTGATAATAAAATATCTTTAACTTCTCCGCCAAAACATCCAGCATTGGTAATAATCATGCCACCAACAGAACCCGGTATGGTATCTAAAAACTCTCCACCAATAAGATTATTACTAATGAAAAAATTAGATAACTTTGCAGATAATACCGCACTACCTGCTTTTACAAAGCATATATCATCATTGTTTATTGAAGCATTGGATGTGTTTAATATATCAATCTTTAAAAAATCACCTGCAAGTTTAATGACCAATCCGTCAATTCCGCCATCTCTAATTAAACAATTTGAACCTGCACCAAGTATAGTTATATCTTTATTATCATATTTATTTATTAAAGATTGTAATTCATTGATATTTTCTACAATAGCAAAAATTTCAGCATTTCCACCAGTCTTAAACCAGCTATATTTCCCGATGTTATAGTTATGAAATATCTGCATTTACAAAACAACAGAAAAAATATATGTGCCACAAACAAGATTCGAACTTGCGACCTACTGATTACGAATCAGTTGCTCTACCAACTGAGCTATTGTGGCAACGGCCAATAACACTAATGATAATTTAAAATTCAAGAAGAAGTAAAAAGACATTACAATTCTTTAATTGCTTTTTATATCCATTTCGCCAATTGCAAGTTTGTGAAGAAAATTTTATTATTCCTCCTCTTACTATTTACATATTACCAATATTATGCTAATGCAAATGAAATAGAAAATATACCTATCATCAAGAAACTTGATAAGAAATACTTATCTTTAATTGATAAAGATGGTAGAATAACAAATCTAAAAGAGTTTAATAAGAATGGAGTTGTGGTGGTGTTTGAAGGGAAGGGGTTGGAACACAAAAAATATGTATATCTAATTATAGAAACAATAGTTGACAAAATTAGTGGTTTAGACATTTTACATATGATATATACAAAAAATATTGAACCATATTTTTTAAATAAACCTGCAACAATAAATTTTGACAATGAAAACGGAGAACATAAGGCACCAATTATGAATTTCTTGTTAGATTTACGCGATTTTTCATTTACTGAATTTGATCCACATTACACACATAAAGAATTAAGGGCACAACTTTCAACATTGTATCAAGATAATCAATTAGAGGCAATATCAAAAATTGTGAGCGGATATGCCATTTGTATTGTAAGGACAGATAATCCAATAAACAAAACTTTGCCAACAATTTTTGATGAAGGATGTGAGATTGAATTTTACGATAGAAAAAAAGAAAAAGAAATTAAAAAATTATTAAAAATTGCATAAAAGCCTTCCATAAATTTTAACCATTGTTGTTATTGCTAATGTTTAATTATGGCAAATTATAGTTTTATACCCCCAGTAGATCGGCATATTAGAATTAGTAGTTTTTATGGAAATAGAAAAAATCCATTTGGTGTTGGCATTAGCACTCATAATGGTATAGATTTTGCTTGCCCTATGGGGAGCAATGTTTATGCTTCTGCCGATGGCAAAGTTGTTTGGGTCGGCAATAACAATACATATGGTAATGCAGTAATAATCGAACATCAAGGCGGATATTTAACTTTATCTGCACATTTAAGTAAAATAAATGTTAGAAATGGCGAGTATGTTTATCAAGGACAAAGAATAGCTTTAAGTGGAAACACAGGCCATTCTACTGGCCCTCATCTTCATTTTGAAACCATAGATGGCAATATAAAAATAAATAATACACCTATAAAGGAAATAATTAAAGCCAATAATGGTAAAATTGGCAAAGATGGATATAACCACCTTGGTATAACTGGAAAAATTGGTAGATACAATGTGTTCACAGGAAAACTCTTGGAAGATAACAATAATACCAATATTGATAGAAACAGAACCATTGCTGATTACAATATAGAACAAAACAATCAACATCCACATTACACCCGCGAAACCCTACCAACCAAATATTACATCTGGCATACACAAGGTGATGATAAAGTCCGTTCTTCACATGAAGAACTTGATGGAACTATACATAGTATAGACGAAGATATATTCCCCGGTGAAGATTATAATTGTCGTTGTTGGGCGGAAGAAATTAGTGACGAAGAAGCATTGAGGTAGGTTAGCTAACATTGATTTTTAAATTGATTTTATAATTGCTATGTTGTGAGAAAAAGAATTTTATTCTTAACTTTTAGTTTATTTATTGCAACAACCTTTAAAGTAAAAGCAGATTTTCCAGAACAGCAATTTCCTTGCGACAAACAAAATATAATGCATCAATGCAGTATTTGGACTGATGGATATTATGCCATTAAAGCAAAAACATACGATGGGAAAGAAAAATTTGCAATTGAAGATTTCATATTTAAAGAAATAAAAGAAGGTATTTTTGATAACGGAAACATTGTTATAAAAGATGGAATCGTCAAACAATGTAAAAAGTGCAACAAGAAACGAAAGTCAGATTTTTTAGTCCATAAATACATAGTATTTAATAAAATTCCTAATTATAACAAATATATTAAAAACAACAAAATAGATAATTTAGAAGAGTTTAATAAAAATGGTTATTTTGTGGCTTTTAAGAACAAAGATAATGCCATATCAAATGATATGGAAAAAGATTATTATTTGTTTATCTATAAAGACAGAAATGATAAATTAAAAGCAGTATACAATAATATTGTAACTTTTTTATCAATATATGATAGTTCTTATTCAAGTGAAGATTATGGTTGTTATGATATAGATTTGAAACAAATGACTTTTGAAAAAAAACAAATAACATTCGATAATCAAGAAATATTTAATAAATTGTATTCGTTGACCGAAGAAGATAGAATTACAAATGAAGACATTAAAAAAGTTGGAAATGATATTGTTATATATAACAAAAAAAAACAAAAAAAAATTGAAAATATACTAAAAAAAGTGGATTATGACTTCCATAAATAACTTTTATGTAAGTAATAAGGCGTGAATAATTTAATACGACCATTGCCGGATGTTTATCCTATTAGTAGCAATTTTGGTTTAAGAAGACACCCCATTCACAACATTAACGGTTGGCATAATGGAGTTGATATTGCGGCACCAAATGGGACAAATATTCGTTCAGCTGGTGATGGTGAAGTTATTTGGGAAGGAAATAATGAAAGTTATGGCAATATGATAGTAGTTGAGCATCCAGATGGGAAGTTATCATTGTATGCACACATGCAAGAAACAAATGTGAAAACTGGAGATAAAGTAAAAACTGGCGACAGTATAGGTAAAGTAGGAAATACAGGACACTCAAAAGGTAATCACTTACATTATGAAGTTATAGACGGTAATAGACAAGATAATGGTATAAAAATTAAAGATAGAATAAAATGGACAAATAATTTTAAGTATGGCATAAATAGTAAAAACCTCTTGGTATTGGGCCATCTGTTCCGCGAGAAAACCCGAAAAATCATTTTAATAAACGATACTATATTTGGAGAACAATGCAAGACGATAAAGTGCGTTCATCTAATGCTAAATTTGAAGGACAGATATTTAGCTATGATGATAAATTATTTCCCGTTGAAGATTATAATTGTCGTTGTTGGGCGGAGGAGATTAGTGACGAAGAAGCATTGAGATAAGTTAGCTAACATTGATTTTTAAATTGATTTTATAATCGATAATGTGTGAAAAAAACAAACCTCTTGATTGTATTGTTTCTTGTAGCATTATCTTCTTGTTCAAGAGAAGAGAAAGACAATATTGCGACAATACAACTAACTGGCATAAATACATATGGTCTCGTTGATTTTTCTAAAAGAGACGATAATGTAACAAAACAACGAATTATTCATAGTTACGAAACTGATGTTTATAATCATATTGATGAAAAATATAAACGTTATATTGAAGGACATAATGTGAATTATAAAAAATATAATAAAAATGGCGAACATTTAATTTTTCCATTTCACAATTTGCATGAAATAGTTAACGACCAACACATTGTTATTTTTAAATATTATGACAATATATTAATAACTTCTTACGATTATAATATAACAAATGATTACTATATTGATTTAAAAAATATGTATTATTTTGTTTCATTGGAAGAAAATGAAAAAATAAAAGAACTTTTTGAAAAAACTCCAATGGAATATCGTTGTAAGGTATCAAGAAATGATGATTACACAATAAAATTTTATGATGAAATTTGTGAAAAAAGAATAAAAGAAATGTTGAAAATGGTTTCTGCTAATAAAGTTCACGAAGAAAAAAATATAAATGATATTGAAAACAAAGTTTATAAAACAATTGAAGATAAATATGGCCATTATCTCGACGGAGGGACATTAAATTTAAAAGAGTTTAACAAGAATGGAATATTTTTAATCTTTGAAATGAGGTTAG
Source organism: Rickettsiales bacterium (assembly GCA_017444095.1). Taxonomy (GTDB): domain Bacteria; phylum Pseudomonadota; class Alphaproteobacteria; order Rickettsiales; family Deianiraeaceae; genus UBA4311. The sequence continues at coordinate 74,338 of JAFSXM010000031.1, read as the reverse complement.
ATTATGATAGAACAATGAATAAATATCTTAAAATTTTCAAATATAAAAACAACATTTTCATAAATAGAATGAACGTAAAAGATAATATTTTTTATATTGATATGATAGAAATGCAATTTTTGCCAGATATAGAACACGACCAAGTTGCAAATGATATTGCAAATAGGAGTAAAACAAGTATGTTTTGTAAACTCTCAATTCAAGATGATAATAAAATCAAATTCTACGACAAAACTTGTGAAAAAAGAATAAAAGAAATGTTGAAAATGGACTTCCAGAAATAAAAATTATAGATAAAGATATTTTATTGTCTTGATGATAAATTTATATTATCCATTATTAAATGTTTGTATTTCGAGCTATTTTGGAGAAAGAATTCATCCTATAAGTGGTAAGATTAGCGTTCATAATGGTATAGATTTTAGAACACCAGTGGGAACAGATGTTATGGCAAGTGCAGATGGATTAGTCATCTGGACCGGATATAGTGGCTCATTAGGAAAATGGAACGAAGAAAAAGAAATGTGGGATGAAAAACCAAGTGGTTTTGGTAATGCTGTAATTTTAGAACACGATGAAGGATTTTTGACATTATATGCTCATTTACAAAATAGTAATGTTGATTACGGACAGTTTGTTAAACAAGGAGAAGTTATAGGGCATTCAGGAAATACTGGTGGTTCTACCGGCCCACATTTACATTTTGAATTGATAGATGGGAATCAAATTAGACAAAACGGACAAACAATCAAAGATACAATTAAATATTGTGGCAAACATAAATCTCCATCAAAATATGGAACACAGGCTGTAGGTGTAGGTGGAAGTGAAGGTAGAATTGACCCTATTACAGGTAAAACAGCAAAAGAACTAAAAGACGCTGGAAGGTCTTGTGTGCCAGAGGTTTTAGATAAAACAAATATATGTGGTTTTAATCCAACAAGACATACTCGTGAAACATTGCCAACTAAATATTACATCTGGCATGCACAAGGTGATGATAAAGTCCGTTCTTCACATACAGAACTTGATGGAACTATACATAGTATAGATGAAGATATATTCCCCGGTGAAGATTATAATTGTCGTTGTTGGGCGGAGGAGGTTAGTGATGCGAAATTGCTTTAAAAAATAAGACAAATATTTTGATAAACCTTATATTTTAATGATTTCAATTTTTTCACTTAATTGTTGATTTTGAATAAGTGAGTTTGTAATAGTAATTTTTTTAATTTCATTTGTGTTGGTTAATTTGTCAACTGCATTGCCAGAAAAAATTCCGTGTGTTGCATACACAAAAATACTCTTTGCATTATGATTTTTTAATAACTTTGAAGCCTCAATGATAGTGCCACCACCATCAATCATATCGTCAATTATTATAGCTGTTTTTTCGCTCACTTTTCCTAATAGTTTCATATCAATATTGTTCTCTTTTCTTGTCTTTTGAATAAGTGCAACCTCATACTCTGTATTATCAAAAAATCGTTTAAATCTTAACACAGAGCCTGCATCGGGGAAAACAATAACTATGTTTTTTTTATCAAAGTGTTTGTCAATATTGTCTAAAAATAACGGCACGGCACTTAAATGATGCACTTGCCCTTGAAAAAAACCGGCAAGTTCTAATGTATGAAAATCGTAAGTTGTTATTTCATTGATACCGCAATTATGTATGATGTCAGCAACCAACCTTGCACCAAATGAGTGTGTCAAATCACTATCCTTATCCTGTCGTGCATAAGGTAAAAATGGAGCAAAATAAGATATACTTTTAACATTATTTCTTTTTAAAACATCGCAGACAATTTGCAGTTTCATTAAATCATCGTTAAATTTGCCAACTTCAAAAGATTGGTAAATCTCAATCTCACAATCGCTTATGTCATCTTGAATTGCAAACTCAAATTCTCCACAGGGAAAGTGTTTTAATTTGCATTTCAACCACAAACTTTCATCAATGTTGGAGTTATAATTTAGTACAATTATTTTTCTTTTTTCCATATCATTCCAATCATTATCTCATCGTTTATATCTCCTGTTATCTGTTGCCTCCAATAATTATGTATATTATCATAACATTTTTGGATTTTTTTATAGGCTTCTTTTTTATTTGGTGAAAAATAATCTGTAAATGTCATTATATTCTCCTTAATAAGAATATCTTTAACTATTTCCAAATATTCATTTATGTAGTTTTCTTTATTTTGTGTAATGTGTATATCTTGCACATATTTATGAAAAAATTCCGGTGGTATACTAAACTCATTTAAAAATTTAAAAAAAAGTTCAAGACCTTCAATATTTACACACAACTCTCCATTGTCATTGCAATGTTCATTTAGGATTTTATCAACAAAATTTCCTTTAAAACGCTGATAAATAAACCCACATATTACTTTTAATTTTCTTTCAATTGCTTGTTTCGTTTTTATGTCGTATTCCTCTTCTTGCCACTCAAATTCTTTTCTTGTCATCTTAAATTCTTTCCAAACCAAAATGACAAAAATACCTTCAATTATTAATTCAATAAATGACATTATGTCGCCTTTGCCCCCTGCACTTCCGCTTTCTTCTTTGATGTTTAAATCTTCTTTGATGTTTAAAAAAACTGCAAGTTTATCTGGAAAAAATTTTATAGCCACACAAATAACAATTATTATTAACAATATGTGACATTTATCCGATTGCCAAATTCTTGGCAACACTTTATAAATATTTTGCAACAATTGACTAATTTTTTCTTTTATTTTTTTAACACACATACAATGTTTTCCATTAACTAATGCAGTATAATTTTTACTCCGGCACAACCCAACTTAATAGTTGTTTGCCAAATTCTTCATTGTGAATGAAGCTTGGTTTTCCTGTGTCAAGTTTTTCAATTTTCTGCATATCTTCTTGTGAAAGTTCAAAATCAAAAATATTGAAATTATCTTCAATATGTTCTTTTGATGTTGATTTTGGAATAGCAATAAATCCATTTTGGATATGCCATTTTAAAATGACCTGCACGGAAGATTTATTATATTTCTTGCCAATTTCAACAATATCATTGTTATTGAACAACTCTTTGTTGCCGTGTCCTATTGGATACCAACTTTGAAGAACAATATTGTTTTTTGACATAATTTCTCGTTCATCTTTTCTTTGACAAAATGGGTTGCATTCAATCTGATTAACGGACGGCATGACATTAACTTTTGGTAAAAAATCTTTTAAAAACTTTGCATCTTGATTGCTAACACCAATAGATTTAATTTTACCTTCTGTTTGTGCTTCTTCGAGAGCTTTATATGCCCCAACAACATCACCATAAGGTTGATGCAAAATATACAAATCTATGTAATCAACATTTAGTTTCTTCAATGAACTTTCTATTCCTTTTTTAGCTTTTTCATAGCCAAAATTGCTACACCATAACTTGCTTTCAATAAATATTTCTTCTCGTTTTAATCCGCTGGCTTTAATCGCCTTTCCAACCCCTATTTCGTTTTGATAAGCTTGTGCTGTATCTATCAATCTATATCCAGTTTCAAGTGCTATTAAAACACTCCTTTCTGTTGTTCCGTCATCTGGTATTAAATAAGTTCCAAAACCAAGAGCAGGAATTTTGTTTCCGTCATTTAAATTAAAATAAATTATAACATAAGTAATATATTTTAAAATAACATTTTTTGAATTTCAACTATTAAAATTTTAACCACTAATGTTAGCACATCTTTACTAAAAAGATTAGCTTATCTTAAATATTCCACCACTTTTTTTTGTCGTCATTACACAAGCATCTTTTATACCTCTCATCTTGGCACATAAATGTTCGCAAGTTAGCTCAATACTTATATTGTCTGTATGTAGAATTTTTCTAAATGTATCAAAAATTTCGCCTGTCAATCTTTCTTGTAGCTGTGGCTTTCTGGATAAGAAATCTATTATTCTTGGAATTTTACTAAGACCAATAATTTCCCCGTTTGGAATGTATTTAAATGTTGCCTTGCCTATAAATGGCAAAAAATGATGCTCGCAAATTGAATATACACTTATATTTTCAACTACAATCGGCTCATTGTTTTTGGTATTGTCATCAATCTTAAACATTGTATATTCTGGAAATTTGCTATTATCAAGCCCAACGAACAGCTCATTTACTAACATTTTTGCTACTCTTTTTGGAGTATTTTTTATACTATCTGTTTGTTTTAGTTGGAAAACATCCATTATCTGTTTAACAAGTAATTCAATTTGTGCTTGTTTATCATAGTTATTCATAAACTAAAAATTGTAATGTTATAGTGTTATAATTTAATTTTTCATTCCAGTAGAACCAAGCCTTCCTGCACCTCTTTCTGTTTCATCAAGTTCATCAACGATGTTTATATTACACTTTACTATCGGGCAAACAACCATCTGTGCTATTCTTTCGCCTTTGGTGATTAAAAAAGGGTCATTAGACAAATTACATAAAATTGCTCCAATCTCGCCACGATAATCACTATCAATTGTGCCGGGTGTATTCACGATGGTTATGCCGTGTTTAAAAGCTAATCCTGACCTTGGTCTTACTTGAACCTCATATCCATCAGGTACTCCACCAATTGCAAAACCAACTTGCACACAAACCCTCTCCATTGGTTTTAGCTCATAATTCTCTATATCTTTTCCTAATACAAGAGTTTCTTTTGTTTTTGGTAAAAAAATATCAACCGCTTTCAAATCAAAGCCACTACTTCCTGTCGTCTGGTATCTCAATAATGTGCCATTTTCATAAACATTCTTGGCATTTTCATTACAAAATTTTATTTTTAGATTATGCATAAATACATCTACTACTTGGTAAAGTTTAGAATTTATTTTTCAAATAACTTTTTTTGTAGTTTCTTGAATGTTCTAAATATATTACTATCAATTTCATCATTCTTTGAATTTTCGCTCTTATAAGAGTTGTATTGGCCTGTATGAACATCATTATTAGCGTCGTTATTGATTCCTAACAAATTTCTTATATCTCTATGCTTTTTGTGGTTTTTTTTGAAATTGTTTTTCGCATTTCGCCGCATTACTTGTCTATCTCCAGATTTATATTGTTGTTTTCTATCCATTATACCTTGAAGACTTTTATTTAGCGACATATTATTGGTGATATTATTGTTATTTTCTTCGTCTCGTTCGTTGACACGGTTTTTCTCGATCACTGGTGATAGTTTGTTGATATGTTGTTGGTTTTGCGAGAGTTCTAGGGATGCATCTTTGTGTTTTAGTTCCAACTGCGAATTCCAATATCTATCTCTTAGAGAGTTTAAATATTCGTTTAATACCACTTGCAAATCTTTATCTTGTCCATCTGGATAATTACCATTATAAAAGTATGGATATTCAGTTTTTATTGCATTTATAACAGCATTTAATTCACTTATTATAAAACTTTTGCTGTTTATATCGCTTGCTTGTTGTGAGATGCATTTTTGTTTATGCTCATATTTTGCATATGCAATAATGTCATTCCATCTTGACTGGGCTACATTAAAACATGTTTTTGGGGAAACATAATTTATGATATCTCTAGCAACTTCCACTCCGCCACTAATCAAACTACCAACACCGGTGGCTAATGACAACACAGGTGCAATCAACGATGATGCTAAAGTGTCAGTATGATGTGCGAACAAATATCCAATATAAGAGAAATTATATGATAAAGAAGAAAATTGACTGGCTGATTGCAATGTCGCCGAAGTCGCCGATGTGCCAGTGCTGGCACCTGACAATAAAGGCATTAACAATGGTCCTGCCAATAAACAACCAGCACCTATTGCCATCTTAGCATATTTATTCGTATTTTGCCATCCCGTTTTTGTGGCCTCCCAACAACCTTTAAAAAAGCCTTTAAAACCATTCTTACCTTCTGTTTTTCCTCTATTAAAAGCACTTTTAACAGATTGCCACCAAGATTTTGGTTTATCTCTGTTCTCGTTTTTGTTTTGTGTTTCAATATCTTTTACAAATTGTGCTGTAATATTATCAAGAGTTTTATTGTTTTCATTGTTTTCCAGTTGAAAAACAAAATCACCCATTTCTGCTTGTACCTTATTTATTTGTGTTTGTATTATTATATCATCATTCATTTTTACAAACAAATATCTATTGTTAGAATAACATATTTTTTTTTAAAAACATTGATTTTTATTTATATTTCACTTTGCAACTCATTATTATGAGTTTTCGTCATCACTTCATTGACCATAAATCAACACTTATAAGAACTTGTATTTTTACAATAGGACATTACTGGATAGATGTTTTAAGTAATCATTTTATTACAGGAGCACCGATAAAATTAGCAATGGTATCGAGTATCGCAGGGCCAATCTTAAATGCGATCTGGTATTACGTCTTAGATAGAGTATTTTTTACATATCTTACAGAAAAGATAAGAAGCAAAAAAAAATAATTTGTGTCTTTTACAAATCTATGTAATATACAGACATGCCAAATCCACATCCAATAAAAATAACCAATTTACAAAAATTGTTTTTATCAAAAGAAACAAAGGAAGACATAGAAGACATTAACGACGGAGAATATACAGAAACCGAACAATATGGTGGCAATGCAGGTATTTTACGAGGAGGATTTTACACGGCAAATGTCGTTCAAGGAAAAAGAAAAAACTACATTCATCGTGTTAAGGGGGGGGACAGACAACCAAAATGATTATGATGCCAATAACAACTATCAACAGGCACTTGCAAGCGCAATGAACTCTGCGTTTATGAATGCCATTGGCGTTAGATCCCATTACGTGATTTACGATAACTATTTAGAACATTGCGGAAAACCATATTCTTTAAAATTATCTGACAATATACCAAATGATGATAATTTCTTTTTACATACTTTTTTGGCATTTCTAATCTATGGTTTTCTTGACAGAGCAGTAAAGAATATCTGCATTAATGATAATAAGGAATTCATCAACATCGATCTTGATGATGATAATTTTTCATGGTACAATCTCTTTCCAGCGGGAAACAACGAAACATTGGATGGCGAAATATTAACGCTATGTGGTTCATTTGGAAAATTAAATTTTTTGCCAGATGAAAACAATATCATCAACAATGAAGTATTAATAACATTAATACAACAATTAATAAAATGGTTAATTTTAATCTTGATAATGTAGTTAAAGCATTAATTGACGAAGCGGTAAAATTTTATAAAACAGATAACAATTATCAAAATATGTTACTTGCCTTAAAAACAACCATTGATGCGTATGTATAGAAAGTTGGTCATAAATTATCCTTATTGTCACAAGGAACGTTTCATCAACATTTTTATCAAAAATATTGTAATCAACATCCATTATTCCATTTAATGCAACAAATAGCAAATCATGAAATTGATATCAAAACTAAAGTAAACGAATTACTAAATTTTGATTTAAACCCCATATGGCTTGATAAATATTTAACAAGCAAATTTGAAGAAAATATCAATAATAACAGTCTAACCCAAGAGCAGTTATCAACATTGTGTAGCAAAAATGGCATTTTCAGTTATAATAACTCCTCATTAGGGAACGCAATTAACAATGCATTATTAGAACGTGAAACAAAAAATTTTTGCGAGCAATGCCTTAACAATATATCCAACTGCTGTGGCCTATGCGGATAAAAACAAACTTTTATCATGAAATACATTTAAGTTAAAAAATAAAAAAATACTATAATATATTGTTGGAAAAAAAATAAAAACTCTTATAATCGGAATCGATTTGCAAATATTTATGTGGCAACAAGGTGGTAGAAAAATGCCTATATTAAATAATCATAACATTGGGTCTTCTATGGATTATCAAAATCCTAATCCATCATTACAACAGCTTGCCGAACGGAATGCTGTTGGTGATATCAAAGACATGACGAACAGACAAGAGTATTTAAAACAAATCAAAAAAAATGCGAAAACCATTAACCAAAGTATTAATGCAAGAATAGATATGGCAAAAGGTTCTGTTATTGGTGCTACTTTCAACAGACCGCTTATACCGCCAAATGCACATGATAAAATTAAGATAAAGCTATCAAAAAATGATATCTATAAACACATTGGAAGATTACGGCAATATGTTGATATGGCAAATCAAGAATATGAAAATTTTGGATTGCCAAAGATTGTTTTGCCATCAGATGAAGAAATACAAACATTTATCAATAAAAATAATAAGGATTCATTTGAATTTGAAGCTGATTATTTAGCAATATGTCAAGTAATGCGATTTATACTTCAAGATAGTCATCTGGCAAATAGTCCAGAAGAAGCAGATTTTTACTTGAAAGCAACATCTGCATTTACCAATGCTCTTCAAGAAGATGATAAGAAAAAAATGTCAACTACAAAAAAAATAGGATATGTAAGAACGGCTTTCGGTATTGCTTCTGCATTGGTAGGTGGTGTTATTTCTCTGGGTTCTTATCTTGGATTATTTGCAACACCAACTTTGGCAATATTGGGTATGTCATTTCCAATAGCCACAATAGTATGTGTTGGTTTGTGCACTTTACCATTTATTATTACAATGATAAAGAATGTTATTAGTCAAATTATGGATAAAACCAATGACTTAGACTTAGAGCTTGTGCAGGGAACAAGCAAAGATTTTCCAGTAAAAGGAATTAAACAGGCACTTGATACCATAAGTCAAACTAAACAACGGGAAAAACAAAAAGAAGACTTGTTAGCAATGAACGGTATTGCGACAAATATAAAACATAAAATTAAAGAAAAGCAATTAGCTTTTGGTAATATGTTTTTGGAAATATGTAAAGAACAGAATGTAAAACCCGAAGAAATGTTGGCAAAATGTAAAGATATAAATTTTGTCCAGCAAAACAACGACAATCCAGCTGTGGCTATAATTATGAATGCGATGATGCAAAGAATAGATATGTACGAGGCAATAGTAGTTGCCAAACTAAAACAAAATAAACAGGCAACAATGATACAAGACTTGGTAAAAAATGTTATTTACCATAGCGAAAAATTAAAGATTGACCCCATTTTAGCAGTACAAAAAGCTCATAACTTTGACATTGGCACGGCAAATTATAGTGAAGGAGTTTTATATTCACTTTCTCAACAGGCCAAAAATCATAACATTGATTTGGTGCGAGAAGTGCAACAGTATCTAAATGGTAAAAATAGTGGCAATATTTTAAGCAATAGCAAAAGCAGTAATACAGGGAACAAGCTTGTTAACAATAATTATGACAATAACATAATTGCCAGCAACAATAATATTGCCAAAACTGGAATTCCAAGTAACATATTAAACAACCAGTTCTTGCAGTAAATTGCCTGCTATATGGTCATATTATTGGAGCCATCATTTCGTTTTCTACCACAATATGTCCTTTAAGCCATTCATTTGATATGCTAATTGACAACCAATACTATAATCTCTTGATGGTAAATAATATATTTGTTTATCCGTTGCAAGATTATTGGATGCATTATATAAATCACTTGTGTCACAGTGCGTCTTGCTGTAACCAATTCCAACCACCCTGCCAGTTCTTGGCAAACCATCGTCTATTTTTTTATCTACATCTCGCATAATATTTGATGGCAGAAAAGCTTGTTTTCTTCTTGGATAAATTGTTGCAAAAACTAAAACAGGTTTATCTGTATTTTTTTGTGTTAACCACCAATTATATTTGTCTGTTGGTGTATAAGGATGTTGGAAAGAATAATTAAATAAATGTGCGGGTGCTTTTCCATTGCTTGCATATTCTGCTATACCAATTTGTCCAGTATAACCAATTGTGTTGACAAAATAAAACATATAGCTCTCTTTATTATCAATATTTACAAATGGAAGATATTGTTTTGGATCGTTGTTGATAGAAGATAACCATTCTAATGCAGTAGTATTTTTGAGTTCAACGGGAAAATCATCTGTTAATGTTGCCACAACTCGTTTAGGAATTAAACCAGATTCCGACAAGAAACGGCCATAGTTATATAGCTGAATTTTGCATTTATCTGCATCATTGCATAAGTCCAGTCCAATAGTTTGGTTGCTTAAAGCAACATTTTGCGAAAAAGTTTTGCTTTGATTACACTTCTTAAAACCAGCTCGTTGACATTTTTTTTGTGTCATAGTTGGATATGTGCCATATTCACTGACAAACGATGTCAATGCTGTTTCATAAAACCTTAGCTCGCCAATCACTTTATTAACCTTGACTTTGTTTAGTACTGCTGTCGTTCCCATTATTACTCCACTAAGAATGCCGACAGCGATAATATACATTTCCAATTCTGTTAAGGAAAAAGATTTTTTACTTAATAAATAAAAGAAATTCTTGTTTTGCATCGCTAATAATTATATGTAATAATGATTAAAATCAATCAAAAAACATAATAAAACTTTTGACATAGATGTAATTTTAAATAAAATAAGTTGTTTTGTTATGAAAAACAACACCAACGGCAAATTTAAAGCTATTAGTAGTGCTATTGGAGCAATTAGCACTAATTTAAAAAAAACAGGAAATAAGATTTTGTCAAAATTTGTAAAGACACAGACGACGGAAGAAGTTGTTGATACGGATATGGACACGGATATTGATGCAACTAATAATATTTCTAGCAATAACACCAATGAGTACATTCCATTAGATAATAATATAACAGCAGACATTGTAAAACAAACTAATTTTTCCAATGATGAAGATATATTATTAAATGAAACTAATTTTATGGCAGAACAAGATGATGTTGAGACTAAAAATGATAATCAAGCCAATGCATCATCACAAAGCGATATTATTAGTGTTTTGCTGAGCAACGGCACTATTGTAAAGTCGCAGTTAAATGCCGCAAAAATACAAGCTGACAACACTGGAATGAGTGTTTTGCAGTGTTTAATAAATATGGATTTTGTCAACGAACAACAGATAAATACATACCTGTATGGTAGAGATATCGACGAAGAAAAACAAATTTCTATTCTGGACATTAATCCGAAGCCAGAATTGATATCAAGAGTGCCAAAGATGTTTGCAATAGAGTCTAAGGTTATACCACTTTATACAGACAATGATGGCAAAATTGTAGTAGCAAGTGCTAATCCTTATGATATTATTTTAATGGATAAAGTGTCTACTTTACTTGGTAATGTGCCGATAAAACTGGTAAAATATCCACAATCTGAGTTGTTGCAAGCAATTAACAAAATCTATCAATCAGATTTAATAGATGATTTTTCTGAGCAAATGACGGTCGATAGTTCATTTGGACTTGATGCCTATGGCGAAAGCAATATTGTGGAAAGTGATGTTGTGAAGTTTGTAAATCTTATTATTGAAGATGCTATAAGGCTAAAAGCCTCTGACATACATATTGAGCCAGAAGAAACATATGTTCGTGTTCGTTTTAGAATAGACGGTGTTTTAATACAAAAAACAATTATACACAAAAACTATTGGAGTGCGATATGTGTGCGTATAAAAGTATTGGCTGGAATGAATATAGCCGAATCAAGAAGACCACAAGATGCGGCCATTACAATGAATATATTTGACAGAGATATTGATTTTCGTGTGTCATCCATTCCTACAATTTATGGTGAAAACTTTGTGCTTCGTGTACTTGATAAAACCCGTTCTTTAACAAGCCTATCAGCACTTGGATATAGTAAGCATAATTTAAAACTAATCGACTTAGCATTAAAAAAACCAGAGGGAATAGTAATTGCCACTGGTCCTACCGGAAGTGGTAAAACAACAACATTGTATTCTATTATGAAAAAAATAAATGCAATAGAAAAAAATATTATGACATTAGAAGATCCAGTGGAATATAGGTTGCCATTAGTTAGACAGTCAGAAATGAATGAAAGGGCTGGATTAACATTCGCATCAGGTTTAAGGTCTTTGTTGAGACAAGACCCTGATATTATTTTACTTGGCGAAATTCGTGATACAGAAACAGCACAAAATGCTGTTCGTGCCTCAATAACGGGGCATCAGGTATTTTCAACTCTTCATACAAATTGTGCTATTGCGGCAATCAATCGTTTAATAGATATGGAAATCCCAGCATATATGTTAGCTGGTTCCCTTAATGCGGTTGTTTCTCAAAGATTGGTTAGAAAACTTTGTCCATATTGCAAAAAAAAGACACAACTTGATGATGTAGCAAAAAAAGCTCTAAATTTAAATACAGATCAAGATTATTGTATATATTCACCAACTGGTTGTCAAAAATGCAATAATATTGGTTATAAAGGAAGGTTAGCTGTTTCTGAGGTGTTATTTGTAAATGAGAAGATAAATATGATTATTGCTGAAAATCCTACTCTTAAACAAGCCACTGAGGTTGCAATTGAAAACGGATTTATTCCAATAGCAGATGATTGTATAGCAAGTGTGATTAATGGCTCTACTTCTTGGAGTGAGGTATGTAGAGTTGTTGATATGACAAAATATATTGATCGTCTGGAAAAAATGGATTGTAAGCTTGTATAGCTTAATACTGACTAAAAGTGTTAGTGTGTATTTATTTATCAATGGTTTCTTAATTAAGAATTGTCTAATGACGAAACAATTACAATCTTAAAAACTTTCTTGAAAATAACAATAGCGATATGTCAATAATGATGTATTTGCATATATTGTTATCAATATATGTTGTTGCAAAAAGAATAAGATATGCTTTCAAGAGTAAAGACCGTATGTTTTTCTGGCATCAATGTGATTAGTGTTGATGTTGAAGTTCATTTTGCGAAAGGTCAGCCTGGTATCACAATAGTTGGATTAGGAGACAAAGCTGTAAAGGAGAGTATAGACAGAATAAGGGCTACATTATCTACACTTGGCTTAATTTTGCCTCCTCAAAGAATAACAATAAATCTTGCACCAGCGGATATTTTGAAAGAAGGCACACATTATGATTTACCAATAATACTTGGTATATTGGAAACGATGGGTATTATACCTCACAATGCAGTAGATAATTATATTGCATTAGGCGAGGTTGGGCTCGATGGTTGCTTGCGAAGTGTAAATGGTGTTTTACCAGCATCATTGTATGCAAATACAAAAGGTTTGGGCATTGTTTGTCCAAGTTCCAATGGGAAAGAAGCATCTTGGGGAGGCAAAGATATGGATATTGTCTCTGCAAATGATATTACACAACTCATTAAACATTTTAAAGGTATTCAAAAATTACAGAGACCACAAATATCAAAAGACAATTTTATTACGAAATCAACAAAAGATATGGCAGATGTAAAGGGGCAACATGTAGCAAAATATGCAATGATTGTCGCTGCATCTGGCGGGCATAATATCTTGCTCGTTGGCTCGCCCGGCACAGGAAAAACTATGCTAGCAGAAAGAATTACAACCATTTTGCCACCACTATCAACAAAGGAAATGATAGATGTAAGTATGATACATTCAGTATCTGGACTAATTAAAGACGGCAATTTGTCATCCATTAGACCTTTTAGAGCTCCGCATCATACTACTTCACAATATGCTTTAATAGGTGGCGGTTCAAAGGCAAAACCAGGTGAAATTACATTGGCACACAATGGAGTGCTATTTTTAGACGAACTACCTGAATATCAGCGAGATACATTAGAGGCTTTACGACAACCAATGGAAAGTGGTATTGTCTCAATAACAAGAGTAAATAATAAGGTTGTTTATCCTGCAAACTTTCAGTTGGTGTCTGCCATGAATCCATGCAAATGTGGTTTCTATGGTAGTAAAACAAAAGTTTGTAAATGCAGTCAAAAAAGCATTATGCAATATCAAAGTAAAATATCTGGACCTTTATTAGATAGAATAGATATTTGTGTTCGCATGGAGGATGTTAATCCAAAATTTATCAACATAGATGATAATAATCTTAAAGAAGAGACAAGCGATGAAATTAAAGCAAAAGTTATAAAAGCCAGAAGTATACAGACAGAAAGATATAAAAATGAAAATTTTAATCTTAATAGTCGCATTCCTGATGGAAAATTACTGCATAAATATTGTATGCCGGAAAATAGAGACGATGTTAAGGTATTAGATGAGATTGTCGAGAAATTAGGTGTATCTATGCGGGGGACAACTAAGATTTTGAGAGTTGCGAGAACTATTGCGGACTTGGAAAATTGTGAAAAAGTTAATAAAGACCATATATTGAGAGCCGCTGTATTTAGACAACAGATTTTTGGAAGTTAGTTTTAATAGATAGGTTTTTAATATTGGTGCTTTGCTAAATTAAATGCTTTATTTTTAATTTTTAAAATAAACTACTTTATTGTGTATTGTGAATATGCAAACAATGAAAAAAGTTTATCTCAACAATTTTTGGAAGTATTAAAACTAATAAATGTAAAATATGAGAAAAACTTTCAAATTCATTCAAATCTTGACGGACAATATAATGGTATATTGTTTGAATTCAAAAAGAATAAGAAAAAGAATAATTGGAAAGCAGATGCATTAAAAGAATGTATTAAAAATGCAAGTCATTTAAGATTACTTGCAAAAGATGTTCCAGCAAAGTTTGCTATTGTTCCACTTGAAGAAAAAGAAATGTATATTTATGACAGCATTGATTTTTTTGAAGAAATACATAAAGTTTACAACACATCTGCAAGCAATACAAGTAATGAAGTTGATAAAATAGAACTCTGGAGTGATAAGAAAAAACTTTAGATTATACATATTGAATTTAGAAAAATGTTTACATATTAAAAATAAATGTGTATATGATTTAGTTGACCGATTAGTTAAAATATTAAATTCATTTTTTGTTTATTATTTTGCAAATTTGTTTGTATTGTATTTGCTAATAATTTTCTATTTGAAGTATTTTTAATGTTGGTAATCATTATACTATTGCTTGGTGTTTTACTTGAACATTTTCCTAGTTTTTCATTTATGGATATTGGTGTATTATTTGTACTCACTTGTTGAATTTTTGATAACTTTATTGTATTGTTTTCATTATATTCTCTCAGTGTTTCAATATTTTCCCCTTTTGACATCAAAAAATGAACTCTGTTTCTTGCCATCATTCTATTTGTGTCTGGGTTATTCTTTTGGTTTACAAGTGCATAATGGTTATCAATTTCCTGTCTGTTGCTATAATGTGTAATACCTTGTTTTCTTTCATCTAGTTTTGTTTTTAGCTCTTGTTCTATCCAGTCTGTGGTTAAAACACCACACATACCAGTAAAAGTCCCTTTGTTTTTATTTTCATTGTTAGCATTTATAAATTGGTAACCATTGCTTTTCAAATATGCAAGATCTTCATATGATAAAAGATTGTAAAAACTATCTGGATTGAAATTACCATTCGGATCGTAGCCAACGACCAGCTTATTGACATTATCAATCTCAACTGCCGTGCTGTGAAAATCTTTATTAATACCAACAATTTGATATTCCTTATTTTTATCCAACTTTATTTCACCTCTCTGTTCTTGAGATGCTGTGCTTTTATTGTTTCTACCAAAAAATAGTTCTATGAAAAATTGTATTATTTTTGTCAATAAACCTTCAATTTCATCACCATTAAATGACATACTGGATGTTGAAAATGGATTTGTTGTATTCGTATAAGATACCGAATTTTGCCCTAATGCTTCGTTCATTTCTTGTGATAACTTCTGTCCTGCACCAACAATAGTAGACTCTTTTGTTGCACCTATATTCATTTTTGTTGTTAATTTATTTGAAAGATTGCCGTCCGTATTTTTACCGTCCTTTTCCATTTGTTCTATTTTTTTATCTACCATTTTTCTTGTTTGATATTCATATTCTTTCCAATTGTCTATATTAACACCATCACTCATTCTTTTGATATTATATATTAACACATTAAACATACCATAAAAATAAAATATAACAATACATTTTGTTTTTGTAATAAATATGCAATATATCATCAAGTATTTTATATAACACAGTATGTAATATGATATCAGTTTTAATTAAAAATGGTATTTACCTTTACCTCCGCTCTGACAACTTCATCACAAAACTTCCTATCTTTTGTGCTAAACTTTTTCCGCAAGAAAGATGGTATGAAAGGGATGTTTATTTTACAACGGCAGATAAAGGAGAAGAATATATAAAAGATAATGATTTTTTAAGAAAATGTTTAATTTTTACTTGTTTATCTCAAAGAAATCATTGCCGAACATTCAAAGACACAGATGGAAGAATGTATTATAATGAATTGTGCTTGTTGCAAGATACATTGAGCGACAAAGAACTTATTTCAAAATGGGAACTCGTATTAAACAAAGCAAGAAGATTAAAACCAGATTTTACAAAATGGGGACTTTATCAAATTGAAGAAGAACTTACAAACAAAAAGAAAAGCACAAAAAAAGAACAAACATTGCAATTTGAAAGCGATGATGAAGATTTTTATTATGGCACAACACAGCAAGAAATTACAGCGGGAATTGAGGTTGTCAAATATGACAACAGCAATTTGATGAATTACATTAAAGAACTGAAAGATGAGTTAAAAACATATTATAAATCACAAATTCAAGGCAAGTTGTTTGAATATGAGTTGTTGAAGTAATCTATTAGTCGGCAGTATTTATTATTAGTATTATTGCATTGTATTATTGTGATGTTTGTTTATCAAAAACAACTTTTTCTTATTATCTGCTTGACAATAACTCGTGTATATTTCACTCGTTAATAGCTGTTTTGATATTTTTTAATGAATATCAATAAAAAATATTTGCCATTGATGTTTATATTAACGAACATTTTATGGTTTGCCAATTCTTCGCTATCCATTGCTACTATTAGATTTGGATATATTCCAAATGCTACGATTGGGTTTTCATTGTTAAGACATAGTAAAAATAATAACTTCAATATCAATTTTAATCTTGGCAACAATTTTTACTTAAAATTAAATGATAAAATGGCATTGTTTGCTGGTGCAAATATAGGTATAAGTGGACTATTAAATCAAAATAATCGGGCTACATTGCCACAATATACATCTATAAATAGCATTGCCAATCAACAATCGGCAAATACATCAAATGTTGGCGACAATGATGGAGCCACTGGGGCATCAACCAATAATAATACAGTAAATAACGAACAAATACATAATGGCTTAAATGGTAATATTATCGATAATGAAAGCAATTTTAAATACATAAAAAATGAATATCCCAATGCAGAAACTTATGCGAATGAAATTAGATCAGCTTTAATCAATCAAGCAAATGAAAATATTGAAGCCAACAAGCTTGCAATTGATCATGAGATACAGGACAATTTTGGAGGAGAATTATTCTTGGATTCTTCCACACCAGCATCATCTCCATTAAATATTAACTATGAAACTATTAAGAATGCTATTAACAATGATAATTTTTTCAACAACAATATTTATTTAGATAAATATACGGGTGATGGATATATTAACTGGGACGAGGCAATGGCTATTTATCATACTATTGTAGGTGATGGCAATAACGAAAATGCTAAGATATATGCACAACTGATGACTGGATTGAAAAATAGGCCAGAAAATTTTGATAATGACCCATATAATATACTTTTAACAGATGACGTGAAACAACAGCTTTATGCAACCCACGACAGAATGCAGATTATCAATGACAATAACAATATTACTCAATCAATTATAAATCATGTTTTACAAGACAAAAAAGACGAAAGTAATGATAGCAATAGTATTGGCAATATTGTGGCAAATAATAGAATATCTATTGAGGAAATTAAAACCATAATTCAAAACACAGAAAATTACAATAAAGTTATTGCTTTGCAAGGCGATGCAAATGATGACTACACGAGCTGGAATGAAGCCAAGCAAGAGTATCAAACATATTTAAATGAAAAAAATATAGAGCGAGAAAATAATGGGTATGACACCATTGCATACAATGAACAAGATGCAGAAAAATATGCAATGATAATGACAGGGCTTACAGAAGCACCCAATAATTATGATAATGACCCATATGTAATACTGGAAAGAGAAAGGCAAGAATTGGAAAAAATGCAACATAGTGCACAAGTGGATGATGCAAGTTCTGCTAATTCTGCCGAACAAACACAAATTGGACAAAATAGTGATGACGACAACAATACAAATGTAAATTATAATGCATTAGTCAATACTGAACAGGCAAATGAAAAAGTGGTTGATCAATACTCATTTAGAGAAAGGTTTAATTTTTCAGTTCCAATTGGTATCAATGTAAAAATAAATGATAAAGTTTCTGTAGAACCTTATTGGCTCGTTGGTTTTAATGTAGCACAAGCAAATGTTATACAAAACAATAATTCCACAAGATTAACAAAAGTAGGTTTTACAACTGGATTAGGTACAAGAGTATTGTTTTGTAAAGAGTTATTTTTTGTCGGTTTAGAATATAGGTTTGCACAAAATACTTTTGAAAGCACAAAAATCCATTCACACAATGTTAATCTCTCTATTGGTGTTAGATTTAACTTTACTGCATTAACAAATTTACTTAAATAGCCATTTTTATTTTAAGCCAACTTTCGTAGTATTTTGTTTGTTATTTGGTATAGCATTATTGATTGGTTTTTGTTCCATATTAAACATCATTTTTTGTTTTTGTGTGTTTTGTTGTTCTTGCATTTTTGTATCATTTTTTTGTTTTAAAGCATCATTATTCTTATCATTACCATCACTACCCTTTTCTTCTGTAATTTCATTATTATTGCCGTCAATTTGATTGATGTTTTTTAATTGATTGGTAATTTTATTCGACATCTCTTCGCTTTGTGCCTGTTTTTTGATAAGTAATTTATCTACATCCATCTTTTGCTTGTCTGTTATTTCCACATCATTCGTTTCATTTGACAAAAACTTTGTATTTTCTTTATTGTTTTCCTGTGTAGTTTTATCATTGGTATTGTCTAATGTTTGTTTGTTATCCTCTGCTAATGGCTTCTCTTCTTGCCATTTGTCCTGTTTTTGTTGTTGTGCTTGCTGTTTTTTTTCTTCATTTAAAGCCAACCAGTTGTCAAGAAAAGTAGCTTTTTCATTATCATTTTGTATTGTTTTTTTATCATTATCTATTTTTGGTATATTATTGTTCTGCCTATTGATAGGTGGAGTATCTTTGGAAGACTTATTGTCTTCAATGTGTGTTTCTTCTTTATTTTCTTCTGTTTGTTGTTTTTTTTTCTTTTCCTCTTTTTCTTTTGCTTCTTGTTGTTTTTCTTGTTGATACCTGTCAAACATTTCTTTGTCTTTACCTTCCAGTTTTATTCCCATTTTATTTTTTAAAATCATTGCCATATTGTTCTTGTCATTCTGTATTTGTCTTTCTGCGGCCACACCGGCGAAACCAAATAATACCACTGAAAAAACAATATCAACAAATCTGTTTAATGCATAAGTAACATTTTGGAGTTTTTCCATTATATCACTGCCACCTTTTGTCCATCTTTTTAAATCTTCAATTTCCTTCTTTTTTTCATTACTTAAATTTGCTTTATCAAATTGTTTTAAATACTCTTCCGCTCTTTGCATTGATTGTTTGAATTTCTGATATTCTTCTTCACGTTTGTCTTTGTTTATTTTTTCCTCTTTTTCTTTTTTATATTCTTCGTATGTTTTTGGTTTACTATTATCTGGTGTTTCAGGTTTTTTGTTGTTTTGCATGCCACCAAGCAAACTGCTAATGGCATTCATATCTGGTAATTGTTCGTTTTGTGTATTATTCATATTGCTTGGCACATAATAATTGTATCACAAGTATAACCTGATGTCAACTATGTTCACTGATATTAAAATGTTAATTATAAGCCAGCTTTTTTGACAACATTATCAATTAGTGCATCTATATCATTTAATTGAGTTGGTGTAAAAGATGCTAACTGCTCGTCTTTATTAGATAATGGCATAGCACATTTGTTTGCAATAACATCATTATAAAATAGCTTATATTTTTTACTATGATTGCCGGCATAATAAATATAAGTTGGTTTTTCTTGCAATATCAGCTCACTTTGGTCGGTAACTGAATTACCTATCAAAATGTAATAACTTCCCCATCCAATAAATGCAACTCTTGGACTTTCTGGATTGAGTTTTTTATAATAAAAATAATAGCTACAATTCAGCTGTTGTTTAAAAATATCTACTACTTTTTCTGGCACTTTTGCATCTACACAAATTAATAGTGGCATTTTCATATTATTTGATATAGTATTTATTGTTTTACCAAAATCTTCTGCAATCGCAGGTGTCATTTTATAAAGAGCTGTATTGCCACCAATAAAAACAGAAATATATGGTCCAAATAGTGCTTCTTTGATTTTGCTAAATTTTGCATCTGCAAGTTCAAATGCTTCTTTTTCCAATGGTTTTGACAAATACCCTCTGTAATTGATAACATTTTTATGCGGGATATTTCTGCTGTATATTGGTCTTAACAAGACATCAACTCCTCTTAAATCACAAGTTGGATTACCGATTTGAATAATTTTAGCATCTGGACAACAATGTTTTTTTAAGTGCTTTGCATAACGAACCATTTTTCTACCACAAGTCACAATGGCATCACATTGTTCTATGTCTTTAAATCCATCATTATGTTTAATTAACAGCCAAACTGGTATAAAAAATAGTATAGCTCTTGGTAAGTTGATTAACATATTCCAGTAAATATTTTTTTTATACAAAACACCGCCTTGTGATAACTTCTCGGCTACTAACAATGTTTGTGCATTATCAAGACGACTGTGCTGGTGTTGCCCGAACAAAGCTATAATATGTAAATTTGACATAACAAAAAACAATCACAATATCGTTTTTTTACAATTATTGTCAATTTGTTTTTATTCAAAAGTTATAATCTTTAAAAAAATTAACTATGTTAATATTTATTTTCCAAAATCCATCAAATCATCGTCCATAAGCAAATTATCTGTATCTTCCGTTGTAGCATCGGTATTATTATTGTTATTTGTGTCCGCAAAATCATCAAGCAATTCATCGCCGTTGTCATCATCAAAAATGATTTCATCATCCATCAAATCATCGTATTCATTATCAAAGCCATCTTTGTCATATGTTAGCTGATTGTCCTTATCACTATTTACATTATCTTCTTTTTCAATATCGTCGTTGAATATTGCATCATCACCCAGCAATAAACTATCATCCATCAATATGTCATCATCTATATTATTAGTATTGTCACTATGGTCATCTTTTCGCAAGATTGCTGATGCTGGCTTGTTGCCCTCTGTCATCTCATCGCTAAACAGGTCAGTATCTAATAAATCTTCATTGGTAGCCTCGTTATTGCCATTATTAGCCTCAATTGTGTCTATTTTTTGTATATCCGTATTGAGTGTCGGTATAACCTTTGCTTTATTTATGGTATTATTATTGACAGCATTATTCGTATCAGTATCGTCAACCTGTAATTGTTGGCCGTTATTATTATTTTCCATTACCACATCGTCTTGTGTTTGTTTTTTTGTCGCAATATCATTATTATTGGAATTATTTTCATTTGATATGGCAGATGATTGCTTATTATTGTTGGCATCATCTTCTGCACCGCCAACTTCAACATTGTTATTTTTACTTCCATCAGCAATAGTTTCTATGCTTTGTTCTTTACTATCTGTTTCACCATTAAGCTCTTTTTTTAAATATTCATCAGCATAACTTGTAATTTCGCCCTCAGATACCCCATCGCCGTTGGAATTTTGTGTTGCGGATATTAAAGCATAATAACATAGTTCTTCAAAATCAGCATTATTTTCTAATGCTAAGTCATGTAATTTTTGTAATGTCATCATTAAATCTTGCGGAACGGTTCCGCCTTTTGAGCTTGATAACCAATTAGATTGAAAATGTATTGGATGATGTCCATTATCTGGATGACCGATGTAAAATGTCACTGGAGATGTTTGTTGGCCAAATTGACAAGGTATAGTAAATTGTTTTGTCATAAAAAAAACAGCTCCAACACTACATTATAGCATTGGAGCTTGATATTTTTATTTTCAACCACTAAACACTATTTAGCTATCACGACTACCTTTCTATTAGCTTGTTGATTTTCTTCAAAATCTTTGCTATAATTTTTGAACTTTCTTTTTCCATAAGAAACTACTTTTGCATCACTTTTCCCAATTTTATTTTTTACAGCTTCTGCTCTTTTTTGCCCTAATGTATCATTGTAGTTATCGCTACCTCTATTGTCGCAATAACCTTCAATTGTTAATGTTGTGTTTTTATCCAAATCTTTTGCAAGTTTTGCATACTTATTAGCAACATTTTCGTTCGTGATTTTAACACTATCAAACTCAAAATAGACAGGGTTTTTGTTTGCAAACTCATTGAATTCTTTTACAAGATCTCTTTTTTCTGCCTGTTTTTCAACTTGGTTTTGATTAGACTTGTTTGTTGGTTTAGCTACATTTTCTTCCTTATTAGAAGCACAAGCACTTATTAACAACAATGAAAGTAAAGCAACACTTTTTTTCATATAAAAAAAATAAAACAACTATACATTTAGTTTGGCAGAAAATATAAAAAGCAAATTAAAAATACAAAATCCTCCTTGCAAATAAAATTGCTTTTTTTTCATTCATCTTGATGGCAAGTCTTGTTGAAATAAAAAAACGAATAGATAGTATTTCTTCCACTATCAAAGTCACGAAGGTAATGCAAATGATTGCAACTGCAAAAATTGCAAAAATTAAACAAATGATTGGTGTAGCAGAAAGGTATGAAAGCAGTGCTAATGATGTTCTTGGGTTATTTTTGAAAAACACTGAAAACTCAATAGTGGCAAAGCAGTTTTTTGAAAGTAGTAATACAAATAAAAATGTTTTATTATTGATGTTTTCAAGTGATAAAGGAACTTGTGGAAGTATAAATACAAATATTTTTAAAGAAACAACAAATGTAGTTAAAGCATACAAGCAAGCTGGTAAAAATATTACTATTTTACCAATTGGGAAACGAGCGGTTAAGTTTTTGCAATTACATGCTGATAAACTTGGAGTAAATGTTTATAAAACAACAGATACACTTGATGCAGAATATTGCAATAATGAACTTGTTAGCAAAATTACGGCATCGGTATTAGAAGATTATATGAACGGAAAATATTGTGAAATAAGTGTATTATTTCATAAGTTTAAAAATATTATTACTTGTGTTGCAGAAAAACAACAATTATTACCAATAGATAAAAGTTGTATTGATTATAAGAAGGCAGATTTCATCAATATTGATGAAACTGATGATACGGTTTCAGCAGTCGTTGAATATTTCATTAGAACCAAAATATACAGCTCTTATGTTTCAAATATAGCATCTATAGTTTCAAGCAGAATGAATGCTATGGATAATGCCACCAAAAATGGTCAAGAGATTATAGATGATTTAAGAATTCAATATAATAAAAGTAGACAATCAAGAATTACATCTGAGTTAAGTGATATTGTGTCTGGCTTTGAAGCCATCAGTTAGTTTGTGTTGTTTGCAAATGAAAATTACTTTTAATAGGCAACTTATTGCATTTTCATTAAAAGTTTTTGTCATACATTTATTTATTAGTTGTAAACACTATTGGAAAAGACTACTGAATTATTGTATCTATAAACATGGATTGAAAAGTTGGATGGCAATGTTTTTTATTGGCTTGCTAAACTTCTTTGCATCTACACCTATAAGTTTTATTATTATATTGCCACTAACATTTGGGTCGTTGTTTTACATATTAGACAGCAGAAAGGATGATAAAATCATATCACAAATGGCTGTAATTTTTTGGTTTTTATTTGGTCATTTTGTTGGTATTTTCTGGTGGTTATGTTTACCGTTGACACTATTTAAAATGTTTTGGCCGTTAATACCATTTGCTTTACTTGGTATACCATTTGTTATAGACTTATTATTTGTTCTATTCTTTATATTTGGTTTAATTGTTTGGAACAAGTTTTACAAAAATCGTCAATACAACTATCTGTATTTTTTAGTAATGTTTTGCATTTGCTGGTTCTTGGGCGATTACATCCGCGGACATTTTATTTTTGGCGGTTTTCCTTGGATGCTGTTTGGACATTTTATACCATATCCTTATTTAATACAGCCAGTTAGGCTATTTGGCATTGATGTATATTCAATATGTGTGTTGTTGTTGGCATTAGTTCCTTATTTTTGGATATGTAAAAAAAGTGCTTTATCACGAAAGGTTTGCATTGTGGTTCTTGTGTTATGGTTGGTTAATGGTGCTGTTGGACTAATTATTACTAATACAAACAAAGATGCTGATATAAATGTCAATATCGTTGGAGTGCAAATTAACGAGCCAGCTGGATATGAAAATATTAGTTTGTTTGAAAACCAATATTTTAACAAAAGAGTTGAGGTTTTACATATGTTCTCGCATTCAAGAAAACCAACAATAATGTTAATGCCAGAGAGTGCAATAAATGAAACATTGTATAGTGCCAGCAATCTGGCGAATTTTATAAGCAATGTCGTCCCAAATGACAAGTCAATTATACTACTTGGCGGTTTGCATACAGATGGTGTCCCAGTTTATAATGCGATATATTCATTAACAAATGCGGGTGAGGTTGTTGGTATTTATAAGAAAAAACATCTGGTTCCATTTGGTGAATACATACCATTTCGTAAAATATTACCTCCAAACTTTATTAAAAGTATAGTTGGGTATAGTGAAGATTTAGCAGTCGCAAAAGACGAAGATAATGATTTATTTACTTTTTATCGCGACTTACCAACTATTTATCCAATAGTGTGCTATGAAAGTATTTTTCCAGAATTGGTTATAAAACACATTGAAAAGTATAGAAATAAAGAAAGAAGAATGAGCGAAACATATAAAAAGGAAAACAACATTAAAAGCCTTAAAGAACGGGGCGAGATTATAGTTAATCTTGTGAATGATATTTGGATGAGGTCTGGTTTTGGTGCTTATCAGCATTTTTTGATGTCAAAGTTCTTGGCAGTAAGAACTGGTGTACCGGTCGTGAGGTTATCTAACAATGGAATTTCTGCCATCATAAATAAGTATGGTGTTGTCATTCAACAAACAAAACTAAACAAAGAAGATATATTATTTTATCAAGCTCAATAATACATCTCTTGCATTGTAATGTTTTTTTGTTATAACATTATGTATACTTGTATATTTTGTTGCGATTTGTATGAAGAAAGATGATGTAGATAAAGGAGCCATAGTTGTTGAAGAAACCGAGGTTATGCCGTGTTGTTTTCCAAATTTTAAATCATTTAGTGTTAAATCAAAAGAAATAAACGAAGGTATGCATGATTACTCATCTCTTACATATGTTTTAAAAAAAAAGGATTTAGTTGGAATGATGGTAAATGGAGAAATGCTTTTTATGTAAACAATAGTGACGAATTCACAGAAAAGTATATACTGAAAAATACGAATATAGTAGAAGCTATAGCACGTTCCAGTCTGATAACATCATTACTATCCTTACAACAGAATAAAGATCTTACGAATAAAATATTTTATGATACATATAATAAGTGTAATGAACAGTATGACGGCTTCATTGGAAAAAACCTAACATCGGAAATATCAGTATATGAAGGTTATAATGAGGCAAACGATCAAGAACAAAAAATAAAATTCAAAATAAAAGCTATAAAAAACAACAATGAAGAGAAGGAAATCACTTCATTAGCAGATATTGTTGACATTAAACGGGTATTGATTAATATAGAAAAAGCATAGAATTGTAGTACCTTTCAATAAAAAACAATATCACTATTGATTTTTATTTACCTATCTTGTTGCTAATTAGGTGAAATGTTGCAACAGATAGGTTTAATATCTATAATAGTTCCATTGTTGATGGGTTTTTTTTCTTTTATTAGTCAAAAGCTTTATATTTTTGGCGAAAGAAAAGGTTTTTCTCATATTATTGAAATTATAATAAATATAATTTATTTACTTATTTTTTTTATATTGTTTATATGGCTTGTTAGAAGTGCCTTTGTTTTAAATCTTATCCAAGGTGCTGAATATAAGTATGTCATAGGCGGATGGACGAAAGCAATGGGTATTGAAATGAAGTATAACATTTCAACTGCTCTTGCATTGACATCTGTGTGTCTCATCGTCTGTATATTTTTTGCAACAAACTTGCTGAATTGTATTAGCTATGCTTTTCGTGGTTTTGTTTGCATAATGATTTGTGGTGCAAATGGAATAATAATGACAAACGACATATTCAATAGCTATGTTTTCTTTGAAGTTGTATGCATTACAACTTATATTATTTATGCTCATGGGAAAGGCAAAGAATGTGTAAAAAATACATTTAATTATATGATGATTAGCAGTTTTGCTGGTGTTGCCTTTCTGTTAGTTGCAGGAATGTTGTATCAAATTACAGGTAATTTAAATCTTGATTTAATGCACGATATTATCGTAAAACATCCAAATAATAAATCCATAAATGCTTTATTTGTTATATTTTTATTATCTATGCTGTTTAAACTTGGTATTTATCCACTACATAGCATACTCAACAACATTTACAACAATTTGGAAACAAACAAATTAATGGTTGTTGCTGGGGTTTCTTCAATAGCATATCCTGTATTTATTGTAAAAATGATTTTACATCTATTTGGTACTGATGTTTTATTGGCAAATGAATATTTGCATATTGTATTAAAAATATTTGGCGGTGTAGGATTTTTATTTTTTAATGTAATGGCTTTTTCTACGGCAAGTGTAAAAAACTTTATTATTGCTCTATCTTTCGCTCAAACATCATTATTTGCATTTTGTATTCCATATTTAAGTGATAGCACTATACAAGTCGGTTTGCTTTTTGCGATTACATCTCATGCTGTTTTAAAGGTATGTCTTTTTGCAGTTTTAGACAAGGTGCAAACTGCATTTAAAAGCGAAAATATTGTGAAAACAAATTTTTGCCATATCAAAGAACAATCTTATAAAGCAATTTATGCAACATTATTATTTTTAATTGCGGGTATGCCGTTGTCATTGGTGTTTATGTCAAAATGGTATATCTTGAAAGGGTTTATTTATGTTCCTAATTCCATAATATGGCTAATAATTTTGTTAATAGGTTTTTCTATTGACATTGTGGCTTGTTTTAAATTTATTATGCAGATACTGACAATTAAAAAAGATGATTACACAATTTCTGTTTCTATAAAAAAGAATATATTGCTAATTTTTACCATAATATTTGCAATATTATTTATTATTTTATCGTCTGCTTATAGCAATGTATTTAACTTGAAAAAGGTTAAACCGATTATGGTGTTGAGCAATGAATAATGTTGCTCTGTTTAAATACACTCTTTATAAATCAAATAAATTGTCTTCTTGAAAACCAACTTACAGCAGTATTGAGATATACCATCGTTTTTCAACAACATCTTTTATAATGTTAAGCTCGCATATTTATGATATAAATATCAAGAGTTCATTTAAACAGAGCATTTTTTTATAAACTTGCAATACTTTTTTTTTTTATTATCCTTTATGTAAGTTTTAAAAGTAACAGCATATGAAAGAGAACGATAACTCATCATCAACGAAGGCAGATACACAATCAGCAGAAAAAATTATTTTTGATATAATTGTCAATAAGACTGGAAAGAAAAATGAACGAGCAACAATAAATAAAGAATATGAAAGTATTAAAAATAATATAGGTAGTATTGTTCAGCTCATTGGAAATTCACAATCATGCATTCGGCTTTGCAATGATAAATATAGATACAAATCACAATTAGGAAGAAAGAATATACTTAAAGAAGCTGGTAATGCTTATCGTAATATTGATACCAGACCGACTGATATGAATGGATGGGGTGGCATGTTGTACCATAAATTCAAACAAGCAGTAAATTATGTTGCTCCTATCGGCCTTACAACATTAGGAGTTGCAGCCACTGCATTTGGTGTTTTGGGAACAGTCATGACAGGTGGAGCGATAATACCGTTGTCATGGATGACCGCTGGTTTATTGGGTACAACTGTTGGCTTACAGTTTACACAAGGGACAACTAAACATCATGGTGTTTCTGATGCTAATTATTATATGCAGAAAGTGAACGAGATAATGAATGATGATGCAAAAGACAAGGATGTAGATACACTAAAAGAAGATGTAGTAGCTTTAACAAAAGCTCTCGTAAAGCTTCAAAGTGGTCTTGTTATGTTATCTGACACAACTGTTGACAAATATTGCCAAAAATTAAAGGATCTCGTTGGATGTATCCAGAAAAAAGAGGAAGAACAAAAAATAAAAAACAATGACGAGAAAGATAGGGATGTCAATATTAACCAACCGAACAGTCTGTATAACAACAACATTAAAAATAGTAAGAATGATGTTATAAACAATAATAACCTTACAGCAAAAGATAAAAACGATGAACAGATTATTAATTAACTAATAACTAAATCATAAACATTTAAATTGATATTTATTTTAACAAAGCAACAACATTATTGTTAATTGTTGTTTTTCAATTCTTATGATTGATATTAACTTAATTGTAAATCACACTGATAAATTTTTACAAGCAATGCAAAAAAGAAACATAGATTTTGATGTAAGTGAAATCTTAGAGCTTTACAAAAAAAGAAAAGAAGCAATGATGAAGTTTGAAAAACTTGCAGGCGAAAAAAATAAATTAGCCAAGGAAGTTGGGGCATTAGCACAGCAGGGAAAAACCAAAGAAGAACTTGGTGAGTATGTTATAAAAGGAAAAAAAATTGCGGATGAGCTGGCTGGGCTTGATGGTGATATGCAAATGGTACAAGCAGAGTTAAACAAAAAATTATCAATGATACCAAATATGGTGTTATCTGATGTTCCGTTTGGAAAAGATGAGACAGAAAATTTTGAGTTAAAAAAATGGGGAGAAAAGCCACAATTTGATTTTCAGCCATTAGAGCATAATATATTGGGTGTTAATACAGGAACGCTTGATTTTGAAACGGCAACAAAACTTTCAGGAAGCCGTTTTGTTGTAATGAAAAAGGAATGTGCGAAGCTTGAAAGAAAGCTTAGAGATTTTATGATAAACATTTGCAATGAATTTGGTTTTGAAGAACTATGGATACCATATATGGTTAAACCAAAATCTGCATACAATGCCGGACAATTACCAAAATTTGAAGATGATTTATTTAAAACCACTGATGATTATTTTTTAATTCCAACAGCAGAAACTGCATTGGTTAATATGTATGCAGATACGATTTTAAAAGAAGAACAATTGCCAATTCGTATGTGTGCTTATTCTCCTTGTTTTAGAAGTGAGGCTGGAAGTGCGGGAAAAGATACGACCGGAATGATAAGGCAACACCAATTTACAAAAGTAGAAATTGTTTCAATAACAACACCGGAAAAAGGAGAAGAAGAACACGAAATGATGCTAAAATGTGCGGAAACAATTTTACAAAGGCTTGGATTGCATTATAGAGTAGTTGTGCTATGCGGTGGCGATATTGGCTTTTGTTCTGCCAAAACATATGACTTAGAGGTTTGGTTGCCGGGACAAAATAAATATCGTGAAATATGTAGTTGCTCTACAACGACAAATTTTCAATCCAGAAGAGCAAAAATTCGTTATGAGAAAAAAGATGGTAAAAAAGAATATCCATATATGTTAAATTCATCAGCATTAGCTATTGGCAGGACAATTGTTGCATTGATGGAAAATTACCAAACAAAAGATGGCAAAGTAGACTTTGATAAAATTTTTAGCTTAATCAAAAATTAACCAATAAGTTGAAAACTATATTTGCAATCATTGTGTGTGTTTATTATAGATAATAAGCTCATAAACAATCAAAGTATTGCGACGAGAAGTAATGATGAAAAATATGCTCCACAGGCAGGGATCGAACCTGCGACCAATTGGTTAACAGCCAACTGCTCTACCGCTGAGCTACTGTGGAATGCTTTTTTAGCATAGCTAATTTTGAAAATAATTTGCAAGTTTTTTTTAGGTTGGCAACACACATTATTGTATAACTTGACTATTTATGATTTCTTGTTTTAATTGTTTTGTTATTTCAGTGAAGAATAAAAATAAATATAAATTTTCACAAGCAGTTTACCAAATAGATGGCATCACTCGCCACAGGGGAATAAGCATTAATAAACTATTTGCTTTAATCGGCGGTAGGTCTAACTATATTTTATCTTTTTTTGCATTTTTAATAGTTTCCTTGCCGATGCCTTTGCCGATTGGTTTTTCAACAATTTTAGCACTACCAGCAGTATTTATTGCAACACAAATACTAATTACAAATAAGCGAATTTGGTTACCAAAATTTATTGCACAATTGTGTATTAGTAAAAAATTTATTAGAAGTTTTAATGAGCTTTCAATGAAGTATCTATTATTGATAGAAAAATTTACAAAGCAAAGATTGAACTTTATTACATCAAAATATGTTAAAAAACTTAATGATATATGGCTGTTTGTTTTTGCTATTTTTGCAATGATACCAATTCCTGTAATATGCATTATTCCCGCCATTGCCGGTGCTTTACTAAGTGCTGGACTTGTTTTAAAAGATGGATTATTAGTAATAATATCTTGGATTATTGGTCTTGTAGGTATTGTTATTATTAGCGGTTCTGTTGAGTTGGCATTAAGGTTTAAGGATTATGTGCCGTTGTAGAGTAAAAATATTTAATGTTATTAACCTAAATTCAAACTTACATAATTAATCTTGTTTTTTTTTTTTTTTTTGTATATTCTGCATATGGACGGACAAAATCAAAACAAAGACTATGTGGTTATATATGATTTATGTGATAAAGCGGAAAAAGTATTAAAAAAAATGCAAAAAAACGATATACCAAAAAATTGTATCATAACTGAAGATCAAGCTAAGCAAAAGTTTGATTACAACAAATTAAAGGCTAAAGTAGACGGTGAAGAACCAGAATATTATTATATCGACTTATACAACAAAAAGTTGTTTGCAAAAGTGCCATCAAATAAATGTTCGTATAATACATGTTTTGAGAGCTTTACTGTTGACACTGATAAACTGATGGAGGGATCTGAAAAGAACTTTTCTTATTCTTTAAAGACAGGCAAAGATTTAGTTAAAAATAGCAAAAATATTGATGGAATCCTGTTATGGGTGGGCGGTAATAGGAAACAACTTTTCTTTAATAAAGAAGATAGAAGATTTTCTTACATATGTGCGCTTATCGACGATGGTTTAGAATATCAAATGTCACTAGAAAAATTTCTAAGCGATGATAACCCGTCATTCAATCTATTTAGATCTTCTTATTGGGAAAATCTATTCCATTCAGATGAAAACGAGTTGGTGCTCAAGAAAACCGGTTCTTTTGCAAAACTGTTTGGTGTAGCCGATGACGGCAATAATCGTTGTGGTGTTGGTTGTTTTAGTTGTGGAAAGGTTATGGTTAATAATGATAATTATGATTTTTATGATAAATATAATGATTACAGCAAGACGCAATACGCCACAAAACTATCATTAGATGATGTATTAAAGGAGATTGGTATTAATTCAGAAACAAAATGAAATAACATTTGAAAATTATTTTACATAATTATTATTATATAAGATTGCTTAATTTAAAAAAGTTTACAACATTATTAACCCTTGTCTTTTTATTTGTTTTGTGTATACTTAGTTTATGGAAAGCGAGCAAAATAACAACAAAGAATATGTGGTTGTATATGATTTATGTGAAACAGATAAAGGATCAATAATGAAAAAAGTAAAAAGTAGTACTATAACAAATCATTGTTCTTGGGATGATATCAATAATATACAAAACAATCAAAATGATGATAATGTATATTATGCAGAACTATGTAAAAACTTATTTGTTAAGTTTACACAAGGAGATATTAAAAAAAATACAGAAGAAAATAACAATAACATTATATTGCAAAACAAGAAAGGGCTTTTAAGAAAACAAAAAGATGCATTTATATTGCAAAACAACAATACTGGCCTGTCGTTTGACACAACAAATAGAGTTTTTACCTTTAATATAAGTGGGCCACATCAGCCATTATGTTATCAAGCCTCATTAACGAATATCCTTAACGATGACAATGCATCGTTTAAATTATTACAACCTTCATTTTTGAAAAATCTATTTTCACTTATGCAACATTCCTATGGAAAAGAAATTGTAAAAGAATATAGTAAAAGATTGTTTTGCGGGACAAGTGTGAACAAAAATTTTCCAAGCCGTTGCTGTGTTGGTTGTTTTAGCCGTAGCGATGTTGTTGCTGATGATGACATAGAGAATGATCATTATACATTGCCGGCAAGAATATCTTTAGAAGATGTTTCATTGGAAAAATCATATATAAAATACAACTCAAAATAATGTAGTAGTTTGGCTTAAATAACATTTGAAAATTATTTTAATAATTATTTTTCTCTAATAGCATATGGAGCAAGCAACCAATAAAGGACACTTGGTTTTGGCAAGAAAGTATAGACCAAAAACACTTGGTGGGCTGATAGGTCAAGATGTATTTGTTAAAACAATTTCTAATGCAATTATAAGTAATAAAATACACCATGCTTTTTTGCTTACAGGCACAAGAGGTGTTGGCAAGACATCATCAGCAAGAATATTGGCTTTGAGTTTAAATTGTAAAAAATATGATGCACCAACAACAACTCCTTGTTTAGAGTGTGAAACTTGTAAAATGATTTTAAACGGCAGTAATCCAGATGTAATTGAAATGAATGCATCAGATGATACTGGTGTCGACCATATGAGAGAAGAAGTAATAGATAAATGTGCTTTTGCC
This sequence comes from Rickettsiales bacterium, assembly GCA_017444095.1. Classification (GTDB taxonomy): domain Bacteria; phylum Pseudomonadota; class Alphaproteobacteria; order Rickettsiales; family Deianiraeaceae; genus UBA4311. The sequence goes on along the minus strand of JAFSXM010000031.1, from coordinate 41,413 downwards.
CCAATGGTATCAAGGTATAAGGTGTTTATAATAGACGAAGTTCATATGCTTTCAAAATCAGCATTTAATGCTCTATTGAAAACACTTGAAGAACCACCTGAAAAAGTAAAATTTATTTTTGCCACAACAGAAGTAAGGAAAGTTCCAATAACAATATTATCAAGATGCCAGAAGTTTTATCTCAAAAATGTTAGTGAAGAATTACTTTGTCAACATTTGGAAGAAATTTGTAAAAAAGAAGATGTTAAATATGACAATCAAAGCTTATCCTTGTTATCAAAATATGCAAATGGCTCGGTAAGAGATTCATTGTCATTGTTGGACCAAGCGATAAGTATAACAAATGGTAATATTACTATTGATAAGATAAATGAAATGCTGTCTATTCCAGATAGAGAAATGGTGGCTAAAATTTTTAAAGCTTGTTATTTGGGCGATATTAAAACCGCCATTAGTATTATGGAAGAATTTTTATCTAATGAAATTGAAACAACAATTGTTGTAAACGAACTTATGGAAGTGGTTTTAGATGGATTAAAATATGTAAGCTGTTTAAAGACCGATAAAGATCTATACCCAACATTTGCCACTATTTTCAATGAATTATCAGCTGATAACAACTTAAATGTTCCAAGATTATTAAGGATGTGGCAAATTTTAAGTGCATCACTTGGAGAATTAAAAATTATTGGTTCAAAACAATATTTTACTGCTTTGATTTTTAAGCTTTGCTATTCATCAACATTACCTACCCCAATAGAAGCACTAAAAATGATGAACGATGAAGGACTACAAAGTATTAAAAAAGAGTTTCCTGATGGCAAGATTATTAAATAATCTCAAACAACCATTTTAATTAAACCTTTAAGTCCATTGACTATTAACAATATAGCACATCCACCAAGCAGGATTCCGGCTATTTTATTCAACACAGATAAAACACGAAAATATTTATCTTCGTCCAGATTTTTAACTTTATTTCCTGCAATTCCAGATACAATGGCAATAAGTGTATAGGCTAAAACAGCTCCACATAATCCGCCAAACAAACCAGAGATAAATGATTTTTGCAATACATTTGCAAATGTTAAAAATGTTATAACATAACCAGATATTACAACAGGAGATGACAATGTAATAAAAAACATTTTTACAATAGTTTTTATACCAATATCAAACATATTATTATTTTTCATCTTTTTAACATCTTTTTTGAAAAATCCGTATGCTATTTTTGCTAATAATATAGTTGCTCCAAAAGACACAACAGACATAACAACCGGCGGTATAGCCTGAATAATACCATTTGCAGTTAATGCACCAAGAATTAAATATAAACAATTGCCAAAAATAACACCTATAACTGCAAACAAGCTATATTTTAGGCCGTATGTTAGACCAATGCTGGATATTGTAATAAATACAGGCCCAACGGCAATAGATGTCAAAAAAATTGGATAAAATAAAGCAAGAAAGACAGAGAGCATATTTACATATGCTTTTATATATAAAATGTCTTTGTAATTGGCAATAAAAAAAAGTTGGCAATTTGATGGTTTTGTAGTATTGTACTACGATAAAAAACAACAGATATATGAGTTTGGAGTGGGACATATATGAATTGGAAGTACGACATAGAAAAATGCAAGACAATATACAGAAAGGCTTTTCAACAAAAGAGTCATTGACAAATGGGGCATATAACAAGTTATTTTCAATTGAAGGCAATGTTGTTATACGGCAAGTAGACAACGACAAATGTGTGAAAAATGGTCGTGAAGCAAAATTAGCAACTTTTAACAATATATTTGTTCCATCGTTATTAAAGGAATGCGGTGAAGACACAATTACAACTGGTTATTTTAATTTTCACGACGAAGAGATGTTGTATATGGAGAAAGCAGAAGGGAGTTTGTTGGAACAATTTAGTAAAATTCATAACATAAATGACAATCTTGATGTTGGTCGAATAATAACAACATTAAATGGCAAGACAATGACAGATGACGAAATTCAAATAACTTTGTTAACAATGATTTTAGAGTGTTTTACAACGGCTAATTTCAGTTACCCAAATTTTCGTTTTAATATGGCTAATGTTAATCAATGCAACCAAGATGTATTGACAAAATTTTTATCAGAAGATAATATGAAAATTATAGCACGACATCTTTGCAAAGTATTTTTATTTCAAATGTTTGATAGGAAGCCAGAAAATCTTCTTGTAAAAAATGGAGAATATGGAAAGAAAAAGTTTATTGAAACTGATTTTGATGATATTAAGGAAATAACTTGTCTTTTTGCTGACATTAATAAAGTTGCAAACAATGGTGCGAATTACACGTTGTGGCAAAACAATCTGAATATCATATGGACATTTTATCAAATATTTATAGATAATATGAAAGAAAGTATTGGCAAAACAGAAGCATGGAACAAAATTTTCAAAGATACAATAGAAGAATACACAATCACAGAAGAAAAGATGAAAAACATTATATATGATATTGCAGTGAAGAATAAATATTTTGGGTTGCCAGAAAATGAACTAATTCAAGGTATTAAAGATAAACTGGAATTATGGAAAAAGATGTTGAATGTAGCCATAAAAGACGAAACCAGTCAATGTTTTAATCAGTTTAAAATGGCAATGCAAAAAACACTTGCAGGGCTTCAAGAGTTTAATGAAAATAAGATAAAAGACATTGTAAATGAAGCACGAAAGAAACAAGACGAAGTATTGTTGCCCAAAAATAAGGACAACGCATCTGCTGATTGCAATTTAAGAGACTATATCCCAAACTGGATGAAAACTTGTTGTGGTTTTTGTCAAGGTGGTTAAAATCCGTTTCAGATTGGATTGCACTTTACTCTCTTGAAAAAAAATAAATAAACTATTTATTCCGCTCTTTTTAAGTCTAGATATTGTATACTTTATTTTGATAAAATATATTGCATATATTTTATTTTTTAATATTATTGAATTAGTTTAATTAGTTTAATTAGTTTTAATAATTTTTATTATGCAAAATAATCAGAACAACAATTCAGATAAGAGTCAATATGTAGATAATGCTACTTTTGTTAATCAAGTGCTTCAAGAAAATCCAAATGTTAATAAAAAAGCGCTACAAATAGCTATTTCGAAATTAAAAAATGAGTTATTTAATGGTAAGGCAGAGAAAGATTTTAGCCAGCAAGAAAAACAACAATTTTCAGAAGAAAGGCAAAAACTAGCTGATAAGTATAAACAACAAGCTACCATTAGTTTGGAACGTAACGGCCAATATGTGTCAAATGCCGATTTTATTAAAGAGTTTTGTGAAAAAAATAAGATAATGAATAAAAAAAATCTCACAAATGCGATTTCGAGATTAAAATGTAAATTATTTAATGACAAAAATGAGGCACTGTTTACACAAGCTGATATAAAGAAATGGCAAAAAAGCAGGTTAGAAAAAGCTAATGCGCTTCTATATATGCTGTCTGCACAACAAAATGTGGATAACATCTATCAGGAAAATCCTAATATAATGTCTGCACAACAAAATGTGGATAACATCTATCAGGAAAATCCTAATATAATGTCTGCACAACAAAATGTGGATAACATCTATCAGGAAAATCCTAATATAATGTCTGTACAACAAAATGTGGATAACATCTATCAGGAAAATCCTAATATAAACAACAGTCATGTGTTGAAGTTTAAAAGAAAAAGGAATAAAAAGGAAAAATCAAGCGGACAACCAACTAATGAAGAAGGTATAAAAGAAATAATAAGCGAGTATAATCCTAAGCCACTAAAATACACATCAAAAAAGGGAAAAGGAACGACTATGAGCAGATCTGATGCAATAGAGTTGTTTCTTAAGGAACATACGTTACAAGAAGGCAAGCAACAGACCACACGGCAAATAAATAATAATATAAATTTAGAAGAAGAAAATAATGACATAAATTTAGAAGAAAAAAATAATGATTTGATGCAGGTTAGCTGTAAGAATATGAACACAGATAATTATGAAGTGGAAAAAAAATGTTATAACGATGTAGAAGATTTAGAAGAGAAGAGTGATGATTTCTATCAGGTAATCAAGAGGAATATGGAAACAGATACTTATGAGGTGGAAAAAAAATGTTATAACGATGTAGAAGATTTAGAAGAGAAGAGTGATGATTTCTCTCAGGTAGTCAAGAGGAATATGGAAAAAATGAATGGGTCTGAAATGAGTGAAAATAATTTTAAATATATAAACAATAATAGCTCTTCTACTAAGAAATTAAGCAATAATATAGAAAACAATTTGAAATAAATATGTTTCTATCTTTTTTAAAACTCTTGAAAAAAAAATAAATAAACTATTTACCTTTTTGTAAGGTTAAGTAGTTTATTGTTTTTTTTATATGACAGCAAAGGTTGTATTACATTCAAGTGAGGCAAGAAAGAAATTATTGCAAGGAATTGATATCTTGGCAGATGCTGTTTCTGCTACTCTTGGGCCAAAGGGTAGAAATGTGGTATTAGACAAAAGCTATGGTGCGCCAAGAATTACAAAGGACGGAGTATCAGTTGCCAAAGAGATTGAGTTGAGTGATAAGGCAATGAATTTGGGTGTTTCAATGATTAAAGAAGTTGCATCAAAAACTAATGATAAAGCAGGCGATGGAACAACAACAGCAACCGTTTTAGCTCGTGCGATTGCAAAAGAAGGACTTAAAGCTGTTGAGGCCGGCATGAATCCGATGGATTTAAAACGAGGCATCGACATGGCAACCGAGCAAGTTGTTGAATTTGTAAAATCAAAAGCAAAGAAAATATCTTCAAATGTTGAAGTTGCCCAAGTAGGCACCATTTCCGCAAATGGAGATAAAAAGATTGGTGAAATCTTGGCAGAGGCCATTGAAAAGGTTGGCAAAAATGGCACCGTTACGGTTGAAGAAGGAAAATCACTTGATACAACATTAGATGTTGTTGAGGGTATGAGTTTTGATAGAGGGTATTTAAGCCCATATTTTGTGACTAATGCAGATAAAATGATTGCTGAATTGGACAATCCATTTATTTTAATCTTTGAGAAAAAATTAACATCATTACAACCAATGGTTCCTCTTTTGGAGGCGGTAATGAAGTCTGGTAGACCATTATTGATTATTGCAGAAGATGTTGAAGGTGAAGCTCTTGCGACTTTGGTTGTTAATAAACTTCGTGGTGGATTAAAATGTTGTGCTGTTAAAGCACCGGGGTTCGGCGATAGAAGAAAGGCAATGCTTGAAGATATTGCCATATTGACAAATGGTCAAGTTGTAAGCGAAGATTTGGGGATGAAACTTGAAGATATACAACCTGAATATCTTGGCTCGGCAAAAAGAGTAATTGTCGATAAAGACACTTGCACTATTGTTGATGGCGAAGGTGATAAGAAAAATATAGAAGCTCGTTGCAATCAAATCAAAACACAAATTGAAAATTCAACAAGTGACTATGACAAAGAAAAGTTGCAAGAAAGGTTAGCAAAACTCTCTGGTGGTGTTGCTGTTGTTAAGATTGGCGGTGCTACTGAAATTGAAGTTAAAGAAAGAAAGGATAGGGTTGATGATGCTTTAAATGCTACTCGTGCCGCAATAGAAGAGGGTATTATTGCCGGCGGTGGCATTACATTGTTAAATGCTTCATTGGCTTTAAAATGTGATAGCAACAATGAGGATGTTAAACTTGGTGTTAATATTGTCAAAAAGGCATTGAGAGCTCCAATTACTCAAATTTTAGAAAATGCTGGTTGCGAAAGTGCAGAGATTATTAGTGAGATTTTGAGAAAAGGAGATGCAAACTACGGCTATGATGCTCGTAAAGATGAGTTTGTGGATATGATTAAAAATGGTGTTGTTGACCCAGTTAAAGTTGTAAGAATGGCAATTCAAAATGCCGCTTCTGTGGCAGGTTTAATTATTACGACAGAGGCTACGATTTTTGATGAGCCAAAGAAAGATGATTGCCATTGTGGGGCTGGTGCTGGTGGTATGCCTATGGGTGGTATGGATGGAATGGGTTATTAAAGACATTGCATATTTTCAAAATAATATTATATCATTTCAAAATAATAAATGCCGATACATTTTTATTGTATCGGCATTATGTTTTTTAGTAGAAAGATTATTTATTTTTTAGTCTCCAATTAACAAATTCTATTATTATACAAATAACCGCAATTATCAACACAATAGCGGATATGCCAAATAAAGCATTAGAAACTTCTGGTATTGATGATTTAATTACTGATGCAATAATTGAAATTATAAAATCTGCAATAATCGCTATATTTTTGATTAAACCAATTTTTGACATATATTTACTAATCAAACGATATAAGCGAATTGTCTAATCTGCATAATATAATAGTCAAGTGTTAACGACTTGCAGTATTACATCTTGACTCTATGATTATGGATATCTTATTTACATTTTTTTCTTGATTTTTATGAAATGCATATAGTGTAATCAAAGTTTGTATGACTTTTTCTTTAATGTATTTTGATAAAAATTTTTCCACAAAACACACCAAGAAAACATTATTTGTTATTCCGTTGCTGATGTGTTTAATGGTTACTTTTTTTCCAAAAACATCATATGCATACTATGCAAAAGCATTTAAACCAGGGCTAATAGAGTTTTTTAATGTCTTTTATACAAGACATAATAACAACATAAATGCTCTTTACACTTGTAATGATATAGAGGTTGGTTTTAGCAAAAATCTTTGGGCGGAATTTGAGTTTTCATTTATGTATGGGCATAGTAAGGTTAACAACAAACAGGCTTTTGGGCTGAATTATTTTAATTTTAGGTTTTTTTCGCCAGTATATCAGGGAGAAAGATTAAACATATCTACTGGCATTGGAATGTTTACACCAAGCCTATACACAGGACAGATTGGTGCTATTATGTCGTATGGTCGTGAAATCCGCCCAACTTTAGGTATAAATATCGACTATAATATTACAAAAAGAACAAGAATAGATTGGCAATTCTATTACAGAAGATATGCTAACTATAATATGTTATTTAGTGGTTTATCATACAAAATCAATATCAAGCCAATCTTTGTGTGGTTATATGCCGATAATTATATTAATCTTACAGATGCACGAAATGGTTATATTCAGTGGATGGTTGTTGCCACACATCCATTTGGTAAAAATGATAGATTTTTAATAGGCGCAAGTGTAAGCTATATTCAACTATACAAAGATAAAAAATTTGATATCAATAAAGCATCGGTTGGCTTGGTCTTCTGTGTTGATTTTTACGATTTATGGTAAAAACTGGTATCAATAACAATTGAAAGTTAATTTTGTATAAAATCTTTTACTTCTTGTTTACATTTTAGTATTATGTATTATAATTGTGTCTATGGATTATATATATTGTGCATATTTGTTATTAACATATTTATTATGCTCTTTGCAATGTGTGCCTTTTATCAAAAATATATGCAAAACCAGACAAAACAATGGCTTTGCGAAGACAATAATTTCATTAGAGACATATACACAATATCGTATATCACAAAAGAGCATTGGCGAATTTCTGGATTGTATAAAATGTGCAATATTTGTTGTTATTGCAAGCATAACTTTTGATACTAAAAACATTACGGCCTTAACATCTATTGTTGCATTGGCTGGTAATTATTTTCCGTTTTTCTGTATAAAAAAAAATCAAAGTAAAAATTTCTTATGTGTAATTATAATTGGAGCATTTTTAGACATCATAACATCAACAAGTATGTTGTTTGTATATTGCATCAGTATCTACTGTGACAAACATAAAAGCATTTCAACAACATCTTCTATGTTTGTTGGAATTGTTAAAACAATCATTCATATTGCCATTGCTACAAAAACAAACTATATTATTGCGACATATTTTATAATGTATGGCCTGTTGGGAATAAAAAGAAACAATAAAACTTTTGTGTATATGTACCATTATATGGTTGAAAAACACAGAAAGGAGCAAGAAAAAGAAAAAATACAAACTATTATCTCACTACAAAGAAAATATACAGGTAGAAATCGTAATAGAAAATATAGCGAGAAAGTTGATGTAAATGCAAAAAAAAAGACAGAAAGAAAAATTAAAATAAAACAGATAAAAAAACAAGATATGTTAGATATTGCCGATAAAACAAGAAATGAATATAAGAACAGCAATAAAGCTAAAAGACAGATAAATTATGAAATAATATCCAATAATGGCTAATTATTTTTCAATTTTGTTTCAATAATATTAACTATTTCATTATGTATATCTTTGATTGTTTTGGTTCCATCAATGCGGTATATCCTATCTGGGAACAATTCTGCTAATTTTTTGTAATTATTCACTATCTTTTGCATCTCTTCTGTTTTAATTTCATCATATTTTTTATATCCAGCGCCTTGAACCATTGCATCATATACAAGTGGTGCCAATCTTGTTTCAGAGACGGCTACCGGTATATCTATAAAAAATGTTATGTCGGGCATTGGTGCTTGAATTGCCTTATGAAATGTCTTTAATAATTCTACCATTTTGGCATTGCCATTACATTGATAAGCATAGCTTGAATCTACATATCTATCACATACTATGTGTTTGCCTTCCTTAATAGCTGGTAAAAGCACATTTTTTACATGTTCGTTACGAGAAGCATATAATAAAAAAAGTTCTGTAAGATTATCAATATTTTTTGTTGTGCAAAGTATTCGTCTTACTTCCATGCAGAACTCTCCACCACCACCAATACCTTTTGTTAAAATGCTTGTTTTTCCATTTTCTAAAAAATATTTATGTAGTAATTTTACCTGTGTGCTCTTGCCAGAGCCGTTTATTCCCTCAAATGTTATAAACATAACCTATTTACAAACACTGAAAATCAACCATCTTTTGAAATAAAAAGCAAGATAAGACAAATGATAATTAATTATTTCTTATCTATAACCTTTGGCACTAAGAAAAAGTTGTCCTCAATTTCTGGTGCATTAGAAAATATATCACTATTTTCTTTAACTATATTGTCTGTATTAGTTATTGCTATCGCATTATCGCCTAATGTGTTATACATAGGCTCTACACCTTCAACATCAACTTCTCGCAATACCTTTTGCCAAGCAATAATTTTTTCCAAATCGTCGCATAGGTTTTTGTCTACATAATTAAATCCACAAGCACGAAAAACTTTATTTAAATCTTCATCCAACATAATAATTTCTATTTATTACACTACTTTATGTTTTTCCAAAAATAATCATCAATACCAATCTCGTACAATTTATCAATAATTTTTTGACCACTCTTTTTATTTGCAAAACCCCCTATCACAACTTTCATCATATTATCTTCATGTATTATTTTAACATTGTTTATACCATTATCTTTAATTGTCTCTGCAAGGGCATTTGCAGTTTCAAAGTTGGTAAACACACCAACCTGTATGTATAAAGTTTTCTCATTCTTGCGAATTGTTTGTATATCTAATACATTGTCTTGTTTATTAACAATATTGCTATCACATTGGCAATGACATTTTTGATCTGTTTTTACCACATCATTAGATTTTACATCAGCAACAAACCTATTCTGTTGTTTGGTTTCAATGTTGGAAGACTGAATAGCTTCTTCCATTTTTTTTGCAATTATTTCTTTGTCATCCATACCACCATTGGCTGGTTTATCAATATATTTTGTTTTATCAACATCTTCTGTCTCAATTTCTTGCCGTTTTGTGTCTTTAATAGAAATTGTGTTGTTATCTAATGTTGTGGTCTTTTTTGTCTCTTGTGTTCGTTGTTGTTTGCTGACATCTTTCTTCCTGCTTTCTATTGTATAGAACCCATCACTATCACGAACTAATTGACAGCCAGCAAAAGTCAATACAGAAAACAAAGCTATTGTTTTTACAAAATACTTCATATGCAAACAATAAGAAACAAATTATGTTTTAAAATATGAATTTATTTTCAAGTTTTTTATTCTCGCATTTTATAACGAAATTGATGTGTTATATATCTATAATTTATTATCTTTGTGTGCCAAAAATAACATTATTATAATCCTCTGGGAAATCTTGTATCCAATTTTCTTTGCCAACTATATCCAATAACGACATTTTCATGCATACTGGAATATTCAATGCTTTTGCTTGTTTTACAATATTCATAACCCATTCTTTTTGAGGCTTTATTTTTCCTTTTCTATTGCCAGTTTCCGCACCAATAAAAATACATCCAATACCAGATAAATCCATATCTCCACACTCACCGTGGAGCGGTTCAAAAGTGATAGAATAATGCTTACACTTAATGTTTTTTTTCATTGTTTCAATTCGTTTCACATCTGCTTTATTTGTAACACTGACCCCAATCCACACATTATCTAAATTAGTTTCAAAATGTATTAATTCTGGTCTCTTTGTTAAGAGTGTATAAATGTGTTGTTGGTTATCGGCTAAAACTTGAAAAATTTTTTCTCTCCATTCAGGTTTCCATCCTGAAAAATCGCTCATTGAAGTTATTAAATAAACAGCACCTTTTTTCTTTTTGTAAAGTTGCTCCAATCTATTTTCTTGAAATGTTGGAATATTAAAATTAGGAATGATATGAAATCGCTGATTTATTTTTCTCGCATAACAATATGGACAACCAATATTACACCCGTTAACTGGGTTAAACATTTTTATCAATTTTACTTTATCGAAAATTTGTTTCGGCATAACATCCACCAACCATCATTTACTTTTTAAAAGTAAAGACATTCACACGATATTGCAAATTATACAATATTTATAACATTTTGTTGCGAAAAAGCAATGATGTTATTGTATGCTACAAACATCATCATCTTTGTTAAGACCTGTCTTTGTACTTTTATTATTCATTTTCTTTTTTTCCTGCTCTTCAATATATCTTTTTTCCATCTTAGCATAATCATCTCGTGATAATTTTTGATAAGTTTTTAGATTTGTTATGTTAAAGAAATCTTGCATATTGTAAAAGCCACCATGAAGAGTCAAATGTGACTGTAATCCATTATCGAATATGTTATAAACAACAACATTGCCACTATGTTCATATGTATATAGTTTATTGCCGACGACAACTGGTTCATCGATTTTCTCATCCACTTTTGTAGAGGAAACTTTGTTTGCACTAAATTCACGTTTTTCATTTTCTTTTTTCGATGTAAGTTTATATACATCAATGTATGATCCTCCATTTTGTATATCCCGATATGTATGTATTATGCGACCATTATCTAATGCAATACGATGTCGCCACCTCTTTTCTTTGTTTGGCATAACAATATCATACAATGTTTTCTCTATGCTTCCTGCATCTTGTTTAGCCCATTCATCAGCAATTGGGTCGTGGTTCTCAAAATCGAGAAATTGATAAAATTTAAACTCTTTAATATTTCCATTTTCTATTATTGGAATACTGCGTATATTTATATGTGTTCTATCCGGAGAAAGTCTTATTGGAATGCCAGCGATGTTAAAAGGGTCACAAAGATAGTCTGTTTTGTCGTATTGTGGCATAAAAGATTGTAACTCACAGTGTTTTGTTTTTTTATCAATTATATTTGTAACATCTACTGCTTTTATCGTTTTCCCGAACACTTCAATTGACATAGCATTATTAGGTTCTAATGATGAAGCATGACCTTTTAACACAAGATCGTCTTTATTGTATCCAGTTGGCCTGCGAGCTGAAATATCAGAAACGATACCCCCAGATGTTTGTTTGCCATTTATCTCCTCAGAGGAACCGTTGCCATTGTCAAGATATTTATTACCATGTATATCTTTATACTCGTTATTTTTATTAAAAAAATTAATAATCTTTTTCATACATTTACCATAAAAACTATATTTATGTTAGCAAACAATCATTGCTATGTCAAATTAAATAAAAAATTGTTAATAATTGTATTTATGTATGTTTTTTATTAAATTTAAAATTTCGTTGTATGTCATCAACAATACATTTTCATCAATTAAATTTGCATAATTTTGTTTTATTTCTTCAAAATTATCTATAATAAAGCACTTGCAACCAAGATTTTTTGCCATAATGATATCTTGCTCGCTGTCGCCAATGAACCAACATTTTTCATTTTTTAGGCCTGTGGCGATAATTATTTTTTCAGCAAAATCTTTGTTTGGTTTTTGTAAATCACCAAAATCGTTGGCTCCGTATATGCCGTGGAAATATTGAGATAGCCGTGCATTAGTGAGCCATTTTCTGACCTTCTGTCCATCATAACCAGTAACGACATAGCTAATGATGTCTTGTTTGTGTAGTAATTTTAACAATACATCAGCACCGTTGACGATTTTAAAAGGTTGAGCCACCAAGTAGTCATATATTTGATTTAAAATATCGTTGCCAAGTTTTGTTGATAAAAAATCATATTTTTCCCCAACACTTAACTTATCAAACATTTTTTTATCTTCATATGTTTTCCATTTACAATATTTTTTACATCCCTTATTTAACATTGTTTTATCATCATACAATGTCCCGTTGTAATCGAAAAAGACAATATCAGGTTTATCTATTTTATAATTAAACTTGGATGCATTAGTTTTTGTCACACCAGAAACTACAATCAAACCAGATAAAAATAAAAACTTTTCATATTAACATTAATATACAAAGTATTACATTTTATTTTTCAAAAACTTTTTAATCTCACTTTTTGCAAACTCAATATCGCTATTTGTCAAAATAGGAACAACAATTTTATCAATTTCGGTAATCGGTAAATTCCACCATTGCCACTTTTCAAGCATATCAATCAAAACATCGTCAAATCTTTTACGAATAACTTTTGCAGGGTTTCCGCCAACAATGCAATAGGCGGGAACATCTTTGACTACATGTGAATTTGTGGCAATTATTGCACCATTTCCAATTTTTACTCCGCACATAATTGTCGCATTCTCACCAATCCAAACATCGTTACCGATGATTATATCGTCTTTTAAACAAGCTTTATGTTTTTCATATTTATCACCAGAAAAACCTTTTATCAAAGGAAATGGAAATGTAGAAATGCAATCATAATTATGGTTGCAGTCGTTCATATAAAACTTTACTCCCTTGCCAATTTGGCAAAACTTTCCAATTTTCAATTTGTCATTGCTCCACGGATAATGATGTAAAATTCCATTTTCAAAATCATCTGCACCATAACTAAAATCACCAGCATCAAAATTATGATGCTTTATTGATTTTAACAAAATAGTCCTTTGATAGTTTGATTTAAGCGGATAAATACAACCTATATTTAGTAAATCATCTGTTGTTTGCATTTTGCTAAATTATTACACTAATTTATATTCTACTTTTTTCTTCAAAATTTGGAAAACTCTTTTTGCCAAGAATTATTTGTGTTGGAATGCCAAGCAAATCGGCAACGGCAAATTTCTCTCCAATGGATTTATCCGTATCATCATATAAAACATCAACACTTTGTGCTATCAGTTCGTTATATTTTGCATCACAAGCTTTTGTTATTTCTTCATTTTTTGGGTCAAGATTTATCAAAATACAATCAAAAGGTGATAGAGCCTTTGGCCAAATGATGCCTTTATTATCATTATTGGCCTCAATACAAGCAGCAATAACACGAGTTACTCCAATACCATACGAGCCCATTTGTGGGTAAAAATCTTTGCCATCAGCACCTTTAACTACAACATTCATTGATTTGGTATATTTATCACCAAAAATAAATACATGTCCTACTTCAATACCCCTTGTTTGTTTTATTTTATATCCCATTTTTTTACATTCATCTTCATTGTATTTTTCTTCTGTAAAAGCCCAAACTTTTCCATTTGCAATTTTTTGCATATCTTTCCACGAAAAATCTGGGTTGCTATACATATCACAAAATTGTTTATAACTATCCTCATCATAAAATACAGCACTTTCTCCACTTTCTGCTAATATTTGAAACTCACAGCTAAAAGTTCCACCAATAGCACCATTATCTGCCTGCATAGGTATAACTTTTAATCCCATTCTTTTAAACATACGAAGGTATGCCTCACAATTTTGATTGTATATTTCTTCTGCCTGTTGCATGTCAATAGCAAACGAATAATTATCCATCATTAAAAACTCTCTTGCTCTCATTAGTCCAAATCTTGGTCTTATTTCATCACGAAATTTCCAGTTGATTTGATACAAAGATAAAGGCAGTTGTTTATATGAAGAAACTTGACCTCTAAAAACATCAACGACGGCTTCTTCGTTTGTAGGTGAATAAACCAAATTATGTCCTGCCCTATCTTTAATTCTTAACATTTCGTCTCCATAGCTATCAGCTCGTCCACTTTCTTGCCAAAGCTTTTCATCTGTAATTATTGGCATAGAAATCCGCATGGCTCCAATTCTGTCAAGCTCTTCTTGTATAATATTTTCTATTTTTCGCATCACTTTATACCCAAGTGGCAAAAGTGTGTAAAGCCCGCTACTGCATTGCTTTATCATTCCTGCCTTTAGCATCAGCTTATGGCTTGTCAAAACAACATCCTTTGAAACATCTTTTGTTGTCGGCAAATAATATTTTGATAATCGCATAGATTTTAGATACTTTAAAGCCAAACACAGCAAATAACTTTCAAGCAAAATCACCTTGAAATTCCGTGCCAGTTGTCAGACTCGGACTGACGACCTACTGATTACAAATCAGTTGCTCTACCAACTGAGCTAAACTGGCTACTACCCTAATGATAGAATATATTTTTAATAGTCAAGTTTGGTGGACTAATTATGTAGACTACAAATAGTTTTGTAAAAATCTTTATTTTTCATTGATTGTAAGATGAAAAACCATTCTAATGTTTTCGTAATTGTTTCATTCTAATCTCACTCTTTACATTTAAAAAATAGTTATTGAAAAATGTTAAGTATTGATTTTTGACAAATGACACAAGCCACTCGAACAACAAAACAAAGCACTAAACAAGCCACAAAGTTAAAAAATAATA
The DNA here is from genome assembly GCA_017444095.1 of Rickettsiales bacterium. GTDB lineage: Bacteria > Pseudomonadota > Alphaproteobacteria > Rickettsiales > Deianiraeaceae > UBA4311. The sequence goes on along the minus strand of JAFSXM010000031.1, from coordinate 26,369 downwards.
ATAGCAGTGATTATTTAAATTTTATCAAAGTTAGGGGTGCTTGTGAAAATAATTTAAAAAATGTTGATATAGATATACCAAAAAATAAGTTTGTTGTTATAACGGGGCCATCTGGTAGTGGTAAATCATCTTTGGCATTTGATACAATTTATATGGAAGGACAACGAAGATATGTAGAAAGTCTTTCCAGTAATGCCAGATATTTTATGGGAATACAAAAAAAACCTGATGTAAAAAGTATATCAGGGCTTGCTCCTGCCGTTGCAATAGACCAAAAAACAACATCAAGAAACCCAAGGTCAACCGTTGGAACGGCAACAGAGATATATGATTTTATAAGATTATTGTTTGCCAGAATAGGAAAAGTTATTTCTCCAAAAACTGGAAAACAACTATTCCGTTATTCTAAACAAGAGATTATTGCACTAATATCACTTTTACCATTAGATACAAAAATTAGAATATTAGCCCCTGTGATTAAAAGTAAAAAAGGTAATTTTGCAACGGAATTATTACATCTAAAAAAACAAGGCTATGATAAAGCTAAAATTGATGGAACTTTTTTTTCATTGGAAACCATACCTGAACTTGATGTGGAAAAAGAACACACCATAGAAATTGTTATAGACAGAATAATTATAAAGCAAAATATGGGAACTCGCATTTTTGATGCAGTTGAGAAATGCCTCAAAGCATCTGAAAGCATTGTTGTTTTAAATATCGTTGAGCTGGGACAAAATCAAGATAAATTCACATTAAATCAAAATATTGAAGCCCACAATGGAGATGATATTGTTTTTTCAACACAATATGTATGTCCTGAATGTAATTTTAAACTTGAAAGTTTAGAGCCAAAAATATTTTCATTTAATAACCCATTTGGTGCTTGTCAACATTGCCATGGACTTGGCACGGAAGTATTTTTTAAGGAAGATTTAATTGTTCCAGATGACAACTTGTCGCTTATAGAAGGAGCAATAGAGCCGTGGGTATATGACAATCCAAGATACCATAATCAAATTATTATTGCTTTATCAAAAAAGTATGACTTTTCTATTAACACTCCATATAAAGAATTGCCGGAAAATATAAGAAAAATCTTATTATATGGAACTAATGAAGACACCATAACAATTGAAACAGAGGAAAATTTACGGCACGAAAAAACATCTATTATATTCCGTGGAGTAGTTGGTGAATTGCAGGCGAAAATACAAAATTGCGATGAAGACCCACTTGTATTAGATGAGTGCGAAAAATATCAAACATTAACAAAGTGTCATTATTGTAATGGGTATCGTTTAAATGATAATGTGCTTTGTGTTAAAATAAACAATAAAAATATTGGCGAAATAAGTGATATGTCTATTTCAGCATTAACTGAATGGATAAACGAACTACCAAATCATTTAGATAACCACGACAATGAAATCGCCAAACCAATTTTAACTGAAATTAAAAATCGTCTTATCTTCTTGACAAATGTTGGTTTAGAATACTTGTCTATTGGAAGGTCAGCAAATACATTGTCTGGCGGTGAAGCACAAAGAGTAAGATTGTCTACACAGCTTGGCTCTGGGCTTTGTGGAGTAATCTATGTATTAGATGAGCCTTCTATCGGTTTGCATCAATGTGATAATATAAAACTTATAAATACAATTAAAGATTTACGAGATTTAAGTAATAGTGTTATAGTTATAGAACACGATGAAGAAACCATTAAAGAAGCAGATTATATTATTGATGTTGGGCCGGGTGCCGGAAGATATGGTGGCGAAATTGTAGCACAAGGAACACCGCAAGAAATTATGAAAAATGAGAATAGTTTAACTGGTTTATTTTTATCAGGAAAAATGAAAATAGAAACACCAAAAGCAAGAAGACGATTTGGCCGTGGAAATCAACTTGAATTGATTGGTGCTTGTGAAAATAATTTAAAAAATGTTAACTTGAAAGTTCCATTAGGTTTATTTGTCGCCATTTCAGGAGTTAGTGGTGGTGGTAAATCTACACTTATTCTTGATACATTTTATCCAGCAATAGCACAACAAATATCAAGAGTTAAAATAAAACCCGGAAAATTTAAAGAGATTAAAGGTTTAGAAAATATAGATAAGATTATTAAAATAGACCAAGAACCAGTAGGTAGAAGTCCAAAATCAAATCCTGCAACATATACAGGTGTGTTTACAATGATTAGGGATTTGTTTGCCGCACAACCATTATCTTTATCAAGAGGTTATAAATGCAGTAGATTTTCCTGCAATGTAAAAGGTGGGCGGTGTGAAAATTGCCAAGGTGATGGGGTTGTTAAAGTTGAAATGCATTTTTTACCTGATACTTACATTAAATGTAATGTTTGCAATGGGCACAGATATAACAAAGAAACTCGTGAAGTAAAATACAAAGGATATTCAATAGATGAAATATTAGATTTGTCAGTCCGTGAGGCATTAGATGTTTTTAAAGATGAATTACCAATAATGGAAAAATTAAAAGCATTGTATAATGTTGGATTAGACTATGTAAAACTTGGACAATCTGCAACTACTTTATCTGGTGGTGAGGCACAAAGAATTAGATTAGCGAGGGAGTTATCAAGAAAAGCAACCGGCAACACACTATACATTCTCGATGAGCCGACGACAGGCCTTCATAGTTGTGATATAAAGCAATTGCTTGGAGTGTTGCATACACTTGTTGATTATGGCAATAGTGTAGTAGTTATAGAACACAACCTTGATGTAATTAAAACAGCAGATTGGGTTATTGATATAGGCCCAAAGGGTGGAGATTTAGGCGGACAAATTGTGGCCGAAGGAACACCAGAGCAGGTCGCTGATAATCCAAATAGTGTAACCGGTAGCTTTTTAAAAAAAGCATTAAACTAACAAAAAAATATAAGTGTTATAATTGATTATCTGGTAGTTATACTGTCAATGATAATTGATTTATGTTAATAAAATTAGACGGAGAAAAATAGAAAACTTTAACTATAAAATATCGTGTCAAGTTTTTTATTTTATTTTTTTTTATGCCCTTCCATAGCCAGAAAAAGAAGCAATAACCAATCAATAGTGGTTTTGTGATAAATTGACATTTATATTTGTGTTTGCAATCGTTAATATCCAATTTAATCGTTAATATTATGGAAAAGAATGGCAAAAAAAATAATTTCTTTACAACTCTAACACCAGAACAAATGGAATTAAAAAAAGGTTTCATTCGTAATTATGCCAATAAAATTAACAATGCAGCAGATGGCTCACAAATGGATGCCAATGCAAATATTACAAATAAAAACATTCATACAATGGAATATGAAATCCACAAAGACATAAATATACAAATAAATCGTGCTTTAATAAGTGATAAAATTCGTGAATTATATGGCGATGATTTGGCAAAGGAATATATCCGTCAAATCGAAAGCCATGAGATTTATGTTCACGACGAAACGAGCTTAAAACCATATTGTGTTAGTATTACAATGTATCCGTTTTTGCTTGATGGTTTAAAGACATTAGGTGGCGGTTCTGTGGCACCAAAACATTTATCCAGTTTTTGCGGAGGTTTTATCAATTTAATGTTGGCAGTTTCCAGCCAGTTCGCCGGTGCTGTTGCCACAGCGGAGTTTCTAATGTATTTTGATTATTTTGCAAAAAAATCTTATGGAGAAAACTACTTAGAAACAAATGCAGTAGATATAAATTCTCATCTGCAACATGTTGTATACACAATCAACCAACCATCTGTATCAAGAGGTTATCAGTCAATTTTTTGGAACATTTCCATATATGATAAATCATACTTTGAAGGTATGTTTAGCGAGTTCTGTTTCCCTGATGGCTCAAAACCTGATTATGAAAGTTTAGTCAAATTACAAAAATATTTTATGAAGTGGTTTAATAAATAAAGAACGACCGCTTTATTAACATATCCAGTCATTACAGCAGCCTGTTTGACAAAAAATGGCGAACTTGTTGATAAAGATTTTGAAGATTTTATTACAGAAGAGTATGCAGAAGGAAATGGTTTCTTTACATTTATGAGTGATAATGCCTATGCTTTATCTTCTTGCTGTCGTTTGAAAAATGATGTCAGCGACCAACTGAAAGAATTTAGCTATACACTTGGAGCTGGCGGTGTTACGACAGGTTCTTTAAATGTCATTACAATCAATTTAAACAGAGCAATCCAAAAAGGATTAGATATTCGTGAAATGGTGCAAAAAATACATAAATATCAAATTGCCACACGAAAACTAATGGAAGGATATTTACAAGCAGGATTATTGCCTGTGTATGATGCTGGCTATATCTCTATGGATAAGCAATTCTTGACAATAGGTATAAATGGATTAGTTGAGGCGGCGGAAAGCAAAGGTTTGAAAATCAATCTTAATGAAGAATATATGTCGTTTGTTGAAAATATTCTTAAAACAATTAGCGATGAAAATAAAAAAGCCAAAGAAGAAACTGGATATAAGTTTAACACTGAATTTGTTCCAGCGGAAAATCTTGGTGTTAAAAATGCAAATTGGGATAAAGCCGATGGTTTAAAAGTTCCTCGTGATTGCTACAACTCATATCTTTATAAGGTTGAAGATGATGAGGTTTCCATTCTTGATAAATTCCAAATGCACGGAAAGAGATTTATGCAATATCTCGATGGCGGTTCTGCCTATCATTGCAACCTCCAAGAATATCCTACACAAGAAGGGTTTAAAAAGCTATTAAAAGTAGCAGCAAAAGAGGGATGTGAGTATTTCTGTTTCAACATTAAAGTTACTTGTTGCAATGATTGTGGGTACATAGACAAACATACATTAACAGAATGTTCCAAATGTCATTCTAAAAACATAGACTATGCAACTCGTATCATTGGGTATTTGACAAAAATTTCTTCTTGGAGTAAAGACAGACGAGCAGAACATCAAAGAAGAATGTATGCCGATGCCAGTGGAATATGTTGCGACAAAAAAGATACAAAAGATCACGATAAAACCAAAGACAATAATGAAAATAAAAAAGAGGAAAAAGATAAAAACAAAGAATAAAAATAATATTGCATAAGTTTTCTTATGGTTTGTTTGTTGGTTTCCAAACAAACCGTGCCATTTGGTGTGTTTTGTCAAAACATTAAAACATACATCGTTGTATTATTATTTACTTGTGAAGAATATTATTACACCATAAAATACCGATGTAAACTGCTGATTTTTACCAATTGTTTTAATAAAAAGATAGAGACAATCTGTGTAAACTTAAAAACTATCTCTTTTTGTCTTCTTTTTTCTCTTCTTTATATTTATCCATAATCGCATCCTTGAAGACACGAACAACATTTTTATCGCTTAAACGAGCAAAAATATAGTCTTTATCTTTTGGTATACTATCTACTTCACAAATAATTCCAGATGATAAAACAATTTCATCGCCAACTCGCAAGTTATCAATCATTGTTTTTTGGTCTTTTGCTTTTTTTTGCTGTGGTTTAATTAGTAAAAAATAAAACAATACAAATATTACTAATATAGGGAATAAAGAAACAATGCCGGAAGATTTTGCTGGTTCCATATTACAAACTTATACACAAATTATTTCTTTTTTCTTTTATTCTCACGATTAACTTTTCTTATCAATTTCTTTTCAGCATTTACCGCTTTATTTTTAGCCTTATTTACTTCGTCGTCCAATTCTTTTTGTGTACAAAAACCAATAATAACAGGATCTTTTGCAACTAAATCTTCATATCCTTCGTATGTTTTGTCCTTTATCATTTGTATCATATTTTTTGTTGTTCTAATTAGACGGATAATTTGGCCGTCAGAAAGTTCTTTTGCATAAGTCGTGAGCCATAAAACAGCCTCTGGACGACTTTTTCTTTGAGACATTGGAATGTATTTTTTCTGCTTTTGTATTTTAACATCATAGCCATCAAGTGCATGGAAAGAATTTTTTAATGGCTTTCCATCCTTTTCTCTATCTTGAATTTCTTGTCTTGTAAGAGAGCCATTAGATATTGGATTAAAAGGTCTTATCCCATTAGCCAATAAGCCATCCGCCATAGATTTAACCTCTTTTTCATCCAAATTACAAAATGCAGCAATTTGCTTAAAAGTTAAGCAAGTATTGTCTATTAACCACATTGCTGTTGCAATTGGAAAAATTACACCACCTTTTTTTGCCATACAAATTCCTCATAAGAGGATTGATGACAAAAATAAAAATCAAGAAAAACACTGCTATATGTTTGATTTTTATTTTTTTATACATTAAAAAGACAATTATGTAGATATGTCAATTTTTGAAGCAAGACATATAAGTAAAACATACAAAGAAGGAAACAAAGAGAGGCAAATATTAACTGATGTAAATTTAAAAATTGAAAACGGTGAAAGTGTATTATTGCTTGGCAATTCAGGCTGTGGCAAGAGCACATTTTTACAAATTGCAGGTTTGGTGCAAAAGCCAACAGGTGGTGAAATTGTTATTGAAGATGTTAATTGTACTACAAATATTAGTGAAAAACAAAAAAATATTTTTTTACAGCAGAAAATTGGTTTTATTTATCAGTTTCACTATCTATTCAATGATTTTACTGCGGAAGAAAACCTTATCATTCCACAGCTCATTTGCGGAATAGATAAAAAAATCGCAAAACAAAATGCAGAACAAATGTTAGAAAAATTATCAATGTCGCATAGAGCGAATGCTATGCCAAATGAGTTATCAGGTGGTGAAAAACAAAGAATTGCCATCGCTCGTGCAATTATAAAACAGCCAAAAATTATATTAGCAGATGAACCGACAGGCAATCTTGACAACGATATGTCAAATATTGTGGTGAATGAGATGCTGTCTATGGTGAAACAGAACAATATAGCACTACTTATGGTATCACATTGTTTAGACTATAAAGGAAAGTTTGATAATGTGTATAGATTGAATGGTGAATTGACGGAAGAAGATTGATAGTTTTATTATACAATAAGAAATGCTTGTTTTTTAATATTACACTACCTGCATTAAGACTATGACAACATGTCCTACAAATGCTTCACATCAAAAGTTTGTAAACAAACTCTACATTTGCGACAATTTGAAAGTTTTGAATGGATTAAATAGTGAATCTGTTGATTTGGTTTATCTTGACCCGCCATTTAACTCAAAGCGACTTTATAATGCACCAATTGGAAGCCGTGCAGAAGGCTCGCAGTTCAAGGACACTTGGAAGTGGAGTGATGTCAATGAATACCAACTTGATATAATTGCAAATGACTTTCCAGAGTTGGCGGACTATATTGAAATTATTGACCGAGTAAGTGATATGTCAATGAAGGCATATATTACTTATATGTCTCAAAGAGTTATACAACTTCACAGAATTCTAAAACCCACTGGCTCAATTTATTACCACTGCGACCCAACGGCAGGCCATTTTGTCAAGTTGATGTTGGATTGTGTGTTTGGGAAGGAGAATTTTAGGAATGAGATTGTGTGGAGTTATCGTAAATGGACTAATGCAGTGAATTATTTTCAAAAAAATCACGATATTTTATATTGCTATTCAAAAGATTTTGAAAAAACATTTTTTGAAAAACAATATGGAACCCCAACTGAAAGCCAGCAAAAAGTAATAGATAAAGGTTATAATGTAAACACTGTGTCAAAAGGACAACAACTTTTTATTTACGACAAGGACAAAGTTGATGCATTAGTTAAAAGTGGAAAACTTGATTTAAACAAATATGCGAACATTGTGGATAGAAGCGGTATTAAAGGAACTGCTTTAAATGATGTGTGGGACATACAATATTTACATAGTCAAGCAAAAGAACGAACCGGCTACCCAACACAAAAACCACTTGCATTGCTGGAAAGAATAATAAAGGCATCTTGTCCAGAAGGCGGTGTTGTGCTTGACCCATTTTGCGGTTGTGCAACAACTTGTGTTGCAAGTCAAAGATTAAAACGAAAATGGATTGGAATTGACATTGAAGACAAAGCAGTTGATTTGTTGATTGAGCGATTGGAACAAGACGGCAATTTGAGAAATACAGATGTTAAAGACCTTGATATGAAGATAAAACAGCAAGGTGAAGATTTTATAGTTCTAAATTGTGAAAAAGATGAGACAAAACTTCCGCACAGGACAGATGTTGAAACAAAAAATCTTAATGAGCCAAAGACCAAACTTGAAATCAAAAAGTTTTTGTATCAAAAACAAAATCACAAATGCAATGGTTGCGGATGTGAATTTCCTATTGATTTGTTTGATATAGACCACATAATTCCAAGAGCACACGGCGGAGGCGACTATCTTGAAAACTACCAACTTTTATGCAGAACTTGCAATACAACAAAAGGTGCAAGACCAATGGAATTCTTATTGCAAAGAATTGATTTGATAAGAAAATTGAGGAGACAAGTTGAGTATTGATATCATAAATATTGCAACATGAAACATTGTTGTTGCATCAAAATATAAAGACATTAACTAAAAGTTGGAAAAAATAATATTTTGCTTGACACTTTTTATAAAAAAATTAACATATAAATGTTTAATATTATTTTTATGTCAGCTCAAAAAGAACCAACAGCAGAAGAAATGCAAGATTTTGTTAACAAATTGCAATTGTTATCAAAAAATATTCAAAATGATGCAAATGCTATGCAAAATGGAGAATATAACGATGAACAAGCAGAGAATATTTTAAAAAACACAACGAAAGTGTTAGAAGAATTAAAAGCATTTGCTGCAAAATTTGAAGGTAATCCACAATTTGCGGTGATTGGAGAATCTGTAGCAAAATTAGAAGGTTTATTAAAAGATATCAAGAAATAAAATGTAAGAATACTATATTAACAATGTCCTATCGAATATGATATAGATATGCTGATATGGTTTTAGTATCTTAAAAAAAACTTGATAATAATATTGTGCATTGTGTACTGTTGTTAACAGTGGGTCCTTAGCTCAGCGGTTAGAGCAGTTCGCTCATAACGAATTGGTCGTCGGTTCGAATCCAACAGGACCCACCATGTTAGTGTTTTGGCTTTGTTAAAGTGTACTTTTGATTTTATATAACTAATCAATGTCGCAATCTTAAATGTTATCTTATATAGAGACAACTATTATAACTAAATGCTATCAGTTGTATGGTTGGCACACTCTCAAGAGTTGTTTGCTATATGGTAAATTAACTAAACGATTGTGTTTTTTTTTTTAGTATATTGTATTATGTTTTGTATTAAAAGTTTGTATGAAAGATCATCATGATTATAAATGGTGGCTAAATAATCACAATTTTGATATACAAGATAGTAAACTATGGTGTGATTTATTATCGTCGACGAAACAGACCGTTGATAACACATCAAAACTAAATGTATCGGACGATACTTTAAATAAGGCACTTATTCCTTTGTCTGATGTTGAAGGGGAACCGGATACATTTTTGATAAAATTAAAACAAGCCAATGTTATTAAAGAAGTTAAAATTAATTCAGAAACACATAAATTAGAAATAGTATTGAACCCAGACTTTTATGGGACTATTGCATTTTGTGGTGATCTTACATCATATAAGCTTAATGACGATTATAGCTTACATGTGTATAGGTATGGAAATGAAATGATTATAGAGTTATTCGAGGAATTGTTGGCACAGATTAAAGAACATAATAAAAATAAAGAAAAAGACAAACAAATACAATTTGTAGCCGTTCCGGGTAATCATGAGTTTGTTAGCTTTCAAGGTATGCACGATGATGCGGCCGTGATTAATATGATGTGCTGTAATGCAGGCGATATTGATAGCGGAAGTGCTTTGCTGGTTAAACTTAGGGGGTTTAAAGGTTCTTGCGGATATCCAGAAATACTTTTTAGAACAAGTACAGCAAAATAATCAACAAAGTGATATTGAAGATGAAGACTATGATAATATTATAAACATTGACACCAAGATTGCTGAATTGCAGAGTGAAAGTGAAAATCTTTCAGCGAGAATTGGTGCCATTATTGATGCGAAAGAGAATGGCAAAATATTGCCTGATGATGTTTGGACGGAGTTATGCAACATAACATCAGGTTTAACAAATCAAGACAATTGGTCTTTTAAGTTTGAAACATTGCCAGAATTTGATTGGAAAAACAGTAAATTGTTGCCAAAAATTGTATTTAGTCATCATGGTAGAAAGTTTAGGATATTGCATAGTTTTGCATTATTTACACCGGAAGAATATTTAAAGTCCGACGATAGTAGAAAAAACAATGTAGCCACAAAAAAGATAGATGTTAGCAACCAACGGTGGATATTTAAAGAGGCTTTTATGCAAGGTATACATAATATTGATGGAGTTGGGATAAAAGATTTTCCTGATAAAACAGCGTTTGCTAACAATAAAATTCCAACATTTGTGGGTCATGAAGGAACTAAACATAAGACAGGCGATTATGTTGACCTTAAACCGCAATCGTCATTGGTTTTTTGTATTGACGAAAGTGGTTTTGCTCAGGGTGGATATACATATGTTTTAGATGATGATAATACATTATACTGCTATGTAGTGCGGAAAGGGCAAAATATGAAAGAAATAGTTGGTGAAGATAATGAAACATATCAAACTCGCCAAGTCGGCGATTTGGTACAAGATGAACGACAGAAGATGGCAATGTATTGGACTGAAAAGAAACTACAAAGTGATATATCATCGTATATTGATGCCGGTGGCGATGGTACATTAACCGCTGGTGCAATAATGGAATTAAAGAATAGAAGTATGGAATTAAAGAATAGAAGTGCGAAGAAACTAAATGCAGAAAATTATCTAAAAAAATGTCAACGATGGTTGGTTTTTTCGGAGAAGGATAGGTGAGCTCAACAGGTCTATCAAACATACAAGATGTTAGCAGAACAACAAAATGAGATTAACAATGGCGATCAACCGAAGCAGAACCAAACGATGATTGAGTTGAATAGTATTCATTCTATCAATACACCTTGTGGTGGGTGTCTTTGAAAAGACAAATATAGTCATATTATTTTTATACTTGCAAATAAAAATTGTCATTTTCTTTTTGTTGAGTTTTGATTATGTCTGATAATACACAAACCTTTGGAAAGCTTCGTTCTTTCTTGTTTCCTATTCATGCTAAGGAGTTCAAAAAGTTCTTCGCATTTGCAGGTATTATGTTCTGTATGATTATGAACTACACACTTCTTCGCAATATGAAAGATGTGTTAGTGGTTAATGCCGCTGGTGCTGGTGTTATTACTTTCTTAAAAACATATTGTGTGACTCCTGCTGCAATTTTGTTTTTTATGCTATTTGTTAAGTTAAGCAATAAGTTTAGCAGAGAAAACTTGTTCTATGTTATTATTATTCCTTTCTTGGCATATTTTTTGATCTTTGGCTTTATTATAAATCCAAATTTTGATTTTTTTCATCCAAGCAAAGAAACAATAGATGCCTTACATGCAAGCCATCCTCATTCAAAAGGTTTTATGGATTTGGGTATTTATTGGTCTTATTCTTTATTTTACATATTAGCTGAACTTTGGGGTTCCGTCGGTATTCAAATATTATTCTGGCAATTTGTTAATCAGGTTGTCTCAATGGAGCAATCAAAAAGATTTTTCCCAATGTTTGTTGTGTTCTCAAATGTATCATTGATATTAGTTGGTGTTGTGACAAAATTGTTACAAATGATACCTGATTGGGATGTTGTTGTGAAAGTTGAAATGGTTATTGTGTTATGCATTGGTCTTTTTGCAATGTTTTGCAATTTTATGCTTAATCGTAAGATTTTACCTCTTGAAGAGCCATTAGATGCAAGCCAGAAAAAGGCAAAAAAGAAAAAACCGGGTTTAATTGAAAGCTTTAAGATTATATTTACATCCAAACATCTTGGCTTTATAGCTTTACTTGTTATTTGTTATGGTATTTCAATTAACTTGCTTGAAGTTCAATGGAAAGAGCAATTAAAGAATTATTTTGCTGGTGATAAAAAAGGTATGAATGCCTTTATGGGTACATATTCGGCTTGCACTGGTGTTCTAACTATTATTTTCGGTTGGTTCTTGGCAAGCCAAATTTTGAGAAAATTTGGATGGTTTTTTGGAGCCATTCTAACACCTGCCACTTTACTGGTTGTTGGTGTAATTTTCTTTGTGTTAATTCTCGGTGGTAGAGTTGATGTTATTAAAAGTATCATTGTTAATCCTATGGCTGTTGCAGTATTCGTTGGAGCCGGTGCGATTATTATAACAAAGGCAACTAAGTATTCTTTGTTTGATACCACCAAAGAACAAGCTTATATTCCTCTTGATATTGAATTGAAGTCAAAAGGTAAAGCTGCTGTTGAAGTCGCCGGTGGCCGTCTTGGTAAAGGTTCGGGTGCTGCTATACAATCTGTTATTTGTATGATTATGGGCACAACTGTTGCAAGTAGTTATACTGCGATAGCATTTGGTATTTTCATTGTTGTTGTTTTATTGTGGACTTTTGCAGTAAAAGGACTGGATAAGAGTATTAAAAACATAAATGCTAATGCTAATAATTAGTATTTGTTAATATTTTTGTATTAGGCATTGTGAATAGCCACCCATATAAATGGGTGGTTATTTTTTTTATTTTATTTGCATTTTGATTATATTTTGATATAACTAATTTGTAGTTATAACTTATGCAAGAACAAGGATTGTTTCCAAATATACCAGATCAAGGTGGACAAGGGAATATCTTTAATCAATTTGCAAATGGAGGAGGTTTGCAGTCTGGAAATATTTTTAATGACTTAGCACAGCAACAAAATGCCGATATCACCAGTGAAGAAGATGATATGGAACTTTTGTCGGCATCACCAATAGATATGGTTGTGCGGACAAGAAATAGAAGTATGGATCGTCAAGATAATACGATACCGGAAGCGGTTAATGATAACAATAATTCTCAGCCTAAAAACGATACACATAATGTTATAGAAAGTGAAAATTTAGATATAAAGAATGAAGACCTAAATAATACACCACCAAAGAAGGAAAACAATGAAGAACTAAACAATACACATCCACAAAGAGAAACACATACTCCAGTCAATAATGTTGTTTACGGACCAATGATGCCGGCTCTTGCCAAAACACCAAATATTAGGGATAATATTTCAGAGAAAAGAAAAAGTGATAATACATGGCAAATTGTTTTATTTGTTATCGCATCAATTTTACTAATTGGTGCTCTTGTATTAGCCATATTAGCGGCTTTGGGTTTTTTTAAGAAAAAGGACGATATACCACCGGCTTACAACGAGCCTGGAAATAATGCAGATAATACAACTAATATAAAAGATAATAATGTTATTATAAATAGCAATGATGACCCCATTAACAATAACAATAACCAATCCGTGCCCACTATTGAAACAAGTGATAATATAGATGGAGAATATAATGCTGGTATATTGGGTGATGATAGTTACCACGGTAGCACCACAATAAGTAACCACGATTGGGATGGTATCAGCAAAAGTGGTGATTTATTTAACGATGGTGACATTACTTATACAGATAGATTTAAAGAAATTGTCAGTTGTGAGAATTCACCAAATGTTACATATACATTATGGGAAGACTTAAATGGTGATGGAGTATGTCAGACGAATGAAATTCTTGCAAAAGGAAAAGGTTTTATGGTAGACGGCAATTGTGCAATTATAGATGGCAGAAAGTTTGCACTTACGGATAATATGCAGGCATATTCTAATTTAAATAAGCTATCTAATCAAGAGCTAAAAGTTTTAAATCATACTTCAACATATCGGCGGAAAGATGGCTCATCGCATGTGATATTGAATGGACTTAAAACCAGTGTTAATATTGATACGAACCATGTTGGTGGTGTGCTTAATATCGAAGGGTATAAAATTGGTGATTTTTCTACAACTAATATTTCAAAAAATGCTTTTGCAAAAGATGTTGTTGAGAGTTATTTAAATAACAACAATCTTACTGAAGATCAAAAAAAACTGATTTCAGCTTGGAATAGTGGTCGTTCTTCTGATAATGTTAAACAGTTGATGGGATATCAGGAAATGGACAACAATCAGTCTGGAAAAAATTTAACAGATACTCATCATGGAAAGGAACAGAATATTTAATTTTGATATTTTAATAATTTTTATCAATTTTATTAAATTGCTTGACATTTAAAAAAATGTATTTGCTTTAAACTTTGATGGCAAAAGAAGTTTTGGCACAAATTAAGTTGCAGATTGAAGCTGGTAAGGCCAATCCTGCACCACCTGTTGGTCCAGCATTGGGACAGAGACAGGTTAATATTATGGATTTTTGTAAGCAATTTAATGATAGAACGAAAAATATGGTAGGTATGCCTTGTCCTACAATTATTACGGTCTATAAGGATAAATCATTTGACTTTATTGTTAAACAGCCTCCTGCGGTATTTTTTATTAAGCAAATAGCAAAGATTTCTTCTGGCTCTAAAACTGCTGGTAGGGGTGGGGCTATTGCTGTAATAAAGAAAAAGGACATAGAGGATGTTGTAAAAAATAAAATGAGTGATTTGAATTGCTATGGAGATGTAGAGGCTGCTGTTAGAATGTTTATTGGCACAGCAAAGTCTATGGGAATTAAAGTTGAGGAATAGTATGAGTAAAAGATTAGAACAAGCATATAAGCTATACAATAAAGATAATTATTTTAGTGTTGCAGAAGCTATTTCTCTGTTAATGGAATACAGGAAAAATTGCATGACTAAATTTGACGAGTTTGTTGATGCTGATGTTTTGTTGGGCGTTGATACAAATAAGAGTGATCAGGTTATTAAAAGTTTCGTTGAATTGCCAAATGGTAATGGTAAGAAAGTTAATGTTTTGGTTTTTGCAGATGGAAAAAATATAGATGATGCTTTATCAGCTGGTGCAAAGTATGCTGGTGGTGAAGAATTGATTGCCAGTGTTGAGAGTGGAAAAATTACGGATTTTGATAAATGTGTAGCAACGAAAGCAATGATGCCGAAAATAGCAAAATTAGCTCGTTTGCTTGGGCCTCGTGGTTTGATGCCAAATCCAAAACTTGGAACTGTTGTTGAAAATAATGTTGCTGATGTTGTAAAATCTCTTTTAAAAGGAAGAAGTGATATTAAAACTGCAAAAGATGGATCTGTCAAATTAAGTATTGGAAGATTAAGTTTTACAGAAGAACAATTGTTGAGTAATTTTAAGGAGCTTATTTCAGTTTTAAAACAATTACGACCAGCAAGTGTAAAGGCTAATTATTTCAAAAGTGTTGTTTTAAATACAACAATGGGTATCGGTGTAAAGATAAAAATGAGTGAAATATATTCTTTATGAAGAGTTTAACGAAAAAAGAAATTGTTAGCAAGTTTAATGAAATGTATAAAAGTAGTGATTATGCTATTTTTATAGATTATAAGGGTATGAATGCTGAGCAGACGGCATCTTTTAGGGGTGAACTGAGAAAAAATGATAATACAAGATTTTTTGTTTTGAAGAATACATTAAATAAAAAGAGTATGCTTGGTACAGAATTTTCTGTTGATGAAAATTTATTAAAAGGGCAATGTGGTGTTGTTTTTTGCAATGATTTATTAAAAATATCAAAAGTCGTTGATAAATTTTGTTTTAAAGATAATGTAGTTAAGTTTGTGGCTTGTTTAAATAAGTCAAAGGTATGCAGTGAGAGTGAAATTAAGGAATTAGCTTCATTGCCATCAATGGAAGTATTAAGAGCAAAATTGGTATATTTACTGAATTCAACAGGTTCTTCGTTTGTTAGAGTATTGAACGAAGCTGTGAATAAAAATCGTGAGGCTACACCTGACGGTAAATAGTTTATTGTTTTGTTATTATTTTTTGTATGGCTGATTTGGTTGAACTTAAAAACAAGTTGTCTGAGTTAACAATTTTAGAAATGGCAGAGTTGGTTAAAACACTTGAACAAGAATGGGGTGTTTCAGCCGTTGCTCCTGTTGCCGTTGCTGGTGGTAGTGCTAATGTTTCTGCTGATGCTGGTGCCGAAAAAAGCACAGTTGATGTTGTTCTTGCTTCTGCTGGTGCGAGTAAAATTGCTGTCATTAAAGTTGTTAGAGAGATAACCGGTTTGGCACTTGGAGATGCGAAAGCACTTGTTGATGGGGCACCAAAGGCAGTGAAAGAAGGAGTTGCAAAAGCTGATGCCGAAACAATGAAAAAGAAACTTGAAGAGGCAGGTGCTACTGTGGAATTAAAATAATTGATATGGTGCCATATTTGGATGTGGTACCAAGAAATTTGTTTTCCTGTTTTTTTGAGTTAATTTTTTTTGTATGCGTGACATTTTGAGGCATTCTTTTTCAAAGTTAAATTTTAATATTGAGTCTAAAAATTTAACAGCGATCCATAAGGATTCTTATAATAATTTTCTGTATGGTGATAAAAATATTGGTGCAACTATTGCTGGCGTTTTATCTTCTATTTCTCCAATTAACGACTCTTATGGATATGCGAGTATAGAATATGTAAGTCATCGTTTTTCCGAACCAAAGTATTCCATTCAAGAATGTAGATATAAGAACTTGTCTTATGCTGTAGATTTGTATGTTACATTTAGGTTGGCTATATTTAATATAGATGAGAAAACAAAAACAAGAACTATTAGGACAATTAAGGAACAGGAAATTTTGATGTGCGAGTTTCCTTTAATAACTGATAACTCGTCATTTATTGTCAATGGTGTTGAAAGGTTAGTTATTTGTCAAATACATAAGGCTCCGGGTGTGTTTTTTAATAAAAAAAATAAGGATAATGGTACAATGGAGTATTTGTCTACAATTATTCCTTATAGAGGTAGTAGATTAGAGTTTTCGTTTTCTTCAAAAACAACATTAAATTTTAGAATAGATAAACATAAAAAAATGCCTATCTATCATTTGCTATCTGCAATTGGTATGAATAAGCAGGATATGGTGAATGAGTTTTATTCACCAATTGAGCTTACAAAAGAAAAAACAGGTCTTTATTCATTCAAAACAAATTTAAACGAGTGTATTGGTTCAACACTAAGTATCAATTTTAGAGATGAAAAGGGTAATATTGTGTTAGCAAAGGATACATTTATCACAAGATTGATGGTAAGGAAAATAAAGAATATAGACACATTCTATTGTAATATTGATGATTTAAAAAATTGTTATTTGTATCGCGATGTAGAATATAAAGATGGTGCCTTGCAGGTTGCTACCCAGCTTACAGATAAGATATTGGATATTATTAAAGAAAACGATGTCAAAAATATAGCAATTATTAATGAGAATGATAAGACTTTTAATGAATGTATTTTACTATCTATCAATAAAGATGGGATGGAATATGAGCAATCTTTGGCTTTGTTAATGAAGAACATTAGGCCAGGCAATCCTTTTGTCCTAAAAGATGCCGAAAAGAATTTTAATAATATTTTCTTTGCTGATGCTTATTATAGCTTAATGGAAGTTGGTCGTTATAAATTAAATCAAGTATTAGAAATAGATGTTCCAGAAAGTTGTACAACATTAACTCGTTTAGATATTGTTAATGCTATTAAAAAGTTGGTGTTGTTTAAAAATGGTAGCATTACTATTGACGATGTTGATAGTTTAAGCAATAGAAGAATTAGAAGTGTTGGTGAGCTTGTTGAGATGCAATTTCGTGCAGGTGTGCAAAAGATGGCAAAATATGCAAGTGAAAAATTGAATTCCGCAATCCTTGACACTGCTGTTTTAAGTGATTTTATTGTTGTTAATTCCGTTGCGAAGACCGTTAAAGATTTCTTCTTGTTATCAGAGTTGTCGCAATTTATGGAACAGACGAATTTATTGTCTGAATTGGCACATGGAAGAAAGATTTCATCACTTGGCTCTGGTGGTATAACAAGAGAGAGAGCAAGCTCGGAAGTCCGCGATATTCATATCACTCATTATGGTCGTATATGTCCTATTGAAACACCTGATGGACAGAATATTGGTTTGGTTACGAGTTTAGCTTCTTATGCGACATTAAATAAGTATGGTTTCATTGAAACACCATATCGTCGTGTCGTTGATGGAGTTATTACTGATGAGGTTGATTATTTGGATGCTACAACAGAAAAGAAATATAAAATAGGTCAAGCATCTCGTGAAATATTTGAATTAGATCCAAAATCTGACAAAATGGTTAGTGTTAGATATAATGAAGACTTCACACTTGTTCCAAGAAAAGAATTGGATTATATTGATGTTTCGCCTTATCAAATAACATCAATGATGGCATCTTTTGTTCCGTTCTTGGAAAGTAATGATACTGCAAGAGCATTGATGGGATGTAATATGCAAAGACAAGCCGTTCCGTTGTTGTTCTCCGAGGCTGCTTTTGTTGCAACTGGTGTTGAAAAAAATATAGCCAAACAATCTACGGCCGTTGTTTGTGCAAAAAGAGATGGAAAAGTTATCTATGTTGATTCAAAAACAATGATGGTTTTGCCAAAGGTTGCAGGTGTTACCGATAGTGTTGATATCTATAAATTAAGAACATTTGAAAAAACAAATAATGCAACTTGTATTAACCAGAAACCTATTGTTTCGGTAAATGAAGAAGTTAAAGAAGGACAAATTATTGCAGATGGTTCTTCCACTGACCACGGAGAAGTTGCATTGGGAAAAAATTTATTAGTTGGCTTCATGCCTTGGAGAGGCTATAACTATGAAGATTCTGTTGTCATTTCAAAACGATTAGTTTCGGAAGATAAGTTTACCTCCATACACATCGAGGAATATGAGGTTGCTGTAAGAGATACCCGTCTTGGTGCAGAAGAGATAACCAGAGACATAAGTAGTGCTTCGGAACAAGAATTGAGATATCTTGATGAAACAGGTATTGTGCATATTGGTGTAAATGTAAGTGGTGGTGACATCTTGGTTGGTAAATTAACCCCAAGAAGTGAGTCGTTTGTTACATCGGAAGAGAAGCTTTTGAAGGCTATTTTTGGCGATAAAGTTGCTGATAAAAAAGATACATCATTAAGGATGCCATCAGGAACCTTTGGAACCGTTGTTGATGTAAAAATTTTAACCCGTATGGGTGATATAAAAGACCAAAGAGCGCAGGAAATTGAAAGGGAAGATATTATTAAAAGAACAAGCCAGAAGGATAAAGAATTAGAAATTATTGAAGCTTCATTTAATGAAGAACTTGATAAACTTTTGAGCGGTGTTATTGTTAATATTAAGGGTAAGAAAAGTAAAATGCTTGATGAAGAGCTAAAAGCTTTAAGTTTACATCAAAAGTTCGCTGTTTCTGTTGCCGATAAAGACTTGATGGCAAAAATTGCTGATTTAAAAAGAATTTACAGCACTGCAAAAAGTCGTATTGAAAAACAATTTGTTGCAGATGTAAGTCGTATTAGCGATGGTGATTCATTGCCAAATGGTGTATTAAAGATTGTTAAAGTGTATGTAGCACAAAAGTCTCGTTTACAACCGGGTGATAAGATTGCTGGTAGACACGGAAACAAAGGTGTTATTTCAACTTGCTTGCCAGTAGAAGATATGCCTTATATGGAAGACGGAACGCCATTGGATTTGGTGTTTAGCTGTGTTAGTGTTCCAGGGCGTATGAATATAGGGCAGATACTTGAAACACACTTAGGGTTCTTGTCATATAGTATAGGTAAGAAAATTGATAATCTTTTACTTGAAAAAAGTGCAGCTGAAAATGTGAGAAAATTGCTATTAGATATATCTACTGATAGAAATTTCTCAAACACAATTACAAAAGCAAGTGATGATGAAATTATTGAGTACGGAAAGAATTGCACTCGTGGTTTATATTTCGCGACACCTGTGTTTGATGGATGTAAAATTGATGACATGAATAGACTTGCTGATAAGTTAGGTATAGATAGGTCATTGCAGGTTAAACTATACGATGGTAAAACAGGCGAACCATTTGATAGACCTGTTACCGTTGGTTATATGTATATCATTAAATTGCATCATTTGGTTGATGACAAGATGCATGCAAGGTCTACTGGGCCTTACAGCTTGGTCACTCAACAGCCTCTTGGTGGTAAGTCTTATTTCGGTGGGCAAAGACTTGGAGAGATGGAATGTTGGGCTTTGCAAGCTTATGGTGCTGCTTATACATTACAAGAAATGTTAACGGTTAAATCTGACGATGTTGCTGGTCGTGAGAAAATGTATGAGGCTATTATAAATGGTGAAACGAGGTTCAACTCTGGTTTGCCGGAATCGTTTAATGTGCTTTGCAGAGAGTTTAGAGCTCTTGGATTTGATGTAGAACTTGGTATAGATGGTTAATTGATATGATGAGTGTAGTTGAGAGTGGCGAGAATTTGCCTATTAGAAGGCAGAATGGTGCTTTTGTTGACTTTGATTACTTAGCTATTAAAATAGCAAGTCCAGAGAAAATATTGTCTTGGTCTTATGGTGAAATTAAAAGTTCTGATACGGTTAATTACAGAACTTTTAAACCTGAAAAAGATGGGCTTTTCTGTGCTCGTATATTTGGTCCTGTAAAAGACTATGAATGTCTTTGTGGAAAATATAAGAGAATGAAATACAAAGGTATTCGCTGTGAAAAATGTGATGTTGAGGTTGTGCCATCTCGTGTTCGTCGCGAAAGAATGGGACATATTAAGTTGGTTTATCCTGCATTGAATACCTTATATTTAAGGTCGGTTCCATCAAAATTGTCTATTTTGTTAAATAATAAAACAAAGGATGTTGAGAGAGTTTTGTATTTTGATAAATACATTGTTATTGATGCTGGTTCCACACCTTTAAGTAAATATCAAATTTTAAGCCAGGCGGAATATGAAGATGCATTAGAAAAGTTTGGTGAAAATACTTTTACAGCCGGTAAAGGTGCAAAGGGTATTCGTGATGCGCTTTGTGCTATGGATTTGGAAAGCGAAAAGAAAAAAATTGAAATGGAGATTTCAACCACAAAAAGGGAACAAAAGATTGCTGATTTAAAAAGAAGATTGCGGTTGATAGAAGATTTTATTGCCTCTAACAACAGACCTGAATGGATGGTGTTTACTATTTTACCAGTATTGCCACCAGATTTGAGGCCACTTGTTCCGTTGGATGGTGGAAAGATGGCAATTTCCGATTTAAATACTTTATATGCAAGGATTATAAATCGTAATAATCGCTTGAAGAAACTGATTGATATGAATGCTCCTGACATGATTATTGAAAATGAGTGCAGGATGTTGCAAGATGCAGTTAGCTCATTACTCAATAATTCAAACAGCAATAGTGCAAAAGTTGCAAAAAGTTCTTTTGGTCGTCCTTTAAAATCTATTAGTGATTTCTTGAAAGGAAAGCAGGGTAGATTAAGACAAAATTTACTTGGTAAAAGAGTTGACTACTCTGGTCGTTCTGTTATTGTTTGCGGTCCCGAATTAAAGCTTCATCAATGTGGTTTGCCAAAAGAAATGGCACTTGAATTATTTAAGCCATTTGTTTTGTCAAAGTTGAGATTGTATGGTAAAGCTACAACCATTAGACAAGGTAATGCGATGATAAAGGCAAGAATACCAGAGGTTTGGGAGATACTTGAAGATGTTATTAGAGAACATCCTGTGTTATTAAATCGTGCTCCTACTTTGCATAGACTTGGTATTCAGGCATTTGAGCCAAAATTAACAGAATTAAAAGCAATACAAGTTCATCCATTAGTTTGCCGTGCATTTAATGCTGACTTTGATGGCGACCAGATGGCAGTTCATGTTCCATTATCAATTGAGGCACAACTGGAAAGCCGTATTTTAATGATGTCATCTAATAATATTTTGAGTTCTGCTAATGGAAATCCAATGATTGTTCCAAGAAAAGATATTACGGTTGGTCTATATTACATGACTACTGCATTTAATGGTGAAGTAGGTGAAGGACACTCATTCTACTCTTACGAGGACATTATTGATGCAATTGATAATAAAGCAATAACTGTTAATACAAAAATTAAATATTTTTATAAATATACAGATGCAGAAGGAGATTTGGCTGATGTATTGCATTGTGCAGAAGAAACAACTGCCGGTCGTGTGATGCTTTATCAATTTTTGCCACACGATGGAGCTATTAGTTTTGATTATTTAAACAAACAATGGAGTGTTGGTTTTTTAGGTGAAATTGTTAAGAATGTATATTCTGTATATGGTCCAAAGGTTACGGTTATTTTCTGTGATAAAATAATGAAAATGGGCTTTAATTATGCTACATTGTCTGGTATTTCTTTTGGTAAAGATGATATTAAAATTCCAGAAGATAAATATGAAAAGATAGATGAGGTGATGGAAAAAATTAAAGAGGTAGATCAGCAATATAGAGATGGTTATATTACTACGAAGGAAAGATATAATAAGGTGACTGACTATTGGGCGGAATGTGCCGATGAGTTGTCAAATGAAGTTATGGATTTATTGAAAGTTGGTGCTGATACATCAAAAATAAATTCTATTACTTTAATGATGAATTCTGGTGCTCGTGCATCAAAAACACAGATGAAGCAACTTGCCGGTATGAAAGGTTTGATTGCAAAACCTAATGGTGCGATTATTGAAACACCGGTGGTGTCGAACTTCAAAGAGGGCTTGAGTGTTATGGAATACTTTAATGCAGCTCATGGAGCAAGAAAAGGAAATGTTGATACAGCTTTAAAAACAGCTGATGCTGGATACTTAACTCGTCGTTTAGTTGATGTGGCGCAAGATTGTATTATTACAGAAGACGACTGCGGTTGTAGTGAAGGTATTGAATATAAAGCAAAAATACAGGATGGTAAGGTTGTCCAAAAATTGTCTGAAATTATCAAAGGTCGCTTTTTAGCAGAAGATGTTGTTGATATAGATGGAAAAGTTATTGCAAAAGCTGGTGATTATGTTTCCGATGAAGTTGTAAAACTGCTTGATGAGAGTGAAGTAAATTCTGCTGTCGTGAGGTCGCCAGTGACTTGTAATGCAAAATATGGTATTTGTTCTAAGTGCTATGGTATCGACTTGGCTACTTCTAATGTAGTTAATGTGGGTGAAGCCGTTGGTGTAATTGCAGCTCAAACAATTGGTGAGCCGGGGACACAGCTTACACTAAACACTTTCCATATAGGTGGTGTTGCAACAAAACAAATTGCCCAATCTGTCGTTGATGCCGAAAGTGCTGGTAAAGTTAGATATAACGATATTAGATTTGTTGTCAACAAGGATGGAGAAAAGATTGTTGTTTCAAATTCTGGTCATATTGAAATTGTTGATAACAAAAATCGTGTTGTTTACTCACACATTGTGCTTTATTCTGCAAAATTGTTTGTTAATGAAGGTGATGTTGTAAAACTCGGTCAAAGATTGGCAGAATGGGATCCATACAATATTTATCTTATTGCAGAACAAAATGGTAAAATACAGCTCAATGATATGATTTTAAATACTTCATACATTGAAACCGTGGATGAAGCATTAGGTCATACAAATAAAGTTGTTGTTAATTGGATAGACACAATTAAGACATTGAAGCCAAGTATATCTATTTTAGATAAAAATACAAATTCTCCTTATGTGGATGAACACGGCATTCCTGTTAACTATTTGTTGTCTGTTGGTGCCATCTTGCATTTAAGTGATGGTGATGAGGTACAAGTTGGTGATCGTATAGCGAAAGTGTTAAGAGATGACATGAATGTAGTTAAGGATATTACAGGTGGTTTGCCAAGAGTTGAAGAGATATTTGAAGCTCGTATACCTTCAAGTTCTGCCATTGTTGCTGGTGCCGATGGGTATGTTGAGTTCGATAAAGAAACGAGAACTACTTTGAAATTAACATTGCATCCAAATGATCCTACAATAGATCCTATTGTTTATAGTATTCCAAAGGGCAAATATATTGCAGTAAGAAACGGTGGTAAGGTTAAAAATGGTGATGTAATTGTTAATGGAGCTATGAACCCTCACGATATTTTGAGGTTTAAAGGTATAGGTGCATTAACAACATATATCGTGCAGGAGGTTCAAAGTGTTTATAGATTGCAGGGTATAGATATTGATAGCAAGCATATAGAGGTAATAGCAAAATATATGCTTAATAAGGCTGTTATTGACGATTGTGGTGGAACAGATTTAAAAGTTGATTATCAATATGAATTATCAAAAATCCGTGAAGCTAACCAGCAGGCCATTGACAAAGGATTAGCTCCTGCAACTTATCATAGAATATTTTATGGTATTTCAAAATCATCATTGCAAACTGAGTCTTTTATTTCAGCCGCTTCTTTCCAAGAAACCGTTAAGGTTTTGACTGATGCAGCGATAAAGGGTAAAAGAGATGATTTGAAGGGAATGAAGGAAAGTATTATCGTTGGTAGATTGATACCTGCTGGAACTGGATTTATTACGAGACAATTTAAACACGAAAGTCAAAAAATCAATCAAACTGCAAATCAACAAGAGCCACAATACTTGGATATTGATTCGTTGTAGTATTGTGTGTTTCGGTATTATGATTTATGAAATAGATTGTTATTGCTGTTGTTTTTGTAGCCAGTAATAAAAAATAGGTTGTTTCATTTATCAAGGTTTGTTTCAATGTAGCGGTTATTTATATTTGACCTGTTGTTTTGTTATATTTGTGTCAGTTATCGCTCCAGATTTATAATTATCTCCAGTTTGTTGGCCGACACTTGATAGTTTAATGCCATTCTTCTGCTGTTGTCCTAAAATTGCTGTCTTTACCGCTTGTTGTTTTTCTTCAAAGGTTTTTTTATTTTTAAAAATATCCCAATTCACAGGGTTTATTGTGCTTAACAACGATTGATTTTTTTTCTCCTCGTTTTCGAGGTGTTTGTTGTATAAATTTACCTGCCAATTTGCATTATTTTTTGCATTATCTTTTATTTCTTCTGGTGATTTACCTTTTTTAGTTAATTGTTCGTATGCTTGTTGGTCATCTGGCGAAAGTTGGTTCCATATTTCGTACTTTATCACTTTTTGTTGTAGCATTGCTCTTGTCTCCTGTGTTTTGGCTTGTTTTAGTTCCTTTTTACATTGCTCGTACTCCTGTTTGTTTTTTGGTCGATTTGACGATAAATCAAGTGTTCCATTTAGAATTCTGTTTAGTGTGTCGCTGTTGATTTCTTCGGCTTTTTGTTTATCGCTCTGTTTGTTGTTATTCACAGATAGCGATTTTGGTTTTTTTTGCATACCTGCATCTACTTGTTTAGCTATGTTTTTACTTATTTCGCTTGTGTTTGTGCGGATGCTGTTTTTTTTATTAGCTAAAATATTGTTAGATATAATTGTTTTGTCTGTTTTAGAAGTATTGTCTATTTTAGAAGTATTCTTCTTTTTAAGATTTTGATTATTATTTATATTTATATTATTTTTTTCGTTTGTATCTTTTAGTTGTGTGATGTTATTATTGTTTTTATTTTGATTGATATTTTGTCCTGAAATACTTTTATTATTTGATTGTCCATTATCGATATATTGATTTTTTTTGTTTCCACGGGGTGTAATATACAATTTTTTTTGTGCTATTTTTGCATTAACTATATCTATCATTTTTTTCAATCTTTTATAATCGCATATTTCCATTATTGCCGTCAATATCGCACCTAATGCAGATATAATGCCAATCGCAAGTGCTGATATTGGTAGCAAGACGAAGGCAGCAATTGCTAATGCTACAAATGCTATTATCGCAATTATTGACAGTATTAGAGTTGTCTTGTTGTCAAACTCGAGTTTTTTCTTTTCTTTTTCCAACTCTTCCAACGATTTGTTGTTAAGTTGCTTTTCATATCTGGCCAGTGCTTCTTCCAATGGTGATTGTTTTTTGTTTGTTCGTGGTTCTCCTTTGTGTGCCAATAACTTATTGACATTAACACTGGTGTTCGTTTTTGTGATGTTGTTTTTATGTTGTTCTTTGTCTGTTGCATTTGTGCTCGCAGACAGATTATCATTGTCATCTACTATACTATTGTCGGTTCCGTTGCCTGTACTGTCAACATCCATATGTAATTATATTTTAATTATAACATATTTTATTTTGTTTTACAAGGTATTATTATCTTACTTTGCTTTGTTAACAAATATAGGTGGTTTTTATATCAACATATGTTGGTCATCAAACATATGTAGTTATTAGTATATCTGTATATGTTTGATGATGTGACTGATCTACTTAGCTAATATTATTTATATTCACTTAATATTTGTTCTATTATAGAATACCCCTGATATCGCATGCACAAAAACATTATATCTATCAATAGATAGATTACTTTACTATAAGTAAGATATAATGGTT
>JAFSXM010000004.1 GCA_017444095.1 Rickettsiales bacterium | reverse complement strand
CTGGATTGAGTATTTTTATATATTTACCCCTGAAAATAAGTGGAAATATTATAAATATGACTATCCAGAACTAAGAGATGTAAAAGAAGATTTAGACCAATACTATAAAAACATTGGAATCAAAAGGCCAAAAGATTATTACGGATTTTGGACTGATGAAGCCATAGCAAAAGAAAAAAAGAAACAGCAAAATCAAGATACTGAAATGTGAGGTCTTATGGATAAATACTTAATTAAAGGAAAACTCTATGACCCAATTCTTTTTGGTGACGAAGATGATGATTGGGTTTTTGGAGATAGAGATACTGCAACTTGTGGAGATTGTGGTTGTAAAGTTGGAGAGCAACATCTGCAACACTGTGACATTGAAAGATGTCCTTGTTGCGGACTACAACTCATCTCGTGTGATTGTGGAGCTATCTATTCTATCTCAAAAGAAATGGAAAAAGATTTAGACCACTACATTGAATTACAAAAACGTGAGAACATTCTTATAGACAAGGAATTGAAAGAATTATATTCGAAGATAGCCAACAAACAAAATCAAGATACTGAAATGTAGAGGCAACCCTATGGAACAATATCAAATAGATGATTTAAAATCAAATTTACAAAACTATTTGGAAAGTCAAGGTATAAACACTCGCAGACACTTTAAATGTATAAATCCTAATCACATAGAACGTAATGCTTCAATGAAGTATTTTAACGATAATAAAGTTTATTGCTTTGGTTGTGGTATGACTTATAACCTTTTTGATGTTATATCAATTTTGGAAAATTGTAATAATAAAGAAGCTTTTAAAAGAGCTATTAGTTATTATGGATATGGTCATCTACCACAAAAAACAACTATAAATAAAGACATTGTAATTGACAAAAATAACGCAAAAAACTATGAAAAAGCATATAATTTTTGGCAAAAAACATTAAAAAACAGCTCAGAAGCAAAAAATTATTTAAAAAATCGTGGAATTGATATGCAAACTGCAGAACGATTTCAAATAGGATTTAACACTTTTAAATTCAAAGGTTTTGAATTAAGTGCGATTGTTATTCCAACGAGTAAAAATAGTTTTACTGCTCGCAATATCTATGATGGTGATATAAGATATTACAAAACAAAAAATTGTCATACAAAGTTATTTAATACAAATGCTCTTACAAATGAAAAACCATATTGTGTAATAACCGAAGGAGAATTTGATTGTCTTTCTTTTGAAACTCTTGGCATAAATTGTGTTGGTCTTTGTAGTGCAAATAATATATCAAAGTTTTTTGATTGTGATAAATCCAAAGATAAAACATATATTCTTGCACTTGATAATGACCACGCAGGCCAACAAGCAACCGATGAAATAATCAAATACTTTAGAGAAAATAATATCTTATACACCACATTTGATAATTGTGGATACAAAGACGCAAACGAAGCCTTAACAAAAGATAAAACAAAGTTTAGTAAAAGTATAAAACAAATAGTAGAAACCCTTACAGACACTGAATATAGCTCTAAAAACATCGCTGAAATGTGAGGAACTATGGAAAACGACACAACAAAATCTCTTATGAAAAATCTTGAATACTTTAAATACAAACGAAATGTTGTTGAAGTATTTAGAAATTGCATTGAATATGTTGCTTTAAGAGTCGCAAAACATGTTGACATTGAGCTTGATAAGGACCTTATAGAAAAATTTGACAATGTGTTTGTTAATTATAATGAAGAAGAAAGAAAAATGGCAGATAACGTTTGTAAAGATATATCCATTTTACTTAGTGAATTTGCAATAAAATATGATGACTATTTGGGAAATATCTACATGCAAGTCATTAAAGAATATAGCAAACCACAATTAGGACAATTCTTTACTCCATACCATGTTAGCCAGCTTATGTCAAAATTATCATTGTCAGATGTTACAAATAGTAAAAAAAGGCCAATAGTAATCAACGAGCCATGTTGCGGTTCTGGTGGTATGTGTGTGGCTTGCTTGGAAACATTAAACGAACAAAACATCAACTATGCTACTGACGCTTTAATTTATGCAAACGACATTGATGAAACTTGTGTTTATATGACTTATTTACAACTTTGTTTTTGTGGTGCAGCTGCTGTCGTAGAACAAAAAGACACTCTCACACAAAAGAAAACAAAGGAACTTAAAACTCTTGGTTACTACATTCAGCGACAATACTATAAAATGCAGAATAATGCTGATATGGAGTAAACTATGCAACAATCATTATTTGATATGTTGGGTAGCGAATATGATTATCTTAAAACAAAAGAAAGCAATGATTGGAACTGGACTTTTGATGATTATCCAAAAGAAAAAAATGGATTAAAAGTATTTAGTTGTTTTGCTTGTGGTGGTGGCTCAACTATGGGTTATAAACTTGCCGGATATGATGTTATTGGAGACCTTGAAATTGATAAGAGAATGAATGACATTTATCTTACAAACCACCACCCAAAGCACAACTTTGTTATGGATATACGAGACTTTAACAATTTGCCAAACGAACAAATT
>JAFSXM010000030.1 GCA_017444095.1 Rickettsiales bacterium | reverse complement strand
CCTTCGTTTTCAAAATATCGTTTATATCCATCTTCGAAAGAAGACCAATGATGAGAGGAATACTATCTTTTGGTATTGGTTTGTTTTGATAGTATTTTAACAATGATATAAACCAGTCATTAAGCTCTCCATTTGTGTTTGCCGCATCCATTAAACCTGGTACTGTTAATAAGAATGACAATGCTTGTATTTGTTTTCCTAAATCATTATCTTTAAAAAACTCTTTAACACTAACTATTTTTATCGCTTCTTCCCTCAATGTTTCACGCAAAGCAACCACGCCTTCATCTTCGCTTTCATCCATTATTTTAAGAACCACTTTTTTGAGATTCTCATCGCCCATTAGAAACTTGATAAGTTCATCGTCACCCAATGATATTAGAACGCTGGTAATGAAAGATAAAATGTCAGCGTCTTTGTTGACTTCATAATGACTAATGAGAAAATCAAGAAACTCTTTCAGCCTTCCCTGATTGCTTATAATCATATTGTATATCTTTTTAAGATCAATTTCATCGCCTATCTTTATACCTCCTTCTGGTATCTCTTTGAGAAACCGTTTTATCAATTCTTGACCTTCTTTACCCTTAATAAACATATTATCTCGTTTCTGTATTGTGAAAACTATTTTATTATTCTTAATATTATCATCATTATTATTCTTATAATCATTATTACTTACATAATCTTTTATATTTATATTTTTTTCTATTGAATTGTCATTATTATTATTGTCTTTATCTCTTTCTTCAACTTGATAAATCGGAATATCACGTAAGTAATTCCACCAACCACCGTAAATATCTGGATTTGCATAAAATTTACGTATTTCTTGAACGGTAATCTCCTTACCGTCCGTTCTTTTTACTGTGTATTTCTTCCAAATATCATTTCCAAGTACTTTCCAAGTTGCTTGATTTCTTTTATCTCTCAACATACAACCGGCAAGACAACCAACGCCTCCAGCTAATGCACCAATAACACCACCTGTTATAAACGGATGCAACCCACACCATCCTATTGGTGTTGCATTCATGTTAACATTATCTGGAACTGTATTTACATCACTACCAAACATAATAACACACAATATTACTCATTCTAAACAAAATGTCAAAAAAAATTGCATATTTTTTTTAATTAAGTATATTGTATTTGGTATGATAATTTTTATATGAATGTGACAAGTGACCTTTCAAATACATTAAATGATGCAAGCACAACATTTAATACAGCCACAGAGGCAATAAAGGACATCAAAGAATCTGCTGTTGATTTATTAAAAGGTGTTAAAGGAGATGTAAAGGATTTTCTTAGTGATACACATGATAGCATCAACGATGTGTGCACTGATGCACGGACTTTTATATCGTCTACCAATAAAAAAATCGATAAAATCAGCAATAATGTTAATGATTTTATTGACAAACAACAAGAAGAAATTGAAAAAGCAGAGAAATTACTACAAATAGTGTTGATTGCATTAGCTTGTTTGGTTGTTGTTGGAATTATAGCATTGATATGGAGCTCGATTGCTAAAAGTAGAAGACAAAATAAACAGAATAAAATATTGGAACAAATTTCAAGTAACATAAAAAATAATAATGCAAATTATAATACAGAAATAGGATTATATCCTACTGCATCGGTATGTTAGCAAACATAAGTGACATTAGACAAGTAGACAAACTGCATCATTAAATATATGCAAATATAATGCTTGTAATTTCTTTGTGCGAATATATTGGCATATAAAAAAATAATCGCATTTTTTTTGATGAAGTAGATGTAATAATGTTTTTCTTTACATTAAAGTTTGACATCACACAATAAAATATTATGTTTGGAAAAATATTCTCTCTAATCAAAGGTGCGTTGCCGATTATTTGGAAAATTCTAAAAATTGCAATTATCGTTGGTTTGTTGTGGTATCTACTCTCTTTATTAAATGCAAAATTTGGTATTTTTTCGTGGATGAAGACTATTTTTAGTGCAACGGCAGGTGGTATATCTAAACTCTTTGGATTTATCGGTGTAAAGGCTGTTAGATGAAACATCTTATGCAACAAAGCGATAATAATATATTTGATGTCATTGTTGTTGGCGGTGGAGTGGCTGGATTATTTGCGATGTCAAAATTTGCATCAGCAGGATTTAAAACTGCTTTATTTGAAGGTAGTATAAAACTTGGCGGACAATGTAATTTATATCTTAGTAAAGAAATACATAACATTCCACTCTACGATAACATTACAGCAAATGATTTAATTGAAAAGTTATCAGCAAAACTAAATAAAAATAACATTTTCATTCATACAAAAGTAATTGAAATAGAAAACAATAACAATGATGTATATTACAATTGTATAATCAAAACAAGTAATGGAACTTTTACAAGTAAGTATGTTATTTTGGCTTGTGGGAATGGAAGTATTTTTCCAAATAGACTTCCACTTGA
Organism: Rickettsiales bacterium; assembly: GCA_017444095.1. Classification (GTDB taxonomy): domain Bacteria; phylum Pseudomonadota; class Alphaproteobacteria; order Rickettsiales; family Deianiraeaceae; genus UBA4311. The sequence continues at coordinate 44,292 of JAFSXM010000030.1, read as the reverse complement.
AAATGCAAAGTTTTATGAAAAGAAGAGTATTTTTTATGATGTTAAGAATAAACAAGATTTTAAAGATAAAGATGTTGTAATTGCTGGCGGTGGAGATGCTTGCATTGACTGGGCAATACAGCTTACAGATATTGCAAAAAGTGTATCTATAATTCACAGAAGGAATATTACGGCCGTAGAAAACCCAGATTATCAACATTTCGCCAAACTTTGTGAAAATGGCAAAATAAAGACCTATTTTTCGTGCAATATTGTAGATATTGTCGGTGATGAAGACACTGGAAAATTAAAAGGTGTGATGATAAAAGATACTGAAAATCACGAAAAAATGATAAATTGTGATTATATGTTGGTGTTTTATGGTCTAAAAAGCGAACAAATTTTAAAAAATACAGAGCTACAAAATGTTAATCAAGCAACGATGGAAACTGCTATGAATAATGTTTTTTCCGTTGGGGATTTTGCAAAATATGACGGAAAACTACGGGTTATACCAATTGGTTTTAGCGAAGTATTGAAATGTTTTCACACTATCTGCCAAAAAGAAAAAAATGGAATAAATATGTATGGAAAATCAACAAAGTAGTGAAGAAATGCAAAATAAGTTAAATGAGTGGAATGAAGGAAAAGACAACAACAACAACCAATCAGCAATAAATAATCGTGAACCACAACAAGATGCACTTACAATAGAAATATCCGGTTTTTGCAACCAAATACTAATAATTCACGAAGCAAAAGTTTATAATACGGAATGTTTAAACAAAAAAGATTTAATATTGGCAATTTCTGGAATAAATAAAAACTTTTCAGGAGATATAAAAGTAGATGGTATATCTATAAAAAATAATAGATACATCGCAAAATACCTACAATCGAGCAGTTTAATTTTAACACAACAAACTTTTTTACATCCAAACTTAACATTACAGCAAAATTTAAAAATAATTTCATTGATGTATGCTAATTACGATTTATCACAAGCCACTATGTCATCTTTTTCAATGAAAGAATTTGCAAATACGAAAATCAAAAATTTACCAAAAAACAAAAAACAACTTGCTGTTTTATCTTTATCAGTAGCTTGCCCTGCTATGCTATGGGTTGTTGATAAATCGCTTTTGTCTGGATTAACAAAAGAAGAAATGGCACTATGGGAAAATGTTGTTAAAATTAGAACTAAACACGGAGGTGCCATTGTGTTGATGTAGTAAATAATTATTTGTTTGTGTTAACATTGCTTTTTGAATAAAAAAAGTTATAATAATGATGTGCTTTAAGCAACAAGAATGTATGAATAGCTATATTTTTCAGCAAAATAATAAACAAAAACAACAAGACAGAAATTTAACAATTAGTCGTGGTTTGTTTTTATCACCACGGCAAAGAGAGCGAGTAAAAGCATTATCTATACAATTAAGCAAAGAACTTGGACTACCAAAAACAATGAAATTACACCGAAATTTTGCACCCAGAAAATTAGCCAACGAGTTGATTAGGTCTGGATTAAACCTTGATGGTTGTAGAAAAATAATAAGACAAATTAACCTTCTTTTAAGAGAATTTCGCTTGAATACCAACCATTTACTTACATTAAATGGTTTAAACCTTCGCTCATTACCAAGGGGATTAAGGAGATTTGTTATGTCATTAATTTTGCTAAAAGCCGAATTGTTAAATGTTAGAAGAATACAAAGAGAGTTTGAGGCAAGAATTCGTCGTGAACGAGAAATTGAAGAATTATTAAACAGAAGGTCAAGAATTGACACAAGAGTTAGAACACCAGATTTAGAGGTTGGTAGATATAAAAAATGTGCAACAGCAGTTGGATTATCTTATGGTGATTTTATAGGTCCAATGGGGGAACGAAGTAATGTCGCCGGAAGGGAATACAGCAACAGAGAAGCAACAAGAAATTACAAAAATAATTATCGCTCACGAGATAACAAGAGAAAGTTTTATTCCGCATTAGCGAAAGGTAATTATATGGTATTTGACTGATAAATAATTTAAGAAATACAACAAGGAAATCGTAATAGTATATCCATTGTGATGCAGAAAAGTTTTTTTTATACACGATACTTATACTTTATGTCTCTATGGAACAATAAAACTTGCAATTTATAAAAGCATCATTGTTAATCCGTTTGACGGCCGGATAGCAAAGTTGGTCTAATGCAGAGGATTGCAAATCCTTGATCATGGGTTCGAATCCCATTCTGGCCTCATGTTTGTTATATTTAATTGTTGTGGTTTATTTTTAATAAAGTGAAAAATAAAATCTCAATTTCAAAACATTTTTTATGTATTGTTTCTACATCTTTGTTGTTTTCTTTGTTTTTATCACCACAACAATCACTGTCAGTTGAGATAAAAGATACAAGAAGTAAAGTAAAAACAGCAATAACGAAAAATGTAAAAAAAATTAACAAAGAAATAAAAAAAAAGAAAGAGCAAAAAAAATATAAAAGTAATTATGATAAATATGAAAAATACAAAGAAATGTATAAAAATACTACACTGGTCGTTGGGGCAACCGATGATTACCCACCTTTTAACTTCAATGACAACGGCAATGTTATAGGTATAGATAATGATGTCATAAACGAAATATCAAAACGTAGCGGTATAACTTTTAAACGACAAATTATGGCATTTAACACTCTTATTGCTGGCTTGGAAAGCCATAAAATAGATATAAGTATATCCGGAATGACTATTACACCGGAAAGAAAACAAAGTGTTGATTTTTCTGTACCTTATTACAAAACTAAATATGCCATTATTAGCCATAAAACCAACAGCTATAATCTTCAACAGCTGGAAGGCAAAAATGTTGCCACACAAACAGGCACAACAATGTATGACTTTTTAACAAATTATAATAATGCATTGCCAAAAGGAAGAAGTAAAATAAACATTATCACAAACGACAATAATGCACTTATCATTGAAATGATAAAAAATCATAAAGTTGATGCCGTTGTAATGGAGGATTTACAAGGCAGTGTATTTTGTAAAATCAACAAACAGCTGGTTTACACCACTGCACAAGATGACAAAGGAGACTATGCAATAGCTTTGGTTAAAAACTCAAAATATAAAGCAGTCATAGACAATATACTGCTTGATATGCAAAAAGATGGCACTTTGGATAAAATAGTAAAAAAATGGGTGGAATGGAATGAAAACAGAGAGATAATGGAAAACAAGGCAAAACAATACAACCATTCATTACTTTTAATTATTAAAAGTGCATTATACACACTTAAATACACACTATATTCAATCTTTTTTGGACTAATAATTGCTATTTTTTTAAGCTTGATGAGATATTGTGGCTTTAAACCATTGGCAATGTTAAGCCGTATCTACATATCAGTTATCCGTGGAACACCTATACTTTTGCAATTAAGTTTTGTCTATTTCGGTTTTCCAAAGATATTTAATGTAGATATTTCAGTTTTTACAGCTGGTGTGATTTGTTTTTCAATGAATTCAGCTGGTTATGTGGCGGAAATTATTAGAAGTGGTGTCCGCTCGCTTGACAAAGGGCAATTTGATGCCTGCAAAAGCTTAAATTTGTCAAAATATCAAGCAATCAAAGACATATACATACCACAGATTTTAAATAATATTTTCCCATCATTAGTAAACGAGTTTTCGGCTTTGATAAAAGAAAGCTCTATTATTTCTGTGTTTGGTGGATATGAGATTATGAAACAAATGAATTTAGTTGTAGCAGAATATTACTCATACTTCACACCACTAATAGTTGCTGGTATCACATATTATGTCATGACATTATCTTTGGAACTTTTCGCTCATTGGTGGGAAAAGAATTATTCATTTAACAATAATAAACACAGATAATTGTTGATTATCTTTTATTATTCGGTAAAATAAATCCGTTACATCTATGAATGACAACAATAACGGTGTGATGATTGAAATTGAAGAATGCAAGCATAACAGCGAGCAATTTGATGAAAATGCGGAAAATTGCGAACTATACAATGTCAAAATATCAAGTACAGGCAAAGAGGATAAAACATTTACAATAAAAGCACAAACCGTAAAAATAGACGAACTGGCATTTAATCGACGAAAAATTACAATCACGGATAATAAAAACACAGGCATGACTTACTTTACCGACGGGAAAAAAGAACATATAAAAGGCACAAACGATGCGTCAAATGATTTAAAAAAAATCAATGACAACGATGATATAAATACAATAATAGATGTATTAGAACACAACAAGAATATTGAGCTACAAAATAAAAGTATAAATCTTTGCTTTAAAAGCAAAAACGGAAATACATATAAATGTAATGAATATGAAAAATACAAACCATATGATTATAAAATTGTGAACGAGGCCAAATTAAAGAGTTTCCAAAATAGATTTTCAGAAGGCATACAAGCATATGTCGCTAATACAATGATTGGAAATACTTTTGGTAGGTTTAAAAAAACAGCAAATAGCTATAATAAAGTGGCACATGGATGTTTGAATGTGTTTGAAGAAATAAAAACATTATTTAAATAGAACCAACACGTTTTAAAAAAAAAAATATTAAAATAGTTTTGTATCAATTATTTATCTGTTATTTATATTTGCATTATGTTTTAAAACTGCATTATCCAATATTTATATCTTATAAAGTAGTATGTTCTTTATAGAATTGCAATACCAAATCTAAAAAACTTGCAATTATTATAAATTATTGTATCACTCCTTTAATTAAAGATTGTTGTATATTACAAATATGAATGCAGAAAAAGTTAATGTTGAAATAATACGAAAAGATCACTACAAAGATGGAAAACGAGATGAACAAATGGATCATGATAAAGATTACTATACTGTAAATATAGTAGATGGAAAAACAACAACAACGTTTAACATAGAAACAAACAAAGAAGGGCCAACATATAATTATATCATTAAAACAAACACCGGTTGGCAACAATCGGAAACCAATTTTGTATATTTGGGCAATGAAGACGATCTCGCTGATACACAGCACATAGCAAAATTTGAGACTAATAGCGATGAAGAAAAACCAACTCTTGACATAAAAAATATAATGAAAATACTTCAATACAGCAAATGTCACGATTTTAAAAATAAACAAGTTGATATAACATATGTTCGCCCAAAATGGGTTAATGAACGGCAAAATCCAAATATTCACGAAAAAGATCCGATAAGAAAAAAAATTACAAATTTTGACTTCAACGAACCAAAAAATATATACTCACCAAATAGCTTACTTGATAAAATTGCTTTAAAAACAAAACGAATTGGAGACTGGTTTAGTAAGCAATTTGATGCATTACATTTCTGGTTTCTTAAAAGAGAACTAAAGGCTATACAGGACCAGCAAGCTAACATGAGCCTATCTAGTGTAAATCTCTCTAAATCAGGTATCAATAAATAATAAAACATATATCGCAATATTCAAACTAATCGGAACAACATTAAAGTTATTATTAAAACCAATATCTACAATTGTTGTAATTTGATGTTAATTATTGAAATAATGATGTAAATCGTTAGTTTGAAATTTACTGACAAAAATACTTTAAAATAAAAATATATATTTTTATATCTTGAAGATATAACGACTTTAAACAAATGTCAAAATCTGTATCGCTGTAAGAAAATAAATACTTGATAGGTGAAATAAATTACTTCATTTATTAAAAATTGGTAAATTATTATTTTATACATCATTTACTTATGTGAGTTGGTAACTTTTTTTATTATCATTGTTCTGTTAAAATGAACTCTTGATTTTTTATATCATAAGTATGTGGATTAAACCTTATAAAGGTGTTGTTTTTTAAAAAAAAAATTATTGTATATATCAATACTGATATAAGCTATATTTCAATAAGACAATTTATTTGATTTATCAAGAGTTTGTTTAAACAGAGCAACGATACATAACATTGACAATAAAACTATATTTTTTGTTATAAACTACTATAACAAAATGGAAAAATTGTATAAAACATCGCAACAAACAATTATACCTACAAAAATAATCAATGGGTTAAAAATGATTTATTTAAATAAAGAATGCAATATTTCATTTCCACTTGCTACATACGAAACACCACTTTTTGCCAGTGTAGCAAGGGGTGTTAGGGTATCAAATAAACATCCAATTTTAGCAAATGTAATATCATCTTGTATGACAAGAAGTATAATTTTTGAATGTAAAACATCCTATGAATGTATAACATTGAAAGGGTTGTTAGATAAGGAAAAAGAAACACAATTTAAAACTTTTAAACAAATAATTAGTCAAACCAGCAAACATTGCATCATTCAGGATTTCACGATGCAAATTATTGGCAATTTGTTGTATGTTAGATTTTCATTTAAAACCGATGAAGCATCAGGGCATAATATGACGACAATTGCGAGTAATGAAATTGCAAAATGGATTGTTAATAATACAAACTTTGATATACAATATACTTCAAACTCTGGAAACACTTGTTGTGATAAAAAAGTGAGTGCTGTAAATTCAATTCTTGGTCGTGGAAAGAATGTTATTGCTGAAACAACGATTTCCAGCGAAAGTTGTAAGAATATTTTAAGAACAACACCGGAAAAAATTGTTGAATTGAATATACAAAAAAATATGTTAGGCTCAATGCTTGCTGGTAGCATTTGTTCTGGAAATGCACATTATGCAAATATGTTGTCGGCTGTTTTTTTGCCATTAGGGCAAGATATTGCTAATATAGTAGAGGGTTCACAAGGTATAACATATTGCAAAGTTAATAAAAACGGAGACTTGTATTTTAGTGTTAATTTGCCAAATATAATTTGTGGAGTAATTGGTAATGGCAAAAACATTGATTTTGTAAAAGAAAATTTAAAACTAATTGGATGTTTAGATGACGACTATAAACCAATAACAAATGCAAGCGAAAAAATGAGTGCCATTATTGCCTGTATTGTGTTATGTGGTGAATTATCGTTGATGTCTGCATTGACAAATCAAGACGAACTTGTAAAAAGTCATATTCACTTAGAAAGGCAAACAGGCAAATATACTAATTAACAAAAATGAACAATCTATTTGTGCATATATCATAAAGTATTCATTGTATTTGATATATTTTGTTTATTATTGAGATTGTTTGATATATTTTTTTTATTTGATAACATATGAGTGTTTAATACGGGTTATATGGAAATGCAAGAACAGAAAAATGGTTGGTATAAAGTTATATTGAATAATGGTAAAAAAAACTATGTACTGGCGACTGGAGACAAAATCCAATGGAATGGTGGCTATGCTTATTTTCAAAATGGTGTATGTGAATTTGAAGGCTGTTTGCAGAATGGAAAAAAACAAGACGGCTATCACATTATTTATGACAATAATATGCCACAATTATTAGGTAATAATCTAAATGAAGCCCCACGAGGTGTACATAAATTTGTAAAATGTGACAATGATACGGTAATAAGCGATGGTCTGACACACAATGATAGAGAGTGGCAAAAAACCGAGTATACATATTATGACGATGGTAAACAGAAATCATCTATACATTATGCAAATGGTGCAAAACATGGAGAATCGTTCGAATATTATGAAAATGGTCAGTTAAAAAGTAAATATACATACAAAGCAGGTTATTTGTATGGACCGTATACAGAATATGATGAAGATGGTAATAAAGAAGAAGAAGGAGAATACAAAAATAACATACGAGATGGAAAATTAAAAAATTATTATACAACCGGTGAGATATCAGATGAGGTGACATACAAAAACGGTAAATATCACGGAAAATCAATAACATATTATCGAAACGGTAATGTACATAAGGAACACACATTCAAAGCAGACAAATGTGAGGGAGAAGCTTTCGAATATTATGAAAATGGTCAGTTAAAAAGTAAATATACATACAAAGCAGGTTATTTGCATGGACCGTATACAGAATATGATGAAGATGGCAATAAAGAAGAAGAAGGAGAATACAAAGATAACATACGAGATGGAGAATTGAATGTGTATTATAAAAATGGTCAGTTAAGACAGAAAGACATATATATCAACCATAAACCTAATTTATGTTTATTTTATGATAGCGACGGTAGGCTTTTGATAGAAGAAATATACAAAGACGATGGAATCCATCGGCAACGCAAACTATATCATTCAAATGGTCAGTTATCAAGAGATATAATGTTAAAAAATGATGACTATGATGGGAAGTATTTGTGTTATGATAAAAACGGTAAGTTACAATCTGAACAAACATACAAAAATGGTAAACTTGATGGAGTATGTAAATATTATAATGAAGGTCAATTAATTGCAGAAGCGACATATCAAGATGGTATTGAAGCTGTCCCGTATCATGAAGTAAATAATAATGGACAACAAATAGGATTAGAAGCCGATCATGATGAAAAGAAAGATATAAAAAAGTAGTATTTTGTTATTTTTTTGACAATCAATAATAACTTCTAATCGTTGCTGAATGTAATTGCTCTAATGTTCTAATACATTCATTGACAGACATTGTGGTATTTTTATTTTCTCCAAATTTTCTAACAGATAAGGTGTTGTTCTCAATTTCTTTCTTGCCAATAGTTATGATATAAGGTATTTTCATTTCGCTATGCTTTCTTACTTTATAAGAAACCGTTTCTCCACTCAAATCACAATCACACCGTATGCCTGCATTTTGAAGCTGTTTTGCTATTTCTTGAACATTTTTATCAAAGTCATTTGAAACACCAATAACAACCGCTTGAACTGGTGCGAGCCACAATGGCAATGGTCCGGCATAGTTTTCAATAAGTATGGCAATAAATCTTTCAAATGAGCCAAGAACCGCTCTATGTAGCATTACTGGTGGTTTTTTAGAACCATCCACATCAGTATATTCCGCCCCAAGTCGTTGACCCAAATTAAAATCAACTTGAAATGTTCCGCATTGCCACTCTCTGCCTATTGCATCACGAAGTGTAAACTCTAATTTTGGTCCATAAAATGCACCTTCTCCTTTATTTAATTCAAGCTCAATTCCAATTTCTTCCATTGGCTCACGAAGTGCCTTTTCTGCTTTATCCCACAGTGCATCACTTCCAACCCTCATTTCTGGTCTATCACTAAATTTTACTTTAATATCAGTAAATCCAAAATCATCATAAACCTCTTTTAAGAGTTTGTAAAATGCCTTACACTCACTTGCAATTTGGTCTTCACTGCAAAAAATATGTGCATCATCCTGCACAAATCCTCTAACCCTCATTAGTCCGTGTAGCGAACCACTTGGCTCGTATCTATGACATTTTCCAAATTCTGCCATTCTTATTGGTAAATCTTTATAACTCCTAATTTTATTTTTGAAAATTTCCACATGACAAGGGCAATTCATTGGTTTTATTGCAAAGTCCATATCTTCTTCATCAACTCTTGTGATAAACATATGTTCCCTATATTTCGCCCAATGCCCTGATTTTTCCCATAATGTTTTTGAAACAATTTGCGGGGTTTTTACTTCAATATAGCCATTTTCACTCAACTTTTTCCGCATATAATCTTGCACGATGCGGTATAAAGTCCAACCTCTTGGATGCCAAAAACAACAGCCCGGTGCCTCCTCTTGCATATGGAATAAGTCAAGTTGTTGTCCTAATTTTCTATGGTCTCTTTTTTCTGCCTCTTCAAGCATTTTTAGGTAATCATCCAATTCTTTTTGTGTAGTCCAGCAAGTTCCATAAACTCTTTGTAGCATCACATTTTTGCTGTCTCCTCGCCAATATGCTCCTGCGACTTTCATCAGTTTAAAATACTTTAAAAACCCAGTGCTTGGCACGTGAGGACCACGGCAAAGGTCGGTAAAGTTGCCTTGGGTATAGGTGGTAATGTGTTGGTCTAGTAATATCTGTGTTAAAATATGTAAAAACTCTTGTTGTTTTTCTTTTTCACTATTTTTTATAAATTGCATTATATCATCACCAACTTCAAAAGATTTAACCTTATTTTTAAATAATTTACTCAGTTTTATATAATTTTTATTATATTCCTCACCACTTTTCATTTTTTCCATTCTTCTAATAGATTTATCAGATATGCCAGAACTTCGTAGTATAGTTTTTGGAAAATAATTATATGTTCTTTCTTGTAAAGAAGAAAACATCGTTTCATATTTAATTTCATTTTTCATTATTTCACTTTTCTTTTCTTCTGTTTCTATGTTTTCAATAAAAAAGTCGTTAAAAAATTCATTATCCAACTTCTCCCCCAGCAGTTCAACCTTATATTTTTCATTTTTATCACCGAAAAATTTAATTGCTTCTTCTTTTGTCGTATCCGCTCTTTTAACCTCAAAATCCCTCTCCGCCAACTCGTGCATTTTTTTCTCAATTTTTGAAAAATCTTCTGTTGTAATTTTTGTTCCATCGGTTAATTCAAAATCGTAATAAAACCCGTTTTCAACTTCGGGGCCAAAGCCAAAATGAACTTTATTGCCGTATAATTCTCTCATTGCTTGGGCGAACAAGTGAGCACAGGAGTGCCTCATTGTATCAAGTAAAATCTGCTTGTCTTTGGTATCTTTTGTGTCAAGAGTTATGATTTTCAAACTGCAATCTGTTGTCAATTTTGTTGATAAATCAACTACTTTATCATTTACAACAGCAACAACGGACTTTTTCATCAAAGAGTGCGAAATACCCTCCGCAATTTCTTTAACAGAGATATTGTCCTCAAAAACTCTCTCACTTCCATCAGGAAAAGATACTTTTATTGACATGCGAGGACTATAAAAGCTATTTTTTAGTTTTCAAGATGATTTATTCCTTAGTAATAAAGAATCTATTTTTGTTAATATTTGTTAAATTCATTGTTTTATCTTCTTGTTTTATTTTCTCTAAATCAACACTGTTTTTCTTATTGCAAATAACATTATAAGGGTCACAGAAATAAAATAATTTCCCATCATCACGTTCACCAAGTTTTTTAGCTTTTGAAAATGGTCTTCTTGGAGAATCATTTCTTCTATCCATTGAAGGTATTGTACGGTTTTTTTTACCTTTTATTAGTTCATCAGCTACACCAATTATATCAAAATTTTTTTTATTAAACAAGTAATTATTTGAGTAAAACATATGTGATGGCACTAAGCAAATAGAATTTTCATCTGTATTATAAGTTGTTTTAAGATCATTTAACATATCTTCCAAGTTGCCATTATCTGGTATGGTATAAGCATTATTTATATCAAGAATCTTTCTAACTCTATCTTTGTACTGACGTGTTTCTTTTTGATAATCGTATTTTTTGATATTAATATTGTTTATCCATTTTGCACCGTAAATGCGTTTAGGCTTTATTTCTGCTAATGTATTATTATTTTCTGCCGGTGTATTAAAATCCATCGGTCCTCTATCATTTAGGCCGAAGTCGATCTTCAATTCATCACTATTATATAAGTCATTATTTCCATCACCAAGAATATCGTGTAATTCGCATATTAAAATAAATTTCTTTCCTTTATCTGTTATTTTTCTTATAAGTTGTGTTGCTATTTTTCCGAATGGCGGATTTGTAACCACAATATCGCTGTTTTCTAAATTTTTCAATGATTCTTCGCCTAAACAATTTCCATCATCTTCCATTTCTTTTATATAGCAAAGTTTGCTGTTTTCCTGTTCCCTAAAATTTGCAATGATGTCGTCTTGTTCTTCTTCCTTTTTATTTTGAAAATCCTTACCAAATATATTTGCAAAATTGTTCCGATCAATTTCTATTTTCAAACCCTTTCCATTTTTCTTATAACACGTGCATATTAATTTTTTTAATCCTAAATTGTGAAAATTTTTAACAAAATAGGAAAAAAAATTACTTTCTAAAGGATTATCACAATTACATAAAACAATTTTGTCTTTAAAATCATATGCGTTCTGTGCTGCTTTCATTTGTTCATCAATATCTTTATATAAAGTGTAATATTCTTTTCCTCTTTTCCTACGTTTTTTTTTGTTTCCATTTGTACTATCAGGTGCTTTATGTGCTTTTCTTTTTTTGTTTAGCAAACTATTAGTATTCTGTGGGGTGTTATTTGATTCAGACAATTCTATATTCAACAACATACTGATAACATTCCAATTATATATCAAAATAAATTTTTGTCAATTTTAATTATATTAAACAGATGTTTATAAAATTTTATCAAAACATACGATTTCCATCAGGAAAAGATACTATTGACATAGTATGTCAAGGATGTTATTAAATGTAATTTTCAATAGATTTTTTAAGTATAACACTTATTGTATCGGTAGAACTTGCTTGACATTTAGATAATACACAAATCAAACATTGATAATCCAGTAATCAATATTGTAGATATGTCTATTAGAAATATTGTTAAATATCCAAATAAGATGTTACAGGAAGTGTCTGTGGAAGTTAAATATATTGATAAAAAAATCAAAAAATTAGTTGATGATATGTTTGAGACGATGTATAAAAACAATGGGATAGGCTTGGCTGCGGTTCAGGTCGGTGTATTAAAAAGAGTTATCGTGATAGATATTGAGAATGAGGGAAAGTTTGCACTTATAAATCCAAAAATTATTGGTTTTTCTGAAAATAAAACAATTATGAGAGAAGGTTGTTTGTCTGTTCCAAATGGTTATTATTCCGTAGAAAGGCCAGAAAAGGTTGTAGTTGAATACACTGATTTAGATGGTAAAGAAAATAAGATTGAAGCCAGTGGACTATTAAGTAAGTGTCTACAACACGAAATAGACCATTTAAACGGACATACAATAGTTGACCGTGGCACAAAAGATGATGAAAAATAGTATTTAGTATTGTTAGTAAACTACTTTTTGTTTTTGTTTCTCTAATACATTTGAAATGTAAAAAGAAGTGGCTAATATGCTGAACATCAGTAATTGTGCTAAAATATCCGTAATGTGTATTTTTATATCAAACAATAACAATTCCAATAAAACTTTCAGCACAAAAAACAACCAACCGCTTATTAGATAATGATGTAGTAAAATATTGTTATTTGTTCTTTTTTTAAAATATTCAATCAACAAAATACATGCTAAAAAAGTCGTTATACTCACAAAAGGTATATTACCAATAATATAGTCGTAAATAATGTAATAAACAGATAATATAACTATATCACTTAAATTGGTTTTGTATTTAATAAAAAAAATGTAATAAATAGAAATAAAAAATACACTTGGTATAACATTTGAAACAACAAAAGGACTTATGTGCCTATAAAGGCAACTTAAAAGATAAAAGAAAAATAAAAAAAAGAAAAATTTTAAAAAAACTCTCATTGAATGATGTGTTTAACAAAAAGACATAATTTGCAAATACTTTATCGTTACAACATAACGCTTCATCATACAATTAACACAAACAAATATAGCCATACATAAAGACTGCACGGCTATATTTACAAAACTATATGTTAATTATTTATTTTTTACATCTTTTGGTGCTTTTTTTGGCATATCCATATTTTGTTTAGGTAATGGTTTGCCTCTCATTAAATCTACTTTCATCTTATCAAATACAATATCTCTAATTAACATATCTTTCAACATTTCAACTTCCATTTTTTTCTCAATCATATCTTTCATCATAGCTTTTTTAACAACACAAGGTGCCATCAATTTCACCACAATCATCGACGCAACTACACTAATAATACATGTTGAAACAAGAAAACAAACCTTACAGCACTTTCCAGAGCAACAATTTTTGTCTTGTTTGCATTCACAACTTTCATTGCAATTACAACATTCATTTCCCATAAAACAAATACATAAACCACTTATAGTGCAAAATGTGTAAAAATAAAAATCAAAAAATTTTCTGCATAGTTTTTAGCAGATCATAAGCATTTGAATATATTTGGCGTCATTGATGCTGGTGCCAATGTGAATGTTGTATATTTAAAACAAGTAGAAAAAAATGCTAAAATTTATGGAAATGAAATCGCGAGAACACTTTTTGAAAAATATTTCTTAATAAAATAAATAATAATTAGATATTATTTATTTATTATTAATTACTTTAATTATTTTATTATCATAACTATTATCGTTATTCATCTTGTTTTGATGGTGTTATACCTTGTTTTATAAACACGGAATATCAACACCAAAACAACGATAGCCTTTCTTTCCATTTTCATCAATATATGAACCAAAACATCTTGGTATATTATCAATATTGGTTCCTGCTGTTTGGTTGTTAATATTTACTCTTTTTTCTACAATGTCTGTCTTATCTTTTTTCTTTTCTTCCTTTTTATTTTCTTTATTTTCTTCTTTTTCTTCTACAACACCAAGATATTCTTTTATTTTATCAAACACTACTTTTTGTTGACTATCAAGTTCGTATTCTATATTTTCTGTTAACACTTTGTTTATTTCACCTCCAAATAATAGTTGTTTGATTTCCTCTGCATAATTTTTATTTGCATTTTCTGCTTCATCTCCTTTTGTTATTTGTGCTACTTCTCCTGATTCATTTAAAGATATTGTGTATGTTGATTCACTATCGCTGTCTTTTGCTGTTTCAATCTCAACATTTGTAATTTTATCGTTTTCATTTGTTTTAAATGTTATTTGACATTTAGGCTTAATGTAGGGGTTTTTGAAACATACCATTATCCATTTTGTTTTACTATCTTCATTTTTATCATTTCCATGCTTATAAATACAAACACCATTAAGTTTACCGCTATCATTTGGGTTTTTCATGAAAAAGGTTTATAAGGTGGAGATGCGTGGAGAGTAGAATATTTAAAATCTGACACTTTACATATCTCGTCGTCATTGTGTCGTAAGAAAACACTATCGTAGTCATTTTGATAAAACCTAATATAATTCTTATCTATATCTTTTCGTTTTTCTAATGCTAACATTGTGTTTGCTATTCTTATTTTAAGATCTTTTTTTACTATATTCATTAATTCGCCATCTTCTGGGTCTTTGTCAGTGTTATTGTTCTCCTTCCATTTTTCAATTTGTTTAGTGAACCAATATTTTTTTATACAATTTTTATAGTCACAATCATTTTTGATAACATCAACAGCACTATCTATTATATCTTCTAATGATTTTTCCTCACATTTATTATCGAAATGGACAAACTTAAATGTTTCTTTCAAGATTTCTCGTTGTTCATTGGTAAAGTCACAGTTTTGTTCTTCTTGTTTTTGTTCCATATAATCTCCATATAATCTTATTTAAGATAACAAAAACAAAATAATTTTCAATTGCTTCAAAAACTAATCCATCTTGACAAATAAAACATCGTCTTACCACCTTGATGAGGGTATGGAGTTTGGAAAAACTAATGATAAACAATTTTCATTTGAGCTGTTAGAAAAAAAAGGAAAAAAACGAAAAGGAATAATACACACAGCACACGGAGATATACATACACCTATATTTATGCCCGTTGGCACACAAGCTACCGTTAAAACACTAACAAATGATTTAATAAATTCAACCGGTGCAGAAATTATATTAGGAAACACATATCACCTAATGTTAAGACCTACGGCTGATAAAGTTGCACAGCTTGGAGGACTACATAAATTTATGAATTGGCAAAAACCAATTCTAACAGATAGCGGTGGTTTTTAAGTAATGTCATTAGCTAAGATGTGTAAAGTTCGTGAAGAAGGTGTAAAATTCCGTTCACACATAGATGGCACCGAACATCTTTTAACACCAGAGCTATCTATGGAGATACAACACAAACTTGATGCAACAATAACGATGGCATTTGATGAATGCACACCTTATGGGTGTAGTCAAAAAAGAATAAAAAATGCTATGTTTCGCTCAATAAGATGGGCGGAAAGATGTAAAAAAGCATTCGTAAAAAGAAACGGATACGGACAATTTGGTATAGTTCAAGGAGGAGATAGTCCAGAAATGCGAGAAATTTGCGCCAAAGAGCTTATCGCTATGGATTTTGATGGCTATGCCGTAGGTGGAATGGTTGGATATAATGAAGAATTATTTAAGATATTGGATTATGCATTAGATATGTTGCCAGAAAACAAACCAAGATATGTTATGGGTATCGGCAAGCCAGCTGATTTAATAGGAGCCATTCAACGAGGTGCAGATATGTTTGATTGTGTTTTACCTTCAAGATATGGACGACACGGAGTTGCTTTTGTTCTGGAAAATAACCAAGAAATTGAATTAAAAATGCGGTCAAAAATATTTGAATTAGATGAAAGACCTCTTGAAGAAGATTGCAAATGTTATGCCTGTATCAATCATACAAGAGCATACATACACCATTTAATTAGAGCGGATGAAATTCTTGGACGAACATTGTTAACTCTACACAACATACAGCATTTAATAAATGTCTGCAAAAGAACTTGGGAGGAAGATTAACGACAACATCAATAATATAAACAAACAATGCTTATACAATAAAAATCTTCTTGCTTAACTTTTTTTTTTTTGTTTAATAACAATGTTTTTATACCAATATTTATGAGTTGCTTTTGCTGTAATAAACGTCAAACCGAAGAAGAGAACAAAAATACTTTTGTTCTTAAAAATAGCAGTACAAATAATGATAACGAAAACATCGATAAGAAGGAAGAGTTTGATATTGAACAATACAAAACCGAAAACGCACTAGAAAAAATTAATAAAATACAAAGTAAATATCGTTCACACCTCTGCAAAGAGCTAAAGAAAAATAGAGAAAACTTGAAGCAAGTGCAGAATAAGTGTCAATTATTAGAGCAACAGCTACAACAAAAGAATAATGAAATGGAAGTCAATAATAAAAAGCTTCAGGAGTTGCAGGATGAGTATAACAACATAAAAGCTCAACATGATGAGCTTATAGATATAAATGATAATACAAAGACAAATGAAGGGCTTTTGGAATTAAATCAACTAAAGGTGCAGCTGAACGATGTAAACATAGAACTTGAAAATAAACGAAAAGAGATTGAAGAATACAGTAAGATAACAAGTAATTGTGTAGAAATAAAAAAGCAATTAAATTACGCAGAAAATGAGTTGAAAAAAATAAATAATGAAATTAAGCAAAAGAAAGCTCAATTAAATAAAACAAAAAAACCAGTAAACAACAGAGAAATACCATTGATGAACAGAAGTTTTTCATATTTCGATAAAAAATATATGTAGACTTGCCCAACACAAAACAAGTCGTGTTATCTGACATGATTTGCCACTGCTTGAAGCCAAATTGTATTGATTAACATATTTTGATTAAACCTTGAGGTGTTATAACATTGTTGTTTCCAAAATTTTACAGGATCGTAATGTCGTGTTCCATATAATTCTTCATTTCTTTTAAATAAATCAGTCATAACCTGATGTCTTTTCTCTAAGTATTTTGCCCTATCATCCAATTGTTGGTAAATAGATTTAACTTTTATACCATATTTATTTTTATTTTTATTTATATCAAAGTGATTTTTGTTAAATGGTGTAATATTTTTGTTAACTTGTGCTAATTGATGTGAATAATTTGCATTATGATGTTGCTGTTTTACAAAATCAATAACATCGTAAGCACAATTTTTGTTTCCATTACCATAAGAACTAACTGACATATATTAAATCACATAGTTATGATATAAAAAAAGTAATTGAGTTGCAATTTATTTTCACAATCACAATGTTTTAATATAGATATATTATGGCAAACAATGAATATCGTTTAGTGCGTGGAATGAAAGATTTAACAGGAAAAGATGCAGATGTATTTGATTTCATAGTCAATACTGCAACTGAAGTAGCAAAAAATTATAATTTTCAGCACTTAACAACACCAATAGTTGAATATTGTTCTTTGTTTGAAAGAAATCTCGGCAATGAAAGTGATATTATACATAAAGAAATATACAGGTTTGAGGACAGAAGTGGAGACATGTTAGCACTTCGCCCAGAAATAACGGCCGGTGTTTGTAGGTTTGTTATTGAAAACGGCTTATTTCAAGGGCCTTTTCCACATAAATATTTTTCATATGGGTCTGCATTTCGCTACGATAGACCACAAAAAGGTAGATACAGGCAATTCAATCAATTAAATTTTGAAATCTTTGGTTTAAAAGATATGGCATCGGAAATTAAGGTTTATCTTGAATTTATAACCATTTTTTTAAAAAAAATAGGCATAGAAGATGTTAAAATTAAGATAAACTATCTCGGCTCAATAGAAGAAAGAAAAGCATACACCAATGAATTAAAAAAATATCTATTACAATACAAAAACAAACTTTCAACAGACAGCCAGAGACGATTAGAAACAAATATTTTACGAATACTGGATTCAAAAGACGAACAGGACAAAGCAATCTTAACAAATGCACCAAAAATTATAGATTATTTAACCGACGAACATAAAAAGTATTTGCTATCATTTACGGAGCAAGATAACAACAAAGACTTACTCTGTGAAATTGATAATAACCTTGTCCGCGGTCTTGATTATTATAGTGGTTTTGTATTTGAAGTAATAACAACAAAAATTGGAGAAACACAAAATTCAATTTGTGGTGGCGGTGAATATAATAATCTTATAAATGATATGTCAGGCAAGCAACTATCTGCATTTGGCTTTGCGTTTGGAATAGAAAGACTGATGGAAATTATGAATAAAAATAAGCTACCAGCACAACAACCGCTCTACTGCCATTTAACAGATAAAAGCAAGTTTATTGCCAATGCAAGAAATGAAGTTAATTTCTCATTTCAAAATGATTTTGTTAAAGGTTTAAAATATGCTAATCAAATTGGGGCTGATTTTGTTGTTTTTGAAAAAGATAGTAAGTTAATACAAAAGGATTTGAAGAGTGGAGAACAGAAAAATATTGATTAATCACCAATTAAGTGCAGTCGCAGGCTGTATATCATTATGAACACAAGAAATATGTTTGTGCTAACTTTCATTATCAAAATAAAAACGATAAACTTTTAAGTAATATTAACTCCAAAACAACCACATCCTTTACCATTTTTCTTGCAACCAAAATAATTGTTGTCACCTATACACCAACAATTATATCTAGGTTGTGCATTGTTTATCTTGTTAGAAATGTCGTATTTGTCTTTTAGTTGTTCATATTTTTTTTCCGGCTGTAGTTTTTGTTTTAATGTTTGATATTTCGTGATAGAACTATTTACACAATCATCTATCATTCCATGATTCTCGAGCATATCATTTAATACTTTGCAATTCTGTTCAAGAACATTTATGAGTGTTTTTTCTTTTCATTATTACCACCATTAAGCTCAATTTCTTTTATTACTGTGTCTGACATATACTTCATATATTTCTTCATCTGTTGAAATGATTTGTCGCATAAAGATATAATCGAAGATGGATTTATTGCATCGACTTTATTAGTCTTTATGTCGTCGTTTGAACGAAAGACATTTTTTACCGTTCTACTGATTATTTTTTTGAGTTTTTCTTCTGTTAATGTATATTTCTCGATATATTCATGAAAATCTTCAGAAAGTTCATCGCTGGAAATTCTTTTCCATATTGTCTTTAAAAACAATTTGTTGAAGTACCAACCATATTTTTCGTGGTTTTTAAATGTATCGAACATCCCTTTGCACATTGTATAATCATCAACATCAGTATGTATAATTTTAACATTATTGTTGTTTTTTTCTACTAATATATTCTCTGGCTTAATATCAATTTTATTCGTAAAAAATATTAGAAAAAAAAGTTGACATAAAAACTTATTGATTATTTTTTTATTGTCTTTATCAAATGATTCAATTATTTCGTCGAGTTTTTCGCATATAGCTTGTAGATATTTTTGGCATTCCTCTTCGCCTGTCTTGCTGTTCTTTGATTGTTTATCTGCATAAGCAAACATTTCTTCCAATGTCTCATTGTTGTTTGGGTTTAGTAATGACATGTTTTGTACAGAATAAGCTATGTTGTTTAATAACGATTTCATTTTTTTTTCATTGCAAAGTTGACTGAACAAATTAGCAATTAAATACAGACACAGATATACATCGTCATCATCTGCAGCAACACCCAGATTGTTTCCTGCAAATCTTTGAATATTTTTACCAATAAATTTAATGCTTTTGTCTTTTTCAATAGTTCTCAACACAGCATGATAAAAACATTCTTCGTCTCCAAATACATTATCGTTGGTTGCTTTGCCAGTTGTTTCTTCGTTATTGACAAATTGTATAAATTCTGGTTTATCTTGTTTACGGAGTATCTTTATATTCTTAAAACCACCAATTTGTTCAAAGTCTTTAGAAACATTAGCATCATCCTTTAATAATTCAAAAACATCTTTTTGTCCTTCTACTTCTGATTTAATAGATAATGTTGAATCATCCAAAGATTCTCCTTTTTGTAGTTCTTCTTTTTCGCCTTTCACACATCAATGGTATATTTTTTTAACAAAATATCAACAATTATTCTTGAAAAAGTTAAAAGTAAAACTATATCAGATTTTGGGAGTGTTGATGTTTTCTGTTTTTTTATATGTATAATTTTAATGCGGAAGTTTCAAAAGTTTTAAGATTAGTCATTCATTCATTATACACAAATAAAGATGTATTTTTACGAGAACTTATTTCTAATGCATCGGATGCTTGTGAAAAAACCAGATATTTGGAAGTGATTAAGGCATTAAAAGATGATAGTGGTTATAACCCAAAAATTGTAGTTTCATTAAATGAAAAAGAAGGATACATATCAGTTAAAGATAACGGAATTGGAATGAACAAAGATGAGTTAATCAATCATCTTGGCACTATTGCCAAAAGCGGAACAGAAGATTTTTTAAAGAAAGCAAAAGAAGAAAAGGCTAATGCAGAAGAGTTAATTGGACAATTTGGTGTTGGATTTTATTCTTGCTTTATGGTCTCCGACAAAGTAGAAGTTAGAACAAAGAGAAGAGCCGAAAATGTCGTAAATGATGCTATTAAGAATAATACAAACGATAACGATAGCGATAAAGGATACATTTGGAAATCAAATGGTGTAGATGGTTTTGAAATTACAGAAGATAATACCATTGATTATGGAACAGAAATTATTGTTTACATCAAAGATAGCGAAAAAGAGGATTATTTAAACCGCTTCAAGGTTGAAAATATCATAAAGACATATTCAAATCATATATCAGTGCCAATAGAATTTTGTGGAGAAAAAGACACGATTACACAAATAAATCCGGAAAAGGCATTATGGTTAAGAAATAAACACGAGATAACAAAAGAACAATACACTGAATTCTACCATTCAATATGTCATATGCCAAGCGAGCCGTACATAACAATACACAGCAATGTTGAAGGTAGTGTTGAGTTTAAAACATTACTATTCATCCCGACAACAAAACCATTTGATTTATACCATCCAGATATGTTAACTCGTATTAAATTATATGTTAGACATGTATTTATTAGCGAGCAAAATATTGATATTATACCACATTATTTAAGATTTGTATATGGTGTTGTGGATAGTAGTGATTTACCATTAAATGTAAGCCGTGAAACATTACAAAATAACAGAATATTATCGCAAATTAAAGACACAATTGTTAAAAAAGTATTTAATGAATTAAAAGATAAAATGCAGAATGATAAGGAAGGATATGAAGCATTTTGGCATAACTTTGGACCAGTTTTAAAAGAAGGATTATGTGATGGCCTTGCTGATAGAGAAAGTTTAATGCAAATGACCCGTTTTTATACGAGTAAATCAAAAGATAAGCTAATTAGCTTTGATGATTACATAAATGGAATGCAACCAGAACAAAAAGATATTTATTTCTTCATCGGCGAAGATGTTGACGATATGATGAATTCACCAGAAATGGAGATATTCTTAAAAAATGACATAGAAGTTATTTTACTAACTGATGTCGTTGATAGCTTTTGGACGAATGTTATACACGACCATAAAGGTAAAGATTTAAAAAGCATAACCAGAGCCGATATAGATTTATCAAAAATAGACAAAGATGCCAAAAAAGACGATAACACAGAAAACACTAAGGAAGAAAAAGAAATGATAGATGCTTTTATGAATATACTAAAAGGCAAAGTTGTTGCGGTTAAAATTACAACAAAGCTCGTTGATAGTCCAAGTTGCCTATCTATTGCACCGGGTGCCATGGATAGCCGAATGGAGGAGTTTTTGGTAGCACAAAAACAACTTAAAAAAAGGTCTTTAAAAATTCTTGAAATAAACCCAAATCATAGATTAGTAAAACAAGCATTTGAGCTATTAAAAGATGAAAAAAATACCGATAACAAGAAAAATGGCGAAGATTTGGTAAATATGATTTACGACTTGGCGGTTATAGGACAAGGAGACAAGCTTGATAATGCAGGATTGGCAGTTAAAAGGATATTATCGCATATATCTTAATTGATAAAGTTAAAACTAAAAATTATAGCTTGTCCGTTTAAAACAAAGATTTCTATGGTTTTATCTTTTCTATTTTTTGAGATAAAAATAGTCTTTTGCCAAAAATACATCACTCGCCATAGCTTCAACCAAGTCTTTTGTTGTTTCAAATTCTTCTACTGGTCGTAAAAATTGTATAAGTCTAATTTTTACTTTTTTACCAATTACATCTTCATTAAAATTAATAATATGTGTTTTTATAACATTTTCATTTATAAAAGAGACTGCATTATAATAATTTTTATTAACAGCTACATTTGAAATATACGAACCATTTTCAACGATAATATTGCTATTTTTATCATCATTGTTTGTTGTGATGTTGAGGTTGATTGTTGGATAGTGTAGTATCGTATCTCCGCCTTTTCCCTTAACAACTACACCTGTAATGGAAATACTTTTTTTCTCACTATCGTTTTGCTCAATTTTTGTCCTTAATAATCTCATCTGCATATAAAATCGATTATATACAACATCTATCGGCTTGTCCACGATGCGATCATTATTCTTACATGTAGGCTTGGTGTAAAAAAACATACTTATAGTTTTATAACATCAATTAAACCAATGCTCGCACAAGCCTTGGCTCGCCCTCACCTTTTAGCCACCAATCATTCACACTATATCTTTCACAAGGTCCACCATTAGCCGATACACAAGGCGATTTATATGATATAGCATTTGTTTTTCCGCTGCATCCGCTCACAATGCCAATAACAAATACACAGGAAAGTAATAACAACACCCTTTTCATAATTAAATTTACAAAAAAATAATTACTTCTTCGCTCTTTCTACATATTCTAATTCGGTTGTTGAAACTATAATCTCTTCCCCACTTTCAATAAAATCTGGAACTTGAACCGTCAAACCATTTTCAAGTAATGCTGGCTTAAAAGATGCCTTAACCGTCTGTCCTTTTATAAATGGTTGTGTTTCCTTGATTTTACATTGAACTTTTTGTGGCAAAGTAGCTGAAACAATTTCCCCATCAGCATAATCGACCATTATTTCCATATTTTCAACCAAAAATTCAACAGGTCCAGAAAGCATAGAGGCCGGAAGTTGGAACTGCTCATAGCTATCTAAGTCCATAAATTCCAAATCGTTCCCATTTTTATAAAGATATTGTGCATTCTTGCTTTCAAACATCACCTTATCAACCACTTGGTCACTACGAAATCTATCATTTAACTTCGTTCCTGTTTTAATATCTTTTAATTCTGCTTGTATAAATGCACCACCTTTACCCGGCTTGACATGCTCTGTTGATACAACACGATACATAGAATTTTTATACCTAATTAAATTTCCAACACTTAATTCATTTGCAGTGATATTTGCCATAAATAATTCAGTATTTATACACTTATAATGGCTTTTATTGTCAAGAAAAATAATTCAATTAAAAAATTTCTTGTTATATTTTTCTTTTTATTTATCATATATGTAGTTTTAATTTTTAATTTATGAATTGTTTAACAGCATGTTTTCAAACAAACACAGAAGAGAATAATCTCGATTTACAAATACAATCAAATACAATGAAAAACAATCAAAATCCTGACGAACAAGCAAAATTAAGTTTATTCACTGGTTTTTATAACTCAGTCAATAAATTAATACTTGATTTAAAAAATGTAAAGTTAGATAAACCGTTAAATAAACCCAACAATACTGAAAACACGTTCAAAGCTATTGAAAAAATAACAAAAGAGCACGATGACCAAAAAAAAGACATTGACAATATGAGAAAAGCAATAAATACGATTGCTAACAATGTAGCAGTAAATAACGAAATTAAAGACATAGTAAAATTAAAAAAAATTGAAGACGAAGATGAATTGGAAAATGCTTTCAACAAAGTCGCTGATAATTTAAAAGAGGTTATCACAAAATTACAACGAAAAGTGCAAGATAATAAAGCACTCACTCAAGAGAAGGACGCACTCAGTCAAGGTAAGCAAGAAGCCGAAAATAAATTAAACGGCTTTTCTGCATCATTAGACGCTTTAAAAAATGATCTCACTTCTGATGAAACATTAAAAGATATAATTGACGATGCTGTGGACAATTTAGAAAGTTTAGAAAATACACAAGACATAAAACAAAAATTAGGCAATGCATTCGACAACATTAAACAAAAGATAGACGATGACAAAAAGACAGCCGAGGTTCTTGCTAAAGCCAATATACTTGGTAATAAAGCCCCAAATAATCTCACTAATTTGAATGACGAAGGTTTCATCGTGAAACAAGACTTATATGGCAGAAACGTTAAAGTAAATTTTTTGACTCACGATTGTAAAAAAATGAAGAAAAATGATATAGAAACAGGCTATAATTTAAACAATTACGATGCTGTAAGTTATTATGTTTATAACAAAACAA
This sequence comes from Rickettsiales bacterium, assembly GCA_017444095.1. Taxonomy (GTDB): domain Bacteria; phylum Pseudomonadota; class Alphaproteobacteria; order Rickettsiales; family Deianiraeaceae; genus UBA4311. The sequence goes on along the minus strand of JAFSXM010000030.1, from coordinate 19,385 downwards.
CCGACAAATATGACAAACTTAACAATCTCACAGGCGTAAATATGAAGGAAGATGAAATCATATTAGCTTTCCAGAAGAACAGTTAGTTGCATGTGAATAAAAACAATATATCGGTGCGAAAAATCATAATCACTTGACAATAAATCTTGATATGAATGCTTCATTTTGTGTGAAATATGACTTTTCAACAAAAAGATGAGAAAAATGGTGGTAAGTTTTTTGGTAAAAAAAAGTTTTTCAACAAAAAAAGAGATGATAAAGAAAATAAAAGAAAAGATAGAATAGCAAAAAGACTTGCCATACTTGGTGTGGCAAGTAGAAGAGATGCCGGTGAACTCGTAAAAAATGGCAAAGTTAAAATCAATGGTGTAGAATGTAAAGATTTAAGTTATCTCGTAAGTTATGAAGATACGATATCTGTTAATGGTAAAGAAATAGCCAATAAACCAATAAAAACACAAATTTATATTTTCAACAAACCAGCCGGATATGTCACGACAAACAATGACCCGCAAGGACGAAAAACAATTTTTGAACTTATACCAAGTAAATTTGGTCGGCTAATGTCAATTGGTAGGCTTGATATGAATACAGAAGGTTTGCTCCTGCTTACTAATAACGGCGAAGTAGCGAGACTATTGGAAATGCCTGCGACACAGCTAAAAAGAATATATTTTGCCAGAGTTATAGGTGAAATGAATGAAGAAGTTGAAAAAAAACTGGCAGATTTAAGAAATGGCATAAACATAGAAGGAACACATTATGGTAAAATTATCGTAGAAAAACAACCATCAAACGGCAAACCTTATAATGTTTTAAAAATTATTATTTTTGAAGGTAAAAACAATGAAATTCGCCGTGTAATGTGGCATCTTGGACTGCGAGTTGTAAAATTAACAAGAGTTCAATATGGAGATTTTCGTCTAAATGGTCTACCAAGTGGTTGTATTCAAGAAAGCAGAACTCCACTACACATTAGAGACCTTGAAAGAAGAGCGAGCGCAAATATTAAAGCATACAACAAAAAACACAACATCGTTAAATCAAATCAAGAAGACGGTGTAAAAACGAAGCTTGAAGAACAACCAACAGATGTAAGCGGTGATAAGCTACAAAAAATAAATGAAGACACACAGGAAGACGATGTAAAAACGGATATGGAGTAAAAAAAATATGTCAAAAACAAAACAGGTGTTATATTCATCATCAAATTACATAACCACACAAGATGTTCCGGATGAATTGGCATTGGCAATATCATTGTCTGGTTGCCCTATTCACTGCAAAGGGTGTCATAGTGCTTTTACTTGGGACCCTTTTTTTGGTGAGTTGTTGACAGATGATATGTTTAGAAATATCATTAAGAAAAATAAATATGCCTCCTGTGTGCTGTTTTATGGTGGTGAATGGCAACTTGAAAGATTACTTGAATTGATTGACATTGCAAAAGAATATCGTTTAAAAGTTTGTTTATACACGGGATTAGAGCTTGAAAAGGTTGACGAAAAACTCATAAATAGTTTAGATTACTTGAAAGTTGGACCTTATATTGAAAAACTCGGTGGATTAAATAAAAAAACAACAAATCAAAAAATGTATAAAATAGAAAATGGAAAACTAATAGACATAACAAATAAATTTTATCAATCATAGGCGATTTTTGAAAAAATAATTAGCTATTTTATTGAAAACATCAGGAAAAGTATTACAATATTATGTATTTAATTTTATAGATGGACGGAACACTTACAGACCAACAAGTAGCTATCGCAAACAAGATAACTGCAAATCAATATGATAATGTTTCAACCACAAACATAATCACAAGCAGAGATAAATGTGTATATATCAACAATGATGTATTGTCTGAAATGGAATTAGAAAAAGAAAAAGAAGGTAGAAGTATTATTGATATAATACTTGAATGGTTGTTTACATCTTACTATGAAAAAAAACACGATAAAAGGAAAAAAGAATTATTAGAAAAATATCACGATATCCTTGTTGCATTAGAGCCGGACAAAGAAATAGAAATAAACCAAAAATCAGAAGTACAAATTATATCAATACTGGACGACGAACATTTCACAACAGCTATATTAGATAATAAACACAAAGCATTAGTGCTGATAGACCCAAATGGACAAATTCTTGAAACAAAAAAATTCAAAAAATGTAAAGACAAAAAAGATGTATTTTGTGAACTATTTGGTGAAAAACAGGCTCTGCAATTGATGGAGATGGGATATTCTTTATGCGATGGCAACTACTTAGATACTCAAAATCAAAATGACAAAGAACTTAATGACAAAGAAAGTAAAATATTTGATCACATCGCAAAAACAAATGAAAATAAAAACGGCAATCAAACAAAAAATGGTGCCTGCGGTGCCGTATGTTGTATTATGGTTGAGAATTATCTTCTTCAACGAAAAAAACAAAAAAAACAAAATATACAAACAATTATAGATAATACCAATAAACAAAGTATTTCAACAACAGAAACCATTGGCTACGAGCTTAAACGAATAAAAAACTGGGATAAAGTATTATCTTTAAATGATACCAGAAATAAAGCACGACAAAAAGGCAATCATTTATAAACATCCAATTATTAAGTTGGTAAGTTTACTCCTACCATCTTTTAAAGCATTTTTCCAATCTTCATCGGTTTTCTTTTGCTGGTTTTTCAATATATTGTCAGTAATATATTTAACACACACAAAATCAACACCAAAACGAAGAGCTACTTTTGCCAAAGCATAAGCCTCCATATCATAAACATCATATTTTGTATCGGAAATATTAAAAGTATCCATTGTAGCACAAATATAATTACCATTTTTTACATATTTCATAATATTATCAGGTTTTCCATTCACAACACCATTATCAATAATAAATCCAAAATCATCGTATGGTGTAAATCCTATTTCATCAACATTTTGCGGTGTAGCATTCATGTCAAGTTGTATAAATTTATTACATAAAACCAAATCTCCAACAGCAATACTATTATTGCAACAACCAGCTGTGCCTATATTGTAAATTACATCAGGTTGTCCAATTTCACATAAATACCTCGTTAATGCATAAGTTGAGTTTACCTTTCCAATTCCAGTAAATAGAATATTAATATTTCCTTTGCTAATATAAAATATGTCATCAGCGATATAATTAAGCTTGCCTTTTATAACATCATTAACATTTCCCCTATCCTCTTTGTTTCCTGTAAAACAACAACTTTCAATTTTATCAAGATTAAATCCGTATTTTTCCAACAAAAACAAATCAATCTCGCCAGTAAGTGCAACTACAAAAAGTTTTCTCACCAAGCGAGACTGAAATGGTAAAAATAAAAGACAACATCTTCATATCTGCCTTTATACAAGGTATAAAACCTTGATTAGCTTTATCTGTTCTAAACATCCAATATAGTTATAATAACATTATATCCGTAACATTAACATAATCTGTGTCATAAAGAAATTAGACAAAGGTGCACTGGTTGGCAGAAATATATATCTGCCTTCAAAACGAGCAGACAAATTTCTACTCATAAACATTTCTATACCACCGCCGGCATTTGCACCAAAAGAAAACTTAATACCCGGATTATCAATATTCACACCATCTTTTAGGCGATTATTGACATCAGTAAATAGACCAGTAACACCGCCAATGGCATAAAATTGCAATCTACCCTTAAATAACCTTATAGGTATAATTATACTTATGTCTAAGTTGATCATATAATATGCATTTTGAATTGAACGAAACCTTGAATCATCCTTGCTAACTTTATCAATACCTCTCATGTTTATAAAACTCAGTCCAACACCATAAATATCATTTAACAACACACCGCCACCAACAATAAATCCATACTGAAATTTCCTTAACAAGGAACTATAATCTATACCGTTAATATCCATTGGTTGTGCGAATGACATACCGTATCCAAGAAACATATATCCATCTATATTCCATCTTCTTTGCATACTTATTGGTTGATTATTGTATAAAACATCAGTCTCATCATCCATATCGTCAGCTACAACTGCTTGTTTCTCTCCATCAACTACTTCAAGTTTGTCTTGCTGTGCTATTTCTACACCAGATTGTGGCTCAATATCTTCCGCTCTAACATTACATACAAACATTAAGTGCACAACGAAATATAAAGTTGTAAATATAAAAAATCTTCTACTCATAAAACTAATGACAAAAAACATCAAATTATATCATCATACATAAATTATACAATAAAAATTGTTAAAAAAGATTAAAAAATATCAAACATTTAGTGATAAGTGATAGACTATAAACCTTTGGTTATATTTTTTTATATTAAAAAATTCTTTTAACAAAATGTTTTTTGCAACAACCAATCAACATAACCATATTTGCTACATTAATAAACCAATGATAATCAATTTGATGTTTTTGTGTTGTAATAAATATTTATTAAAGAAATTGATTACTCATATAGCAAGGAAAAAATGCCAACAACAGAATTAAATAAAAATGATATAGATAAAACAAAATAGCAACAACCAGCCGTGCCTCGAGTCGGAATCGAACCAACGACACAGGGATTTTCAGTCCCATGCTCTACCAACTGAGCTATCGAGGCGACTAATATTAAAATCTTGATAAGAAAAATAAAAAGCAAATATCTTTGCTCTTATTATACTCTGTTGTAAAAAACTCTTGATAATTTTTATTTTTCTTTTCACCACAAACAGCTATTAGTGAATATTTAATTTATAAATGCCGTTATATCCAATATAACAAGTAAATATCTACTACCTGTATACACAATGTGTATGATTGAGGTAAAATCAGGAGTTTTTTACAACAGAGTATTTGTTTTTATCAATACTATTGATTTAACAAACTTTTTATTTTCACAGAAAAATAATAGACAGTAATTACATATCTATTACATTAGATTCTTCTGGTGTTGATGGCTGATGTTGTGATGACCCATTATTCACATCTTTTGGATCTACATCATAAGGTGTCTTTGGATCTGCATCGTTATGAGAAATATTAGCAACAGCCTCTTTAACACAATTCATTCCTTCTTTATACTCATCTTGGTCAATAATTCCATCTCCATTTTTATCAAAACCAAATTTTGCAAAAGTATCCTTTGATATGATTCCATCTACTTTTCCATCTGCTTTATCAAGAAGGTCAAAGTCGTTATCTGTTATTATGCTATTGCCTTTAATATCACGGTAACCAAGTTCCTCTTTATCTCCGAAAAGAGAATCTTGTACAATGACATTGTTTTTGACCGCAAAGATGTTCGTCAGATCATTAACTGAAATACCAGTCTCGTATTTACGAAATTTATCAAAGTAATCCTGTATCTCATCTTTTGATAAATCACCATCGTGATTAACATCGATGAGTTTTCTAAGCAAATTATCTTGTTTCAATTCTTTATTCATATAATCAACCATCTCTTTATCGACATTTATATCGACAAATGTGGAATTATTAAAAAAAGCATTACTTGGTTTAAATTGTTCTTCGTTATGACTATAATTATATGAAATGCTCCTATCATCTACACCCTTACCGAATAAATCTTTATAAATAATATTTGCACTGTCATGCATTGAGTTTTTTACATCCTCTATCTTGTCATTAATATTAATAGAATGTGATGGTAAATGTCTTATTTCGAAAAAATCGCCATCAAAATTTTTATAGATACTATCTGGAAGTTTTTTTACAGTATTATCCACATTTGCTCGTTTTCTCAACAAACCATCCCATAATTCTTCTTGATGTTTTATTTCTTCATCTTTCTCTGATAATTTTTCTAAGGCACTCCTCGAACTTTCCTTTTCTTCTTGTTCTGCCTTTAAAGCTGACATTAAATTATCATCAACCACAACGCGATCAGGGACAGGGTCACTATGTTGTAGTACTTTATTGTCCTTTAATAATTCTTTGAAGGCACCCGCAAAACTTGCCATTTCTTCTTCTTGTCCTGACTTTAAAATACCATCATCCACAATGCGACCAGAGCCGTTCTTGATAAATGATGTTGCTTCAGGTAAAGCTTTTTGTATAAAACCTTTCTTCATATAGAAGTAATATATATATATATATTAAATTATAAAATAATCAACAGAAAAATTAAATTAATCTATTGGCAACACTATACCGGAAGTTTTTTTATATTGTTGATTTTTTTGGGTTAAATAATTAATAATACTATCACTTTTACCATTATTCTGTTCTATATATGCATCAAATTGTGCACGATATGACATAGCCAAATCAACACCATCCACAACTATATTTAAAATTTTACAATGTTGCCACTCTTGTTTATTTCTTACCCTTAATTTAAGGTTAAATGTCTTACCATCCGGTGCATAAATAACAATATCAATGTATTCATCATTATTGATTTTTGTAGTTTTATCTTTAACCACCAATCTTGCACCAGTAGTGTTATCTATATAAAGATATGGCAACCATATATATGAAAAAAACTTTGAAAATTCTTTAACATACCTGTCTTGATTTGTCTTATCGAGATTTTTATAATTAACACCAATAGACATTTTGGCAGTCCATTCTAGGTCAAAATATGGAAAATATGTATCAACAGCGAATTGTTTCTGTTTATATGTGTCGAGATTTTTTATATCTGGATTATTTTTCATAATCTTATTGACCATATTTTTAATACAATCAACATTAGATTTTACAATCTCATCAGCGAAAATGTTATTTCTGCTTATAGAACAAAACAAAAATAACAAAGCACACACCAGCAGACTCCCTTTTACATTCTTCATCTCTCTCATACAAATACAATAATCCTATGTTAATTCATAACGGATTAAATATTTAATAATCAACTAATTCAAAATAGATTTTCTATACTCCATCTATCTCAATACCAGCATTAGCGATAGTAGCCTGTTTCAGCTTAAAAGAACATTGGTAGCAAAGTTTTTTCAAAATCTTAACCTGCATCTTTGATAATTTTTGAAAAACAGCTATTACCCCGCATTTTCCAGATGTATCAAGTTCTGCGATTGTTCCAGCACCACAAACTTTTGCATAAATATCATAATTGAGTAAATTTCTTATAAATTCATTAACACTATTCGATACAATGCCAATTTCTTGCAACATTTGTTGGTTTTTTACAATCAAATCACATATTTTTTTGTTATTAACGATATTATTTTTTATAGCAATAGCTATTTTATCAAATTCTTTCCAACTATCTTCCGTAAGATTTGGGTTTTTGGAAACCATATCAACAACATCTTTTGTGCTAAAATTAGGCCTACCAGTGTTAATATACCAAACCTCATCAAATGAATGAGGTATTTTCTCATATTTTCCATTATTAAAATACAATACACCACCATTCACAACACTCACAACATCAATTCCGCTACTTTTCCCGTGACAAACATCTTCCAATTTTGTCGCCAATGCAATCAAATCATCACGAGAAATGTTTGTTTCAAAAATTTCATTTAAACCAAATAATATACCAGTAATGATAGTAGCACTTGAACCCATACCACAATTAACAGGAACTTTACTTTTTATAGAAATACTTAAACCTTTTGGTTTTATATTGGCTTGTAGAAAAAAACTACGGATAATTTCTAATTCAAGCTCATTATCAAAAGGTTGTGATAAAAAGTCTTTTAATTTATGCTTAACTCTAAATCCATTACCCTTTACTTTAATAACATTCCTCTTAATAGATTTAATCTTAATCACCATATATCTGCTAATAGCACAAGTTATTGCCTTCCCTGTGTATAAAACAGAATGCTCGCCAGATATAACTAATTTTGCAGGAACTTTTACAACAATTTTACTCATAATAAAAACAGCTTAAATGTTGCTTTCTTTATAATATCTTATACCATTTTCTATTTTTGTCAAAATAAGATTTCCATTTCTGCTATAATTATAATCTGTTTCACTTGGTTGATAATTCAAACACCCTTCCCTTTTATCGTATTCACTAAATAATTTTTTATATTCATAATAGTCTATCTTCTTACGATTTTTCAATAAATCACTATGTTTTTTCTTATTTAAACATTTCTCATATCCAGTTAAAATATTCAATGAATACATCTCACATTGTGCCCCAGAGCCATACGAAAACATTAGTATTTTTTTACCAGACAAATTTTCCTTACAATTCTCTAAAAAAGACAATAAACCTGCATAAAGCGAGCCGGTATATATATTACCAACCAAACTTGGATAAAGTTTTATAATGTCTGCATATTGATTACTTTTACCTTCAAATCCAGCAATCTGCATGCACTTATCAAGCATTTTTGGAAATGGCATATGCGATATTAGATAATCAAAGTTATCACTAAAATTTATATCTTTACCACTCAAATAAACATCAGTATACTCTTTTATTGCCTCTTTAAACATCGTTAAATAGCATTTAATAGAATAATGCCCTTCACATATTGGTGTTGATTTCCAAACTGGTCTGTAAAAATCATTTTTATAATCAGTTAAATGTATATTGTTATTATTAAATGTAGCAATCTTGGCATTGTCTGAAATAAGCAAAGCAACCGCACCGCATCCGTTTGTGTTTTCTCCAGCCGTATCAAATCCATACCAAGCTATATCAGACATAACTACAAGAACCTTGCTGTTTTTGTTAGCCTTCACATAAGATTTTGCCAAAAACATAGCACCTGTCCCTCCATAACAAGCATGTTTTACATCAAGACAACGACATTTTGTGTTTAACTTCAACAAATTATGCAATTCACAGGCCAAAGACTTAGAACAATCAATTTCGCTTTCAGTGGCAAATAAAACCAAATCTATCTTGTTTTTTAAATCATCTGTTAAAAAGTCCTTAATGGCATTATAGGCAAGTGTTATAACATCATCAATTGGAGAAATAACTGACATGTTTTTTTGCCAAAGTCCATTCTCAAATTTTGCCGGATCTTGTTCTTTGGCGATAGCAAAATCTTTTAAAGAAAATTCAATATTTGATGTGCTAAAACCAACAGCTTCAATGCCAATATTATTATCAGCCATAATTTATAATCTCGTTAAGAAAATAATTGTAAATCTTTTTATTAAAATAATATGTTGAAATATTAAATTTGTGTTCCAATTTTCACACCAAATTCCATCGTCATATCATATACCTGTTTCACCAGTGGTTTTGCATAATAAATACCTATTGCTCCCATTGGTGAGTTCCAAGTCAAGCCAACACCAACAGAAACTCTTGGCCTTGGTGATTGAACTATTTTTTCTTCAACTGGTTGCTTAACTTCAATCCCAGCAATTTGCTGAGATACATTGTATGTCGTATTAAGCAATGCACCAGAAAAACCCCAAGCAGCACCAATGTCAACAAATACCGAAGCATATACACCGAAATCTTTTGGTATAAACAATGGACTTCTAAGTTCAAATGATGCATAATAATAAGCCTTTGAGTCTATGGCATATAGCATATATGTTGTTTGTCCGTTATATGTTCGTGCAATATTTGAGCCTATGCCGTAAAAATTAAATCCTCTCATTTGATATCCACCTAATGAAAATAGATTTTCAAAACCTATCAACTGATGATGCCTCCCAAGTGATTGAACGTAGCCACCCATAATCTCAGTATGAAAAATTAAATCCTCACCAAAAATTTGCCAATTATGAATAAATCTTCCGGTATATTTAACAAATTGTTGTATCTTTGGAATACCAAAACCGCTAAACATCACACCTGCTTGAAATAAATAACCTTTAGTTGCATACCTAAATCTGTTCATTTGATTATATGTTAAATTTAGTCCAAGAAAAACACTCTGTCTATTACCCATCATTTGCCCGTATAATTTATATGACCAAGAATTTGTCATACTGCTATATTTATAAGCAGAATAGCCAATATCAACAGATAAAGACAATCTACTTAATAACTCAAAACTAAAAGTTAAACTGCCACCATACGAATAACCTTTATATGGTAACCAAGAAGTATACTTCGTTCCACCCCATAGACTTCCAAAATATGTTCCATATAAATTAACACCAAAACCAATATTGTGTTTACCAAAGAAATATGGATTAAAGAAATTTAAACTTGCCCTATCCATAAAACCATTTTTATCAATTGATAAACCAACATTATACCCTCTACCAAATATATTGTTTATTTGCACTGCACCACCAAGTGTCAAACCGAAGTAATTACTATAACCTATCGAGCCATTTAAAGTTCCGGAAAATTGTTCCTCCACGACAATTTCCAGTTCAACAAGATCGCTATTTGGAATAATATTTTCCTTTATCTCAACATTTTTAAAATATCCCGTCATCCATAATCTATCACGACTTTCCGCTATTGAAGATGCATTATACAAATCGCCTTCGCTAACCCTTAACTCTCTTAAAATAACACCATCATGTGTTTTTGTATTGCCAGATATTTTAATTCTATCAATGTACATTTTTTGCCCAACCGAAAACAAAAATTTAACATCAATTTTCCTCGTCTCATCGTCAATAGAGAGATTATAATAAGGTCTCACATTTGCAAAACCAAGCTCTGATAGATATTTTGAAATTTCCAAGATTGTTTGATTAAGTTTTTCTATATTATATTTATCACCTGCCTTAACAGATATTGCTGTTTTTAATTTATCATCACTTTGAAATCTATTTACATCAGTAGCAATATCAACATTATTGATATAATATATATCGCCTTCGTTAATGTAAAAATCCAATACAAAATTCATTTTTTCTTTATCAAATCCAGCCGTTGCATTCACCACCGACATTCTTGCAAAACCTCTCGAATGATAAAACTGCATCAATGCTTTTTTATCTTGTTCCAGCATTTCATTTGTAAAATTTCCAGAATTCTTCGTGAAAGCAACCAAAGAACGCTTTTGTGATACAATATTTTCAATAAGTCGCCGACTCAAAAAACTTTTATTACCATAAAAATTTATATCCTTAACATAGCTCAAATCTCCTTCTTGAATGTCAAAAATAACATCAACAGCATTGTCCTCTAAAAATACAACCTTTGGTTCTATTTTTGTATTTAAATAGCCCATTCTTTGGTAAACATTTAGTAAACCATCAGCATCAAATTTTACTTTATTTTTTGAATACATTTGCAATGACTTTGTAGATAATTGTTTTTTTATATCATCTGCATCAAGCTGTGTATCTCCTGTAATATAAACATCAGCAACGACTGGATTTTCAAAAACATTTATATTAACAACACCTTTCTTTTCACTATCAAAGTTCATTGAAATATCTGAAAAATATTCACTGCTATACATTTTTTTAACACCATTATTTAAATCTTTATCCGTTAATTCATCCCCTATTTTAAAAGGTAATTTTGATAAAATAATATTTTCACCAATTCTTTGATTACCAGTTATGTTTATGCTTTTAACACTTTCTGCCTGTGAAGCAAATATGTTAAACAAAGCCAACATAGATGCTAAAAAAGTAAAGCTTGCAATACGAGCCATTGCTGTTTTCTCTTGCAATTTATTTTAATATTTTTTTTATTTTCAACAATTCCTTTTGTTTAAGATAGGACAGATGGCTGAGCGGTTGAAAGCACCGGTCTTGAAAACCGGCATACGGTTATGCCGTATCCAGAGTTCGAATCTCTGTCTGTCCGCCATTTTATCGATGTAAACATAATCAAATATGGGAGAAAAATATTTCTTCAAACAACCATTACAAGAAGCAGTAATTATAAAACGAAACTCTCAATTTACCATTGATGTAATGCTAAATGGAAAAGAAATTAGATGTCATTGCCCTACTACAACAAGAATTGGCGATATTGATTTATCCGGTGTAGCTTGCTTACTTTCGCACAATGATGACATAAAAAGAAAATTGAAATACACAGTTGAGGCAATTTCTTGTGATGATGTAAGTAAAGACAATAAAAAATGGATAGGCATTAACTTAATTTTTTCAAATAAAATTGTAGATTTTTTATTACAAACACATCAGCTTGATAAAATAGTTAATAATTACACAACAATTCATAAGGAAGTCGTATTAGGTAAATCAAAATTAGATTTTTTAGTTGGAGATACATACCTTGAAGTTAAAACACCACTCATATCTTTGGAAATCAATTATAGTTCACATATAAAAACAAAAAAAATCAGCGATTTCTCTTCAACTGACAGATTTGAAAAACACATCAAAGAGTTGGCAAATTCATTAAAACAACACGAAAAAGCAATTTTACTAACAATAAATCAATATATTCCGGATTATAAAATAACAAAAATCAAAGGACATTTGAAGAGTAAAAATTACACAATAATAAAACAGGTTGTGACGGATGCAATTGATAAAGGTGTTGAATTTTGGAATTTACAACTAAACTTTCAACCAGACGGAGTTGAATTGTTTGATTTAAGAAATAATACACAGGAAGTCATAAACTATTAAAATGTATGACAAATACTATAAGAGATATACTAACATTTAAATCTTTTAATGAATTTTATAGCTATCTCTTACAAAATTATAATCGCATAAATGAATGTTTTATTGAGGTTAAAAAAGGAAAACCTCAAGATGGCAGTTTGTCATATATTGATGCCGTATATGTTGCTCTATGCTTCGGCTGGATTGATAGCACTTGCAGAAATGTTGATGGAAAAATCGTTCAAAGATTTTCCCCAAGACAAAAGAAAAGTCCTTGGACGGAATTAAATAAGGAAAGATGCAAATGGCTTGAAAAACAAGGAAAAATGACCAATGCCGGACGACTTGCATTAGAAAATTGTAAAGAAACTTTTGAAATTTCGCAACGAATGAAAGATGTTATTGATGGCAATGAGACATTAAAAAAACATTTTTATTCTTTTCCAGAAATATACCAAAGATTAAGAATTGATAGCATACAGCGACATTTTAAGTATAAAGATAGAAAAGAAATGTATGAAAAACAAATCACAAATTTTATAAAACAAACACTTCTTGGAAAGATGTATGGAAATATGAGTGACTACGGGAGATTATTTTAACAAACTATATCCCCACCAACACTTCAATCATTTGACATTTAGAAAAATAAATCTTCTTTGTAAGAAAATATATGAAAATTGCACCGGTTTTACTTGCCGGCGGAAACGGCACAAGATTGGCTCCATTATCACAAACAACATTGCCTAAACAATTTTTGAAATTTTTTAGTAACAACCAATCATCATTTCAACTTACAGCAATTAGGATAAGACACACATTTCGCAATGAAAATATGTTTATAGCAACAAATGCAATATATGCTGATATCGTAAAACAACAATTAAGTGAAATCAATGAAACAAATTACACAATTATAGCCGAAAAAGAACCAAAAAATACTTTTCCAATTATTACATCTATTGTGAAAATATGTAACAAAGACAATGTGCTATTTTTCACACCAACAGATTTGGTAATAGAAGATGTTGATGTATTTGCACGACAAATTCAAATATCCAGCATGTATTGTTATTTAAACCAAAAACATATTTTATTCGGCATAAAACCAACCTCACCAGAAAGCAATTTTGGCTACATAAAAACTAAAATATCGCCAACTTCCTTCAAGAACAATACTGGAGACAATGTTGCTTACGATGACATATTTAATACAAGTTTGTTTCACGAAGTTGATTGTTTTATTGAAAAGCCACCAATAAAAACAGCTAAAAGTTTTTACATCAACAATAATTATTACTGGAATAGTGGAATGTTTGTTTTTAACCAAGAATTGTTATTGCAAAATATAACCGATTATCATAAAACCATATTTAACGGCATCCATATAAACCTAACTAAAACAAATGATATGAGTATTGTTCAAACTCAACAAGATTACCTATCAACTTATTTAAAAACCAAAAAGCCATATCAAATAAAAGAAAATATCCAACAAATTGATATAAAATATGATAATCATGTGCCGTCTATATCAATAGATAATGCTATCATTCATAAAATCACACAAGACATAAAATGTGTTATCGCTGATTTTCAGTGGTTAGACTTTGGTAATTGGAAAAATTTTATCTCCGTTTTATTTCAAAATAAAATCATACTTCAACAAACCACAATATAATACATCTAATACAAAAACACATAACATTTGCCTTGCATAATATTTATTTAAAATAATTATTCTCAATATAACATCGTTGATGGTAGATTACAATAGTATTATTGCAAATATAAATGATATAAACGGCAATTACTGGATAAAAGCAAATGCAGGATGCGGAAAAACGACAAAGTTAGTTGGGAGATTTCTTTTCTTACTAAAAAATGGCATTAAAACAGAAGACATTGTATGTATAACCTACACAAATGCAGGTGCAAAAGAAATGAAAGATAGAGTAATAAATGAATTACTTACACTACAACAATGCAATAAAGCTCAACAAGTGCAAAATATCAATTACAATAGTCTACAAATAGACACAATACACGGATTTTGTCAAAAAATTTTAATTAAACAAAAAATACTACCAGAAAATGTAAAAATTATATCATCAAATATTCACGAAAAAAATAGAATTGTAAGACAAATAATTCAATCTATTTCAAATGCAAAATATTTAGAAAATGATGTCTACAATATTACTAAAAGTATATCATACGATGAGTTTTGCCAAATTATAAATGATGTAATAGAGAAGCAAAACAATTTTAGAGAATTATGTGAAGAAGTTTTTGATACCGACATAAATAATAATAACATACAAAACCACAAAGATTTATCTTTTTTACTTCCGGAAGAAATAAGATACTTGAAAAACACAAATTTACAAGAACTTACCAATCATATTAACGATACAATACATAAAACAGACGAATACCAAATAATAAAACTATTTGAATACATAAAGTCTCGTAGTAAAACACAAAACACGACTGCCAATGATGTTAATATTTATGATTTAAATGAATGGAAGAATATTGTTTTTTTAAAGGACAAAAATGAGCCAAGAAAAGAACCAAAGAATAATATGAAAAATTCATTTGATATTGCCGTAATACATACCTTTCGTGAAGTGCAAAATTATTTTATAACAAAACAAAATAAATTATCATTTGACAGCACGATGGCTTTATTAAAAATTGCAAAACATATATTGCATGAATATGAAAAAATAAAAAAACAGCTGAATGTTATTACTTATGACGATATATTGTTTGAAGCAAAAAAAATAGCAAAACAAGGATTATTACCGCCAACAAAATATTTAATACTTGACGAGGCACAAGATACAAACCCTATTAGCTGGGAAATCATATCCAATTTTAAACAAAAAAATGGCGATAATAGCATTATTTTTGTTGTCGGTGACGAAAAACAATCCATTTATAGCTTTCAAGGTGCGAATTTAGATTATTATAATAAATATTATTATTTTTTTAAAAATAGAACAAAGCAAGAAAATAAACAAAATTGGCACGATGAAGTAATATTAGACACATCTTATAGATCTAAAAAAGAGATTTTAAAACAAGCAGATGAATTATGTAATAATAATATAGATGCCTTTTGTAATAATAATTCTATTGGATTTACAATAAAACATAAAACAGCCGTTGATGGAAAAGGAGTTGTTGTAGATAAGACATTAATTCTTGACGATGATAATAAAGAATTAGACAATGATAAAGATAGAATAAAAAGTTGGATTACATTACTGCAACAAAAAGTTGAGGAACAAAATAGAGCAAAACAAGTGGCAGAAAGTATTGCGGAAGAATTATTAAATATTTCCAAACAAGGCAAAACAACAGCAATTATTGTGCCAAAAAGAAATACAAAAAAAGAACTGGCATTTGATATTATTGGCGAATTGCAAAAATTTGCTAATGTCAATTTTCTACCAGAATTAGCAATAAAACAAATATACTTTCAAGATTTATTAGCAATTATCAAATTTTCCATTCTGCAAAATGATGATTTAAATTTAGCCTGCTTGCTAAAAAGTGAATTATTTGGTTTCACCGACGATGATTTAATGAGTATTCGTAATAAAACAAACGAACTATTATTTAATAACCTGCTATCACGCAACTGGCAAGAAAAAAGCAAAAGAGCAGTCGTCTTCTTAAAAACCATAATATCAAAATACACAATAACTGACATATTAAAAGAAATATCACTATTTGTTGAAAACAATACACAATGTTTCAATATAAAAACATATCAAGATGCAATCAAGCGACTACAAGAAATACATACACATTTTTTAGAAAGTGGTGAAAATGATTTAAATTTAAGAAGTTTTGTTGATTATATCAATGGCAATAACTATAAAAATAATAATATTCAAATTAAGGAAGGTATTTTTTTTAGCACAATACACGGAGTAAAAGGATTAGAGTTTGATAATGTTGTTCTGCTTGACTTTGATAATAGCGAACCTAAATTTACAGAAAAATATATCTTTTTTGAAAGAAAAAACAATGATAAAAATGGAACATTTTTGTATAAAAAAAACGAACTTATATTCAATGAAAATAATACAATATATTATGATATAGAACACATAAAAGAAAAACAAAGGTTAGAAAATAAAAGGTTAATGTATGTGGCAATAACAAGGGCAAAAAATGGATTTTACCATTTTCATCTGTAAAATCTATATTGACAAAAATAAATTATTTCTCATCCAGCATTTTACATTAAAGTTATGTTTAAAAACAAATATAACACACAAGCAAACGATATAGTAAATAACAACAAAAATACTTTTAAGATAAATTGGTTTTTAATAAAAACATTCATTTGCTCTGCCCTACACACATCGCTAATTAGCTGTGTTATGATACCTTATGTTAGACATCTTGGTATGCTACCAGTGCAAATTTCTATCATTATAACATCAAAACGAATAGTTAGAATTTTTGGTGATGCTTTTTTTGGTTTATTTTTTGACAGATTTGGTGCAAAAAAACTATTTATTGTAGGTAGAATAATGAAGTTATGTTGTTATTTGCTATTATTACAACATACATCATTTTGGTGGCTTTGTTTTACAATGGTTGTATATGGACTATCAGAAGGCACAGTTCAAGGAAAAGTTAGCTCGTTTATTTACAATAATTTAAAAGCCAATGACAGCATTAAAAAATTTCCAAAAGCTATGTCGCTTTATTATCTATTCATAGACGGACATCTTGCAATGATGAAGTTTTTAACTGGCATATTACTTGGAAAATATGGATATAATATTGTTATCTACATCAGCATTATAATGAATATCACATCGATAATTCTAATAATAATGTTAATTCCAGATAATAAAGAAAATAACCTACAACAATTCATTTCTCATTCTTTTAAAGATGTGATTAACAAGTTAATCTTTATCTTAAAGCAAGATAAAATAATTCTCCACATAATGATTGTTTATGGCATATTGGTATTTTTTGTTTGGCAATTTGGCTCTATCGCAAGTATGGTCTTACTTGATATGGGAATGAGCGATGTAAATATAACATTCATTGGTGGAATAATGAATTTATGTATGATAGCCGGCACAATTATATCATTAATCTTTTTTCAACAATCCGTTTCATTAAAAAAAGTATGTGTATCATTATGTTGTGTGGTATTTTTTGGAACCATTACAACATTATCATATAATATGTATTTATTCTGTGTATTTATGGCAATCATCGATTTATGTTATGTTGTATGCGAGGTTGCATTAGAAAAAAACTTAGAATTTTTCTCAGATAAACATATTAGAGGAACTGCCATTTCATTAGCACTTATTACATCAAATCTTGTTTCATCGATGGCAAACTTGTTGATTGGATTTATAGCACAAATTGCATCATATAAGCTCGCATTAAATATAATTATGTTAATGGTATTTTTTATACTTATATTCTTCGCGAGAAAAATTATAATAAAAAAATAACGTTGCTACTTACCAGCTTGCTTTAATTCAAAATATCTATTTTCAAACTGAAAATATTCTTTTTCATCCATATCTTTTAGAATATTATGATATTTTTTTTCAAATTGCTCAACTTCATATTGATTAGTCATAATACCATTTGATAAAACTACCTTGGTGTTCATATTTTTAATATCTTGAGCTGTATAATTTCCATCATTGACAATTTTATCACTTTTTGCATTTTGTTTATTTCTTTTTATACTTGATTTATGCTTTTTTTGCTCATAAATAGCACTCCGTGCAACATCTTCAACATTCCCGTTCTTCATTATATTACGAACTGCCGTTTTTGTTGAGATGTTGCGTCCGCTATACCCAATAATATAATTAGCACATTCCGCAGATAACTGCTTATACTTTCTCATCAATGTCTCTGAGCAATTTTTTTCATAAACAGCAACATTACCGGAAACACCATTTGTCTTATTACAAAACACAGCAATATCTTTACTACATTTTTCATAAAAATTTTTACTTCTAACGACATAATATTTACATCTTGATGAAAAAATATCTATTTTTTTAGATAAACATTCAAATCTACTTTGTCGTGTTGAATATAATTCCTTAGGGCAATACTCTTTTAACTCCTTTTTACACGATTGTGGAATGTTTATGTGCCTTTGTAGCCTTACATTCAATCTTGATGGCTCGTTCACTTCATGTTTTTTTGTTTTAAAATTATCGTTATCTGTTTTAGCCTCAACAGAATTTAAATAAAACAAAACTGACAACAAAAATACTGCAACAGCAAAATCTATTTTTCTGCTAAACATAATGTTAGCTATAAATAAGAGCGGGTGATGGGAATCGAACCCACGTGGCCAGCTTGGAAGGCTGGAACTCTACCATTGAGCTACACCCGCATACGAGTTATTTTCATTTTTTGATATAAATAATTTGCAAGAATTTTATTATGCACTTCAACAACACTGATTACACTAAATTAAGTTAAACATAAAAATACCAACAACACACCAACAATCCTCCACCATTCTCACCAACAAATTTAACAACATCTCAATAACTTAATTTCTTAAACACTTTCTTCACACATCGTTGCCATTAGTGAAACAATTACCCCTTCTCAACCTCCAGTTAAATTTTCCCTTGCATTTTATTTTAAGATTATTAAAGTTTATATGCTATGCAAAGAGTATCAAGAATATCCAAATCCAAAAGAACATTTAATGCTATCAATTATGTTGTGGGGGGGGGGGTTTAACCATTTATTTATTGGTAAAAAAGTAATATTGAGTTTATTTAATAAAATAAACAGATTATTTGCTTCATTAGTTTGTAAAACATACGGATATAAGCAATCATTCTCATTGGTATCATTAGCTATGT
>JAFSXM010000029.1 GCA_017444095.1 Rickettsiales bacterium | reverse complement strand
ATTATTATCTAAGCCGTTCTTAATGGAATCGTCAAGCATTGGCTTGAAATCTATAATCTTATCTTGTGTTTCTACTATGTTTTTTAAATTTTCTTTTTGCCATTTACTCTTGCCATTTATTACATTCAAATTTGAACAAAAATTATTTAGATATCTCATATTACGAATATAATAATAAAAAAAAAAGTTAAACAAGTATTGTTGTTCTGTTCATTGTTTTTTTTGCTTGGCTTGACTATTATTTTTCTATTTTAGAAATAAATAGTTTTTTTTATGGATGTTCTTAGTGTGTTTTTACAATCTATTACGAACATCATTTCAAAAGTGGTGTTCTTTAATGTTTTGTCTGGGTTTGGCATTGATGATTTACAATTGCCTTTGGCATTAGCAATTCTTTTGTTTGGATATATTTATGCAACTATTGCAATGAGAGGTTTTCAATTTACGAGGTTGAAATATTGTTTTAAATATGTATTTGGTGGCGGTAAAACAAAAAGTGTTGATGGAAAAAAAGACATATCTTCAATCAAGACATTATTTACATCAATTGCTGGTTGCACAGGAATGAATGCAACGGCAGGAATTGTATTTATGATAGCTATTGGTGGTGTTGGAACGGTTTTTTGGTTGCCATTATTGACATTCTTATGCATGGCATTTAGATTTGAAGAAGTGTATTTATCTCATCATTACAGAGATAAGGTGCAAAGTGAGAACTTGGGTGGTCCATTTGATTATATTAAAAAAGGACTTGCGGAAATCAATTTGCCAAAACTTGGAAAAGTTTGTGCATTTTTATATGCATTGTTTATGATAATAAGTGGAGTTATTGGAGTTTCAATGTATGAGGCAAACCAATGTGTATCTATCATTACAAATAGTTTTGATTTTTTAAATGGCAAAAGATGGCTGATGTCTATTATCGTTGTGTGTTTGGTATTAGTTATTATCATTGGTGGAACGAAGAGAATAATGAATTTTATGGGCTCAATATTGCCTGTCTTGGCGATAATATACATTATTGCCTCGTTGGTAGTTATTGTGGCACATTATCAAAATCTTGGTAATGCATTTGTTATTATTTTTGAAGATGCAATGCACCCAAGAGCAATGGCCGGTGGCTTCGTGGCTTCACTATGTATGACTGCACGGAAAATGGCATTATCGCACGAAACTGGATTGGGAACATCTGGTATAGTGCATGCCTCCTCTACACAGCCAGATTCTGTAAGGGAAGCAACTGGTGCAATGATGACACCAATTATAAATGCTTTCTGTGTTTGTATGATGACAGTTCTTGTGGTTATTACAACAGGTGCATACAGAAGCGAGACGGCTGGTAATGATGGTGTTGTTGTATTGTTTAATGCTTTTGGTTCTGTTAGCAAGATATTGCCTTACATTATTACAATACTGATACCAATGTTGGTGTTTAATGTATTGCTTGGATGGTGCAATTATATTATAAAATGTTCAATGTATTGCTTTAACAATAAAATTGCTGTTAAAATTGCTGTTTGTTTATTTTTAATATGTGCTTTTATTGGTGGCATTACTGATAACTTTGTGATGATAATGAACTTAGTTGATGCATTAATGATGCTTATTATTATGTTAAATGTTCCAGTAATTATATTGTTGACAAAAAAAGTTTATAATGTTGTAAAAAATTACGATTTTAAAGGTAGTAAATAGCGGGTAGCTGTATTTATGTCGGCAGAAGATAAATTTGTTATAAAAAAAAGATATTTATTTTGGCTGTCGGCATTTATTGCTTTGTTTTATGTTTTTTATCAAATAAAAAGTGTTTTGTTGCCGTTTGCAATATCCTTTATTATTGTTGTCTTTTTTAATGGAATTGTTAATAAATTAGAGAAGGTTAAAATTCCAAGGGCATTATCTGCTGGTGCCATTACTTTGTTGATATTTGGCTTTGTTATTTATATTTTAACAGCTGGCAGTTTATTTACTTATTCAAAAGCTACAAGTGGAATTAAATTGGGAAATTTTGACTATTTGTCTAATATTGTTGCAAAAGCGATAGCTGATGTAAATGCTTTCTTGTTGTCAAATGGTATTAAAACAGATTTAAATGTCTTGGCGAATGAAATTTCTGGTGAGTTAACTGCATCTATAAAAAGGTTTGTTTCTGGCATCTTTTCAAATGGTAAGTCTATGGTTTCAACATTGGTGTTATTTGCTTTAACACCAATCATTACTTTTATGATGTTAAAAGATGCAAAAACAATTAAAACAAAGTTTTTTGGTTTGTTGCCAAAAAGTGTAAAAAAAGAAACACAACAATTGGCAAAAGAAATGCAAGATAGTGTTTTTAGATTTATAGAAGGTCAAACCATCGCTGCTATTGTTTTATCGGTAATGTATTCTTTTATATTAGCACCAATAGGTTTGGAACATTTTATAATACTTGGAGTGATTATAGGTTTTTCGTCATTTATACCATATGTTGGGTTTTATACAGCTGTTTTTATAACATTATTTTCTACACAGCATCAATTTCATAGCATAAATACAACGATTATTGTGTTATGCTTATTGCTTGCTGGACAAATCGTTGATAGTGGATTTATAACTCCAAAAATAGTTGGAGATAGGTTAAAAGTCCATCCATTGTGGGTGATATTTGGTGTGCTGATTTCGGTGCCACTATTTGGTATTGTTGGTGTATTGCTTGCATTGCCTATGATAGGTGTTATTAGTGTTTTAATAAGATTTGCTATAAAAAAATACAAAAGTAGTACATATTACAATAAATAAAATAAAATGAGTGCAGATAGGACGATAAAGGGATATAGTTTTAGGAAAAAACCTTTTGATAAAAAGTGTTATTTAAAACATATAGCTAACAAGGAGAATAAGTTTATAGCGGAGTTATTTGCCGTTGCAGGTGTAGATGTTGAAGATGTAGATGATTTTATAAATCCAAAATTGAGAAATTTATTACCACCTGTCAATTCTTTAAAAGAGATGTCAAATGCTTGCAACAGAATTATCAAAGCAATAATTTCCAACGAAAAAATATGTATTTATGGAGATTATGATGTTGATGGCACGACTTCTGTGTCGTTATTATTGTTGTGGTTGAAAGAGATTGGTGTAGGTGCTGAATATTATATTCCGGAAAGAATAAAAGAAGGTTATGGTGCGAATAGTGATGCGGTTAAAAAACTGGCTGATGATGGTGTCAAACTGATTATTTTTGTTGATTGCGGGGCAACTGCTAATAATGAATTATTACTTGCTAAACAGCTTGGTGTTGATGTTGTTGTTTTGGACCATCATAAAAGTAGCGATGAATTGCCAGAGTGTGTAGCACATGTCAATCCAAATCGTTTTGATGAAAATGACATCGATGATAAATTACATCATCTTTGTGCTTGTGGGGTGGTATTTTTAATGCTCATATCATGTCAAAAGAGGATTAAAGACATAAAAGATAAATATTATGATGCTTTGGATAATAAGGAAAATGACAATAATATTGACGGACAAAATTGTGATATTGAAGATGATGTTTTCTCTAAAAAAGAGATTGAAGCAATATCTAAAATTGAAATACCAAATATAATGCGATTTACACCATTGGTTGCTTTCGCAACGATTTGCGATGTAATGCAACTTACTACTTTAAATAGGGCTTTTATTAGAACTGGGCTTGCTGTGTTGGAAAAGAATAAATATGACGATATCGCAACATTCAATTTATACACTTTGCTGAATATTTATTTTTCGCAACAAGAAAACAAAAAACAAAAAGAAATAAAAATGTCTTCATATCATTTTGGATTTGTAATTGGGCCAATGGTAAATGCAGGTGGTAGAATTGGTAAATCAAATCTTGGTGTTAAGCTAATGACAGCAGATGACAAAGACGAGGCTTATGATATTGCCAATGAGTTATATTTACTAAACAATGAAAGAAAAGACATAGAGCAAAAGGCATTAAAAGATGTCTTTTTAAACAAGAAGGAGATAGAGAAACAAATTGCCAATAATGGTTTTATTTTGGTGTATTCTAAACAATGGCACGAAGGTGTAATAGGGCTGATTGCATCAAGGGTCAAGGAGAAGTATTGTTATCCAACATTAGCAGGTAGCGAAACAGAAGATGGTGTAATTAAATTTTCTGGGCGGTCTGTGAATGGTGTTGATATTGGGGCTTTAATTTTGCAGGCAAAAGAGTTAAATTTAATTGAGAATGGCGGAGGACACGAGCAGGCTTGTGGTTTTTCTATTTTACCTGATAAATTAGGAGATTTTATAGATTTTATGCGAAGTGCTGTAAAGCCGTTTGCGGACGAGAGCTATGAAAGTCGCTGTATAGAGTATAATACCGCAATCTCACTTGGTGGATTAACTATTGCCTTATTGGAGAAAGTATCTCAATTTGAGCCGTTTGGTTCTGGCAATCCAAAACCAATATTTTTAATCCAAGATGTGATTGTGGTTGATGTTCGGGTGATTAAAGATAAACATATTTCTTTAATTGTCAAAGATGACAATACATCCGGACAAGTTATGGCATTTAATGTAATTGGAAATGAGATTGGAGATTTTTTGTTATCTGCAAAAGGCAAAAAAATAAGTATTTTTGCAAATGCAAATGTTGATATTTGGAATGGAAATAAAAGAGTGGGGATTACGATGTTAGATGCTTTATAGCATTGTTATTTTTTGTTGATAATATTGTTGTTGCCAATATTGATTTTTGCGTTATTATCATTGATTTTTGCATTATTACCATTGATTAGTATTTCTTCGTATATTTTTGAGTCAATCAAGTTATCTAAATTTGTTTGACTGTTTATTTCGTTATTTTTTTCGTCTTTATTTGTTTGCATGCAACACGATAAAAGATTAAAATTTGATTTGGTTTTTTCTTTTTTTGCAAAAGCAAACATACTTTTTCCAATCTGTATTGGAATACTATTTATATCATCTTCGTTGATGTCATTGTAATTGTCGTCAAGTATTATAATTTCATTGTTGTCTTGATCATCTTTGCCATTTATACAACATAAACAATCAAAAAATCCTTTCTGTTCACTTTCATTGTTTGTTTTTTTTTTAAAAAAATTTTGCTCATTATCTGTCCGTGATTCTTCTGATTTTTCTTCTATGATTGTTTGTGGAGAACTGTTGTTTATTTTCATTTTAGTTTTTTTTCTGATTTGCCAATCTGGGTGTTGCTCTCGCCATTTATCTGATTTGTTTTTTTCGCCATATGCATGAGCATTGTGTATATTTTTGTCTTTACTCATTCCAAAAAGCGATGACAACATACCTACTTCATTTTCAAGTTTTTTGAAATCTTTAATATTATTGCAATAATTATTAAAGATATTTTCTTTCTTATCTCTCTCATCTTCATCATTATCTCCTCCGTAGTATAGTACTAAATCCTTCGTTGCATTACTTTTTGCTTCTGGCACGTCATAATGCTTATCGCAATTGCACATTTTTTGGTGGGCTTCATATATAAGTTGATATGTGTTATCTTTATCAACATAACCCTGTTGATGCTTTGGAAAATCTTTCTGATCGTTGATAAATTCAATATCTTTCACATTAAATACTGATGGAATTTTCTTTTGTTCCGATTGTATTTCTACACCGAAATAACTTGATAATTTATCGTAAAATAAATTTGTAATATTTTCAAGTGTTTGTTGTGTATTATCTATTTTTACAATACTTTCATCTATGCTTTTTGCACCAACAATTTGTGTATATTGCATTCGACCAAATGTTAATGTTATTGTGTATGTGTTTTTGTGCTTTTGTTGGATTGTAAAACTACATATAGGTTTTTTACTGCTATCGTATAATTTTAAAGTAGCACATAATGGTCTCGCATTATTCGTCACTTTTTCACGAGATATATCAATGGAGAGAACTTTTGAAGTTTTAAACTGGCCATTGAAATGCATTTGATTTTCGGTATTATTTGTTTTTATTGTAGGTAACTCATTTGAATTTTTAGGAAATAATGTTTGTATCAGTTTCATTCTTGCTTCTTTTATGGCTTTTATGCTGTCGTCCTTCAATTTTTTTCTTTTTTGTTCTTTATCTTTCTGCATTTTTTTTTTAACTGCCTGCTCTTGTAGTTTTATTTCGTTTGCTTTAGCATTTAGTATAAGTAGATTATTGAGATAATTATCATTCATATAGTCTTCTTCTTTAGTTTGTTTGTCTGCAAGTTGTAATTGCTGTTTGAATATTTCTGCTTTTTTTTCGTTAATTTTGTTTTGTGCTAATTCTTGCTGTACATCAGGTAAAAGTAATGAAATGTCTTCACTTTTATCATATATATCTTGTATTATTTTATTCTGTTGATTATTTAAAATTTTTACAAACAACAAATAACGATAAAACTTTGATATATTATCATGATCATAGTTCCAAAGTTTTGCTTTATTGGTTAGTTTGTAATACTCGAAGACTTTATCAATTAACATTTTTTGTTCTTCATCTATTTGAATGTATTTATACCCATCGTTTGTATGGTATATTTTGGGTGCTTGGCCTTTGTAAAATATAAAATGATAACCATCGGTTACCTTTCCTTCATTATCTATTTTTTGCATAAATATATGATTGCCATCTCCAATTGTTTTTTTACATACCGTCACACATGCTACTTTTTGGTTTTTCTTTTGGCTTTTCATATTTAATTGATATTTGATTTTAAGAAAAATTATCGTTATGTCAAAATATGTTTTTATACAAAAACAAAAACACAAGCTTTGATAAAATCGTTAATGCAATTTTAAATTTAAAAATCTGTCTTCTTCAAACAGATACGGTTTTTGGTTTGATTTGTAGAGGAGATAGTGAGACGGCAACCAAAAAGATAGAGGACATTAAACACAGAGAGCATAAAGCATTTGGATATTTTGTAAGAGATTTGAAAATGGCGGAAAAATATGTTGTTATTGATAATGATAAAAAAAGACAATACTTTCAAAGTATTTTTCCAGGTTATTTTACATTGATTTTTGAGGCCACAGATTATGCTATTAAAACTATGCCGAAAAATGCCTTTGGAATAAATAAAAACGGCAAAAAAACACTTGGCATTAGAATTCCAAAAAATGATTTTTGTTTGCAGATATTAAATGATAAAAGGATAACATTTCCATTATTAGCAACATCTGCAAATATCTCTAAACAAGCCACACCAATTAGGTATGAAGATGTTGACGAAGAAATTATAAAAGCAGTTGATTGTGTTTATCATGATGATAATGTTAATCTTGTTGGTAAAAGTTCAACTATTATAGATTTATCTTGTGATGATGGCTATACAATAATTCGTGAAGGAAGTGGTATTATTAACTATAAGTGTCTTGATGACTTTTATAAATAATTTTTCGTGAAATATTGGAGCATTTTATAGCTCAATAAAAGCTTGATTATTACTATGTGGTTTTATCTATTTACTTCGGTATGTTGCAAAAGTTGTTTTCCATAATAATCTTTTTTGCAATTTTTATAGTTGCATCAATTATAATTAGCATTATACCAATATCATATTTTGGAAACATAATAGCTAAACAGCTTGAAACTATGTCAGTTAAGGTTGTTAATAGTGATATGTGGAACTTGCGGTTATTTGGTGTAAGTGCATATACTTCATATGCGAGTTTTGAAACAACATTTGACAAATATAATGCAAAAGCGAAAGTTTATGTTGAAGAGCTTTCACATAACTTGATCAGTGGAAATAATTATTGTAATAAAATTATTGCAAACATATACATTGACAACCCACATTTGATACAAGATGCTACACTTGATATATTAAGTTTGGTTAGTGGCAAGAATTATTTTTTCAATATAAATAATTTAACGATAAACATTTATTCAAAAAAAAATGTATTGAATGGCGATAATAAAACTAAAACAATTAACGGAATTGGTGTAAATGACGATAAAGATGATAATAAACTAAAAACTGTCAGTAATGATTATAGTGATTATCAGTCAATATTTGAATTGTCATTTACAAATGTTGTGTTGCAAAATAAATTAAATGAAGCAATTTATAGATTTAATACATTTATCAATAAAAATGAAAGTGTAGAAATTGCAGTTAGGAGTATTAACGGTAAAAAAAATAATAAATCTTTTGATGTTAAAATTGACGGAGATGATTTTAGATGTTCTATTCACAATAATTATAAAAACGGAAAGTTGGTATGTAAGATAAAAAACTTGCTTGATGTTTTGGAGGATTTGGATATTGATGTCTCCAATGGTTTTTACAAAAACATCCTTGATAAAACACTTTCAGTCAATTTAGACATTTTATACCAAAATCAGACTTTTGTATTAAATGGTAGTTTTGGACTTAATGATGATTTTGGAACTTTTTTTTACAATGGAGACAAAAATTCTATAATGTTAACTTTTGATAAAATAGATTTTGATAAAAAACACTTAGAAGATGTTAATTTAGATTTAGATGTAGTGCAAACTGATATTACAAAGGACTTATCCAAGCAATTTATTCATAAATCTATTAACGATGTTAACACTTTATCGCAATTAGCAAGGATGATATTTTATTTTTCACAATTATCATATTTTGATGTTAATGTAAATGTTGGCGATGTGATGTTAAATAATACACAGGTCAAACAATTAACATTTCTTGCTGAAAAGAAAGTTAATCGTGATAAAATTGATATTTATAAGTTTTCCGGCTCAATTGATGGCGATGTATTTAATATTGAAAAACGGAAAGATGATAACCATATTTTTACTGCTACCGGTGTAAATTTTTTATCATTTTGTAATTTCTTTGACATCAACTTTCTTAAATATGAAGGTTTTTTAAAAAATTATCTGGTTTATGGTTTGATAAATTTTTATACAAACGGAGTAAAGATGAATAATATGAATGTACTTATAAATGACAACAAAGTGCTTTCATATAGTTTTGATTATAACTATGACAGTCTTTTTAATAAAACAAAGACTATAAGAATAGTTAATATTAGTAATGTTAACTCATTAAATGATTATGTGAACTTCAACACATTGTATAAACAATACTATGGTAAATTCTTGGAATATCAATCCAATCAGCAACAAGATGCGACTTTGTTAAAGAGTATGTTTTTAAAGTCTTTAAATGACGATTTTGTAAAAAATACTATTGCCATTGAGAATTCAAGGATATTTGATAACAATATTCGTAATTTAATTTTTACAACAAGTGAAAAGAATAGCCATACAGAATTTGAATTGGTTGCGAATAGTGATATTTTTACTGGTGCTGTTAAGTTTAATGCTGGTAATATTAACGATTATTACAATGTTAACACAGACATTAAAGCAAGTTATCTTAATTTTTTAAATTTAAAAGACTTTAAAAATGAATTTGAATTAGCAATTAAAGAGACGACACAAAAGGCTTTTTTTGATGATAAAGATTACAATGTTCCGTCATTTTTTGGTGTGAACGGAAAGATTGATATAGATGTAGATAATTTAATCTTTACTAACGATAAGACTTGTCAAAAGTTATCTGGTAAAATTAACATAGGAAATGGCATATTTTCAAGTGAAGATTTAACTTGTAAAATGCCAAATGGTTCCTCTCTTTCGGCGATAAGCAAATTATCTTTACAAAGAACACCAGAGGCAAGTTTTGGTATTACTTTTAACGGAGTGAAAACAGGTCTTATCGTGAAGACACCAATAAATGGTGATGTTTATGCACAATGTGTGTTTCAAACGCGTGGTTTTAATCCTGTGAATTGGATGAAGTTTTTAGACGGCAAATGTAGTTTTGTAGTGCAATCTTTGGCATTACAAAATTTTGACTTGGTGTCTCTTGGAAAATCATTGGTTGGAAACGGAATAAAGAAAGATGTAGATTACAACGACATTGTCAACGGAGGGACATTATACTTCAAACAATCTAATGGTAGTATTGTTATTAACGACAGCATTGCAAAAGGAGATATTAAATTTAGTCGTGAATTAGTGTCTGGCAGTGCAGAGTATGAATATGACATTTTCAACAAGAATGTTAAGAGCTTATCTGGTAGTTTTGCTGTTATGGGGAAAAGAACGACAGAAGAAGAACCTTTTGCATTTTATGTTCCTTTTGCTTGCAGTGGCAAATCTGTGACGCCAAAATGTATAATTGATTGGAAACAGCTTGAAGAAATGATTAAGTCTGTGTAAAGTGTCGTAAATGATTTAGTTTGTTGTGTAATTACGGCTGTTATGGTAAAAATGTGATAAAACAAAACTCTTGCAAATTATAAATATTTTCCATTAAAAGAAAAAGATTTTGAATATTTTTATGAGTTTTAATAGAAAAAAGTTAGTTTCTAATTTTGTTATATTAGGTATTGTTTTTGCCTTTTGTATGGCTGTTAAAAATCAACATGATGCAAGAAAAAAGAATGCAAGAATAACACTTTATTATTCAAAAGGTTCTTCCTCTTTGGCAGATAGAATAATTATTAACGAGCTTGGTATTGATGCAACTTATGTGTCAGTTGACTTAAAAACCAAGAAAACAGAAAATGGTGAAGATTATTTTAATATTAACAAACTTGGTTATGTTCCTGCTTTAAAACTTGATAATGGTGCTATTTTAACTGAAAATATTGCCATTATTCAATACTTGGCGGAGCAATATGGCGATGGTAAAATGATAGGTGGTGGCTTTGAGAGGTATAGAGTAATGGAAAAAATGTCATTTATTGCCAGTGAATTGCATAAAACATTTGGTGCATTGTTTAAACAAACTGATGCAAAAGAGAAAGCAAAGACAATGAAGGATTTAAAACCTAAATTGGAATATGTTGATAAAGTATTGGGTGAAAGTAAGTTTATTGCTGGTAATTATTTCAGTATAGCTGATGCATATGCTTTTGTTATTCTTAATTTTGCAAATTTCGTTAATGTTGATTTAAAATCATATAAAAATATTACAGCATATATGAAAGAAATTGGTACTCGTGAAGCTGTGATAAAGTCGCTTCGTCAAGAGGGATTGATAAAATAATATTGGTTTTGGTTTTGAATTGTTTTTGTATTTTGAGCTATGGTTGGGACAAAAGATGAAGGAGAAGTCGCATCTGTTAATAAAAAGCAGATCGTTGAGGCAGTAATGAAAAAAATAGAAAAACAATTTGGTAAAGGCTCTATTATGAAAATGGGCGACCATTCAAATATAGATATAGATGTAATGCCAACCGGTTGCTTATCATTAGATATGGCTATTGGTGTTGGCGGATTACCAAAGGGTAGAATAATTGAGATATATGGTCCTGAAAGCTCAGGAAAAACAACTTTCGCACTTGGTTTTATAGCATCTTGCCAAAGACAAGGAGGGACAGCTGCTTTTATTGATGCGGAACATGCATTGGATCCTGTTTATGCAAAAAACCTTGGAGTCGATGTTGATAATTTACTGATTTCGCAACCTGATTATGGGGAACAGGCTTTGGAAATCGTGGATAACTTGGTTTCATCTGGCGGTGTTGACATTATTGTAATTGATAGTGTTGCTGCATTGGTTCCAAAAAGTGAGCTTGATGGAGATATGGATCAGCAGGTTGTTGGAGCACATGCAAGGTTGATGAGTAAAATTTTAAGAAAAATTACCGGTAATGTTTCGAAAACAGGCTGTATTGTTGTATTTATTAACCAAATTCGTATGAAGATTGGTGTAATGTTTGGTAATCCAGAAACAACAACAGGCGGAAATGCATTAAAGTTCTATTCATCAGTTAGAATGGAGGTTAGAAAAGGAAAAACTATTTCTGTTGGTGAAAAAATTGTTGGTGCAGAGACAAGAGTTAAGATTGTAAAAAATAAGGTATCTGCTCCATTTAGAGAGATAAATGTTGACTTGATTTATGGTAAAGGAATTCAAAAAGAGAGCGAGCTTGTTAATATGGCAGAGGTTGCCGGAATTATTGAAAAAGCCGGAAGTTGGTATTCTTACAACTCGGAAAGAATAGCACAAGGAAAGGAAAACCTAAAAGCTTATATGAAAGAACATCCAGAATTCGCACAAGAGATTGAGAGTAAAATTAGAGAAAAAGCTGATATTAAATTGGAAGGTCAAAAAGAAGAAGAAGATAAAGGCATTGAAATGGATGCTGATGAAATTGGTGAATAATGTTAATTATTAATGTATTTGTCTTGTTGGCGATTGTCGCATATATATAATTTATACAAATTTTTGTTAAATGTTGTTAAGTGTATAATAATAAAATTTAACATCATAAAACACGGCATAATGAAAATATCATATCAATATTGCAAATATTTTTAGCACTACCATCCGCAACAACCAAAGCGACCATTAGTTTTTTTTCCTATCCAGTAATTATCCATTCCACATAAATCGTATTTTACTTTTGGTTGTTCAACTGATATTTTCTTGTATCCCAAGAGTTCTTTAATTTTGTTATAAAATTTCATTTGTTTATCGGTAAGTTCATATTCAAGATTTTCAAATAATGTTTTAATTGTTTCATCTTCTTGAAAGAATTTTGATTGAATTTCATCAATTAGTTTTTGTTGATCATTTTCTTCACTATCCTTCTTTGAAATAGTTATTGTGTTGTTATCATTCAATATAATATTGTATTCATCGTTATCTTTTTTCAATATCAATGTTGGTTGCTTGTTTTTATTATTTTCACCCAAATTTTCTTGAAATTGACATCCACATTTGTTACCAAATATACTTATTTTGAAATATTCGTCTTTCATTGCCCGCCGTACGCTGATTCTTGTTAATGGCTCTATATTAAGCAATTGTTTGCGAGGTGGTAATATTACTGAGTCTTGCTTATAATAACTACTATAATCAGAAATAGATATTATTCGCGATTCCTGTTCTATATTTTTTATGTTAAAATTTAATCTAAAAAATTCTACAAATGTTTCATCTAAAAAAATTGTCATTTTAAAATCATCAAATGAACAATTATTTGTTGTAATATGCTCGTATATTTCATTCACGAGTCTATCTATAATATCACTTACTATGTAGTCGTTGAGGTTTTGACCTTGTTTGTTTTCGTTTTTGATTTTGTTAAAATTTTCAATTTCTTTCGCGAATAATATATCTCTTAATTCTTCATTTGTTAATATTTTTGCCTTACATAATTCTTTTTTTATTTTGTCTATGTCTTCTTTGTAATTATTTTTTATCTCTGCAATCTTTTGAGCTTTTTGATTTTCCATATAAAGTTTATAACAAAAAAAAAGAAATATACAAATTCTTTTGGTTGGCTCTGTTGTGAAAAACTCTTTTTTTGCATTAATAATACACATTGTGTATGCTGATAGATATTTACTTATTATATTAGATAAAATAGCATTTATGATAAATACTTATTAATAGCTGTTTAATTGTGAAAAAGAGAAAGTAAAAATTATCAAGAGTTTTTTACAACAGATCACAATAGAGCTTTTTTTAAGTGCATAACAACAATAATAACGATATAAAAAAAAACTTATTCTATCCCCTTTGCTTTGTTTGTTCTGATTGTATCGTTGGAATGTTAATAACACTATTGTTGTTGTTTATTTGTTTGTTGTTATACAAATATTCATTATTTTGAATGTTTTTTTTATTATTATTTTCAAGTTCGTTTTTATTGTATGTTTGCTGATATTCTGTAGTTGTGTTTTCAAGCATAGGTGTTATCTTATTAACTTTTGTGTTTGTGTCCAATACTGCTTGTTGTAATTCTTTTGCTTGTTGATTATTCTTGTATAGAGCTGTCACTCCAAGTCCTATGGATGCAATGCCTCCAATCGCACCAATAATAAAATTGAATGGGACTGGCAATAAAAAGAAGCATAACAATGCTATACAACCACTAAGACCTGCACTAATGGTATATACAGCACCAGCCCTGTTATTTGAAATATCTTCGTGTATTGTGCTATAATGAAACATACATTTTTAATGAAAACTTCAACACAAATGATAAATCAAATAGAAACAAATATCAAATGTTATTTTTTTCAGCTTGCTATGTTTAAACAAAATCTTGATATTTTTGACAATCATTCGTTAATCAAATAGATATAAAAAAATATAAAATAAAAATAAAAACAACTACTTATATCTTCATTACAGCAAGTAATTATTATTGATAGAGGCAATGTTCGTTGTGTATACAACATCAGGAGTTTTTTTTATAATAGAGCTTTTTTATTTGCTAATCAAGGGAATGTCAGTAGTTTAGTAGTAATCGCTTTTTTTTTTTTTTATTACATCATTCAGTATAACTTTGTGAAGGTATCAAATATTTTATATCAGAAGCTCTATTAAAACCAACTCTTGCTTTGTTATATCATATTATATATTACTTATACTTTATAATTAGTATTATTAAAAAATAATAATCATATATTAATACCAATATAAGTTGTTATATAAGTAGATAAATTGTTTGATTTATCAAGCATTTATTTAAACAGAGCAATATCAGAAAACAATTTCCTTGCTTTTTAGCTTTATTATTTTTCCATTAGAAAATGGGTGGTATTATAAATAATAAATCTGGAGATTGTAATTTTCTATTCATTATATCGGCTCCATCTGGCACTGGAAAGACGACAATTTGTAAACGATTGCTTAAACGGAATAAAGATTTATGTTTATCAATTTCAGCCACGACAAGAGCTCCAAGAACTGGCGAGGTTGATGGTAAAGATTATTTTTTTATTACAAAGGAAGAGTATTTGGCAAAAGTTAATACTGGTGGTTTTTTAGAGCATGCCTGTGTTTTTGATAATTACTATGGAACACCATTAGATTTTGTGCATAAAAAAATATCATCTGGTATGAATATCATTTTTGATATAGATTGGCAAGGTATGAGAAAAATTAAGTCAGTGGATAGATTTAATGTTTCTACATTATTCTTAGTTCCGCCATCCATTGATATTTTACGAGATAGATTGAAGAATAGGGGTGATAGTCAAGAGCAAATTGAGAAAAGAATAGCAGGTTTTGTTAATGATGCCGAAAAGGCTAATGAGTATGATTATGTTATCGTGAATGATGATTTGGAAGAGACTTGTAATATTGTAAATAGTATTTATCAAGCGGAAAAGATTAAATTTAGTAGGCGAAATGTGCTTACATTTGTAAATGAAATTACTGAAAAATGCAGAAAAGGTATTTTTAGTTAATTGATATGAAGAAAAGGATATTGATACTTTTATCAATGGTGTTTATAGCTTTTAGCGTAACAGCTTGTAATTATGTAAAGAGAAAAATGCCACGGGTTTATACATTTTTTAATAAAGCCTATGGTTTTGATGAAAATGAGTATTATTACAACGCCAATGAGGCAACATATTATCAAATGAATATGGAACAAAATTCATTAGATGATGACAACTCTACAAATGCAGGCAATGGTGTGAGTATACAGAATATAGCAGATAATAATTTAATGGTTTCTTCAAATGAAGATGACAAAGTGGATATTGATACCAAAGTATCCTCAAATGTGAATGGCATTGGAAAACAACAATACATTAAAAATAAATATAAACACTTTGGTATTATTATTTCTGGTCCTTCTGGTGTTGGTAAAACAACAATTATAAATGCATTAAAACAAAGATATTCTAATACATTAGATGTGTCAGTGTCTGCAACAACAAGAATGAAAAGGGAAGGTGAGATACATGCAAGAGACTACTATTTCTTGGATATAGCAATGTTTAAAAAATTGTTGGCAGGAGGAGAATTTTTGGAATATGCCAACAACTATGGTAATTACTATGGAACACCAAAGAGAAATTATTTCGATGCAGTAGATAATGGAAAAGATATTATTTTTTCATTATCAGTTGATGGTATGAAGAATGCTATTCAACATAGCGGAATGGATTTTGTGACTATATTTATCGCTCCTCCGTCTTATGATGTGTTGAAACAAAGGCTTGTTGATAGGAATACTGAAACACAAGCACAGATAGACAAGAGGCTATCATCTGCAAGAAAAGAAATATCTTCGGCAGATGGATTGTATAATTATGTTGTGTATAATTACAATCTTGAAAATGCCATTGATATGATAGATGCGATTTATGTTTCAGAACAAAGAAAACGAGAAATAGATATTTATGAGAGTGAAACAAATAGTTTTTATAGATGGTTGAATGGTTTGTTTAAATAGTTGCTATGTCTACTTTGAACGACAACAATAATCTATGTGAGTTGTTGGTTACAACAATAGCATCTGGAAATTTTGAAGCACAAAAACCTGAATTTAATAGAACTGCATTTGTTGCTGATGAATTGAAGAAAATTGGGTGTTTTGTTGAGACGAAGATTATAGAAGACACACCTAATGTTATTGCTTATTTTGGCAATAAAAATGCAAAAAAGAGTATATGTTTTTGCGGACACTGTGATGTTGTGCCTGTATTTAATAATTGGAGCAAAAATTATAAAGGTGAAATTGTTGGAGATAGGGTTTATGGAAGAGGGGCAGTTGATATGCTTGGTGGTGTTGTATGTTGGATGTATGCTTTGCAACAATTGTCGCCAGATATATTAGAAAGAGTAAAAATTGCTACGATTTTGACAGGAGATGAAGAAGGTTATGGGACAAATGGCATTATAAAATTTGCTGATTATTTAAAGCAAAAAGGTGAATTATTTGATGCCTGCATAGTAGGAGAGCCAACAAGCGAGTATGCTTATAATTTTGACGGAGATTTGGATAAAGAAAAGCTTTATGCTTTAAGCTATTCAAGAAGTGGAAGTTATCATTTTAAAATTACCATAAAAGGTAAGAGTGGGCATATAGCATATTTTGACGAATTTGATAATCCAATCTATAAAGCATCAAGATTATGTTTAGCATTGAAAGACATTAAATTTGATGGTGCTACAAACTTAGAGGTATATGGCTTTAATGGTGTTAATGCAACAGATAATGTGGTATTAGAAAATGTAGCACTTGAAGTTAATGTTAGGTTTGATGCGAAGTATGGTAAAGATATTGTGAAACAAAAAGTGATTGATACTTGTAAAAAAGTATTGGGAAATAATGCTTTTGATATTCAAGATGAATGTTCAAGATTGGGTTTTTCAAGTGATATAGAGAGTGATTTTTGCCAACTGGCGATTGGAGTGATGAAAAAATATAATGAGAATTCAATGTTCGTTAAATCAAAAGCTTGCACAGATGCAGAATATATGACAAAAATTTGCAAAAGTGTTTGCGAGATTGGATTAAAATGTAAAACTATGCATAAACCAGATGAATATACAACCAAGCAAGATTTACAACAGCTTATGTATATTTATCGTGATATTATTACTGAATTCGCATTAAACTATAATGCCAATGAAAAAGTATAACAATTAAATACTAAACTCTAATATCTATTAGATAAAACTTTTTCATCTTTTCCATTAAAGTATGTGATATTTCACCAGCCTTTTGTTGCATCAAGATATTTTCTATCATTTTTTCGTTTTTTCTATCCAACCTGATGTTGTTTGAATTTGCATAATTTTTAATGTCTTCGTTTGAAATCTTCATCTCTCGTAGTTGAGAGCCTATAATCATTTGCCATATAAATTCTGTTTTGATATACCAATCTAACATATTTTTATCTATTTTATTTAATTTAATGCCATCAATTATTTGTTGTTTATATTTTTCAAAATCGTTGGCACTAATGGCATCTGGTGGCAATTCTAACCTTTTAATGTGTTCTGATTTTAAATTTTCTTCAATAAGTGTCATTAGTGCTAAAGAAAACATTTCTTGTTGATTGCAGGCTTTATTTTCTGATTTATTCTTATTTTCTAATAAACATAAGATTTTGCTAAATTCTGCCACATCATAATCCGTAACGATTGCTGAATTTATTGTTGCCAAAATCTTTACTGCTTGTGCGGTATAGTTGTGTGATGTTAATAACAATGCAACGATAATGCATTGCAAAATCCGTTTTCTTAATATAACATTTTTCAATATATTCACTTTTTGAGAGAGCATATTTAAATATTATTTAAAATTAAAACTGCCTGCAATTTCACTCGCGGAAATATTATTTACATAAACTTCATCTTCAATAGTTTTAGTAATGTGTAAGGATAGATTGTGTTTGTCATATTTTTTATCGCTATTTTTTCGTAATTTTGGAATAATTACATTATTCATATCTTGGTGCATTTGTTTTAATATTTTTACATCAAGAGTTTTGTGTTGAATTGCAGAGTTAATCATTGCTTCAAGAAGCTTTTTTTCGTTATTGATGTTAACAGACATATCCATCTTTCTAACATTTCCATCAAAAGTAAAGCCACCATAACAATCTATCTTTGTAAAATCAAAGTCCAATAAGCCGTGTTTAACCTCAACTTCATACACTATTGCTTTATGTTCGTCTTTTATGCCCCAAGTTTCATAATTACCGAGAGTTGCAAATTCAATGTCCCAAGTAAATGGTCTGTTTGCAGATATAAAATAATCAACAAAAGAAGGTTTATACAACAATAGTGTTCCTTTGTTTTTCATATACAATGAATGTTTATGATTATTTGTGCCAAATGAAAAGTCATCAAGTGTTAATTGTCCTGTTATGTCATTTTCTTCATTAAATATTTGTAGTTTTAATCTATTGTCAACTTTCATAGCATAAACTTGTGGTAGTTTAAATATTCTTTTATTCAGGAACAATTCTACTATTATCGGTTCTTGGTTTTCATTGTATAGTGTTGATGCTTTACCTCCAATTTCTTTTACGATAATTGATTTTAGCTCTAATAATATTCTATCTGGTAAAATAAATCCACCGGATGTTTGAGCTTGAAATTCTGGTAAAACTACCTCCATAACATCCTTTGTGGTGATTAAATGATTAACTTTCATTTTTGATTGAAAAAAGCTGTATTCAATGTTGTAATCTGTATTATATTCTATGTTTTGAGTTGCTTTTATTTGTGTTAAAAAGTGTTTGAATGAATATCGCAAAAATAGTATATGTGTGGCTTTTAGACATAAAAAAACCAGAAAACATATTATTGCAGACACCAAGAGAGCTTTTATGGTAAGAAAAATATATTGTCTTCTTTTTAAGAATTTTGATGTAAATAAAAATGACATCTTCCTAACAAAGAAACTGAATTTATTTAGAAATAAAAGTAAAGAATTGTTTAGTTATTGTTTTTATGATTATAAATATATGCAGTATATCGTAAAATTATATTGATAATTATATTACAAATGCAGGCTATTTCTATAAATAGAGTATAGAAGAGCATAACATATATGAGTGATGCTGTGTTTGAAATTTTTACAGAAGAAATACCTGCTACATTGCAGAGGCAAATTGCACAAAATTATCGTAGTTTTGTTATAAAGAAATTGAAAGAAAACAATGTTAATATTGTAGATTTGAATATATTTATTGGAATTACTTTAAATCGTTTAGTTTTAAAACTAAATAATGCAGATATCTCAAAAGAGAAAATGTTGGAGTTTATTAACACTACTTTACAAGAATTTTCTACTTATTTTCCAAGAAATATGCTATATCCTCAATCAAGTTTGAAATGGATAAGACCAATTCGTAGTATTTTTGCTTGTATTGATAATGAAGTGTTATCGGGTGAGTTTTTTGGTATTTGTGCTAATAATGGTATTTATATTGATAAATTTACATTTGTTAAATGTAATTCTGTTGCTGAATATTATAAAATCATTACAGATAACAAGATGGTTTTAGATTATAATACAAGGGTAGAGTTTATTAAAAATGAAATTCAAAAATATAAACCAGATTATCGTAATAATAAGCTTATAGATGAGATTGCTGGGATGAGCGAGAGGTGCAATGTGCCGATAATGTGTGTGTTGGCGGAAAAATTTTTAGTTCTACCATTTGAACTGATTGAATTGGTGTTAAGAGAAAACCAAAGATATGTTGTATTTAAGACGAATGAAAGCGGAAATGAAGAAATAAGATTTTTGATTTTTGCCAATAAAAATACAGAGATTGTAAAAAAAGGTCATCAAATAGTCGCAACTGCAAGATTGGATGATGCTTTATTTTATTGGAAACAAGACGAGGAATTAAAAAAAGATAAAATGAAATTAAAAGCAATTTTATCTTCGAGAATATTTATTGATGACATATCTTGGCAAGAGTATTTACATAGACAGGAAGAATTGGCCGTTAAAATAATAAAAGATGAAAGAATATTAAATAATGTAAAACAACTGATATGGGATACGAAATTAGACCTTGCGACAGGTGTGGTTGCTGAATTTCCAGAATTGCAAGGTGTTATAGGAAAGTATTATTTTGGATATGGTTTTAATCCGTATTATTTTGATAAACATAATGACAATGAAGTTTGGTTGTATTATTATTTGATAGACAGAATATCATATATTATTACGATGTATCAACAAGGCAAACAACCAACTGGAAATGGAGATAAATATAAGGTTAAAGTCAAAATGGATGATGTTATCAATGTGATATTGAAAATCAATGTTGATGTTAATGCGGTCAAAGAATGTTTTTTATCTAATCAAGATATATGTTTGTTGTATAAAAAGCGATTACAAGCTATTATTGAAAACAATTATAATGGTATACACGGGATTAAAGATTTTGCAAAAATATGTGCAAGTTTAGTTGATAAAGGTATTTTACAAATAGATGTTGATTTGTGGCTGAAATATTACAATGACGATATGTTTGTGAAGGTTTATAAAAGACTGGCTGGATACACACAGAATGTTGAATATGATAATCAGCGAGCCATTGTAGAAAAAGCAAATACCATATTTAAAGATAATGATATGGTATTGTTAAATGATTATCTTGATAAACACAACATCGATGGTAATGATGAGATTAAAACAATCTTTAAGTTTATACAAGTTGATTTTTTTGAAAAAAGATTGCCATTATATTTTTTGTCAAAGTAAGAAATTTAACATTTGATTGGCATTGATTTTATAATCTTACAGCACATTTGGGTAAAGCATTGTTAGCATTATTACTTTAAATATTACTAATGGAAAAATATCTCGCTATGTAGCTATTTGGGTCGTAATTCATAGTATTATTTTTGATATTCATTATATTGTTGTATGTATAAGAATCTGGGTCTGACAAGATTGATAATACTTTTTTGTCTTTAATATTTAACTGACAACAAAATCTTTCATCTAAGTATTTGACAAAGAAATTTATTCCATCAAATTTGGATAAAGCATTGATGGTGGTATAATCTGGTTT
This sequence comes from Rickettsiales bacterium, assembly GCA_017444095.1. GTDB lineage: Bacteria > Pseudomonadota > Alphaproteobacteria > Rickettsiales > Deianiraeaceae > UBA4311. Next base: position 24,376 of record JAFSXM010000029.1, on the reverse strand, counting down.
TGATAATTGAAAAATTCTCATATAGTTGTTATTGACAACATCTTTGTTCGCAAAATGCAACTGCAAACCGCACGATTTAATGATTTCACTAAAATTTGTGCTTGACATCATTTCTCTTTCGAAATCCTGAATTTTAAAAATAAAATGTGTATCGGTTTGCTGTGATACATCTTTTATATTATCCAATAATTCGTCAAATATGACATCGCTAAATAATGTAAACGGCTCATCAACGACAATAATTGTTGGCTTATTACTTTTTCTTGCAAAATTAACTATACTGGTGAATATGTGATATACTACAACGGATAAAAGAGAGTTCTTGCTTCTAATTGTATCATCTATGTAAAAATGTGCTATATCTATGTTATTAAACACATCATTTTTGTTATCAAATAAATGATAGTATTTACCAATTAAATACCAATGTCGCAATATTTCATCTATATTATCTGTTTTAAAGTAAGTGTGTAGTTTTGATAATGTTTGGTTTTTATCTTTTACATCCATACAATGTTCCATTATTATTTCTAATGCAGAATTAACTTTTTTGGTAAAATTAGCATCAATATTGGCATTATCCATACCCATCATTAGTGATAACATATTTGATAGATATGTTTGTATTTCCGCTGTGTCTTGAAAAGATTGAAAATTTAATAAATTAAACTGGGTATTGTTTTTTGTTTGGTCTGTGGAAATACGATAATTTTTTCCACCAATAGCATCAATAAACATTGACGATTCTTTATTAAGTTCTATGTAAATAATATTAGAATTGAATTTATTTTCCCAAGCTGATGTAAGTAAGTTTGCGACTATGCCTTTACCACTTTTTTCCGACCCAGAAATTAAAATATTAGAATTTTCTTTTAAAAAACCAATTTGCACTGGATTATTCTTTAAAGTTCCTATTTTTAATAAAGGAAAATTTCTTATAAAAATATCGCTATTCATTTCTTGAAAAACATACGAATAAATGAATGAGCCTATTTCGTGATTATTGTGAATTGATAATCTATATGTAAAATAAAAGTTTGCTGGCATCATTGCATAATAGCTTCTTTCCAAACCAATATCTTCGCGAACGATGACAATACCTTTTTCTGCAAATACATTAGCACATCGTAAAAATACATCTAATGTATTACTAGCATCACTAACATTATTAAACACAAATACAGATGTTGAAGACTGATAATATTTTTCTTGATTATTACCTAAAACACCAACATTTGGTTGTTTTATAAATTCACTTTTGGCATTGATAAAATTGTTTGCCGTTTTTTTGTCTATACTATCAATGTATTCTGTGATGATGATTTCCGCATCAATATTATTTATGATGTCTGCGGTTATAGAAATATTGAAATCTTGAACTTCTTTAATTGTAAAAACACTCGCAATATTTACATCATCTGTGTTGTTGTTTTTGAATAACATTTTACCATCTTTAAAGAGATAATTACTTTCGTTGATTTTGTCGGTAATATCAACTTGTTCGATTTCCATTTCTTTATGTTTATGATTTACAAGAAAATATAAAAATTCCATCAATTCAGAGTATTTTTTTTCCTCTTCGTCAATTCTAATACCAAGTATATGTGGGTTATAATCTTGCAGTTGTGTTGCAATATATGATGTGGTTTCTTTTAGAGAAGAAATTTTTTTCTGTAATGTGTATGTGCCATCGCTAATAGAGCTGATGGCATTTTTAAATGTTTCTAATGGTGAAATATTACCATTTTTGTTTCCTTGAACGATTGTAATATAAGTTATAATATCATAACGATTTAAACCTTGTTTAATGTCGTTGATAACATTACTTACTTTTTGCAAAAAAAAGTTTTTGGATGTCGTGGTGTTGCTATTTTTGGTGTTATTACCTTTTTTTCTTTTGATTGTGTGTATCCAAAAGGCAGTTTGTAAGCCTATTGTATCATTTGATATAGCTTTTCTTACAACATCTCGCAGACCTGTGTCTTTATTTTTTGTAAAATCTGTCATTTTTATCTCTATTGTTTGAAATAGTTCTCCGTTTTTTGTTAGTAAAACATCATCATCAACAAGACAAGAGTATGGGAAAAAATTGTTTGATATTGGTGATAAGCTATATTCGCTATTTTCTTTTTTGTGCTGATTATCTTTTTTCAAATTTGCTCTAATTCTACTAAGCACAAACAAATATTGTTAAACAATTAAATATTAAAAGGCATGTTGTGTATAATTTTATGACTTTTATTTGCAAGACATAAAAGTATTGCTCTGTTTAAACAAACTCTTGATAAATCAAATAAATTGTCTTATTGAAATATAGCTTATATCAGTATTGATATATACAATAATTTTTTTTTAAAAAACAACACCTTTATAAGGTTTAATCCACATACTTATGATATAAAAAATCAAGAGTTTTTTACAACAGAGCTAAAATTATTGAATTTATGTTGACAATGAATGTATATATTCTATACTAACAGCAGTTTTATTGATATTTATATGAACATTAATAATCCTAGTTATGTAAAAGACAGAGCAAAAGATATGTTGGCACGAGGGTATATGTTAGATGCACTTCATGTGACGCCAGAAGAACGCATGACTATTACTGGAATTGGCAATAAGAATGTGAATCGAATTACCCAACAAGATGTACAAGACTTGACAAACATTCAAAAAAAGTATTCATGGTATGATGCAGTTGATAAGAATACAAAATACTTGATGACAATAAATAATAAATTTGGAGAAGATTATATAAAAACTCGTCAGTTAGACGCAAACGATGCAACTACAATGCGACAGATTAAAGAAAGATATGAAGCATTTGATTATAAAAATGTGTATGTGAACATGGAAGATAGAACATTTATAAATAGAGTGAGGGATATTAGACCAAAAAAGATTAAACCAAAAAATATTAAAAAACCAACGGTAAAAAAGGTAATAATTAACAACTATGATTTGGTTGACAACAACGATGTGGCAACATCTGATAATAATATTTTTTTATACGATGAACAAAATATAAAAAAGGAGACAAAAAATGAAAATGACATCTCTTTACTTAACAACAAACATTACAGATCAAAAGACAATTGTGGCTAACCAAACATTATATGTGTCTAATCAAAATACTCGCAAAACACTCTTTGCAGTTTTTGATTGGAGCATATCTTTGATAATTTTTCAAGATTTCATACACATCATTCAAAATCACATGTCTTATTATCTCTCTGCTCACTGCCAAAGTTTCATATGTATCAACAGGAATAATTGCTTTATCACAACAAAGAATATTATTTTCATCATACCAAGCAGTGCCATCTTTTAACATTTTTTTCTTTTTGGAAAAATGACTTTTATCTGGTTTTTGAAAACTTAAATCTTCTGTTGTATAGATTCAAGTTGTTATGTTTTTTTTGTGATATACAGGAGACATATAATAATCAGTATAAAACTGATGGCTACAATCTCTTGCTATAAAAAGTTTTTTTTCATCAAGTAATTTCATAAACCAATTATAAATTGGTGCTCCGCCATTTCCCCAAAAAATCAATTTTTTACTGGTTTCAAGCATACATTTTACATATTGTTCCCAAATTTTACCAAATGGAGGATTTGTAATTATAATACCTGCTTCATTCTTTGCTATATTATAGCATTCCTTATCTCTAAAATCTCCGTTAAATGTTGATGGTTCATTTTCTGGCGGAATTCTTTTAATTTCCTTTCCATCATACACATTAACATAACCACTGCAAGTTTTTGCTCTTCTTGATAAAATAAATGTCTAATGTGATCATCGTAATTATTTCCATAAGATAAACCAGTTTTATCATATGATGTTGCAATGAGTTTTTTTAAGCTTAATTTATGAAAATTGTTATAAAAAAATATCCAAAATGCCGACCTTACATAATCGCAATTACAATATACAACTTTGTTTTTGAAGTAGTTTTTATCAACATTATCCAGAAACCAATTTACTACAAACTCAACAGATTGTTAAAATGTATAACATTCGTTTGAAGGAATTACTTTATCTTTTTTTATTCTATTCTCATCAACATATGTTCCTTTTTTCTGTGTTCTATTCATCGCAGCACGACTTTTGCCTTGACATTTACCTAATTTATCTATTGCAGGTACTGTTTTTAAGTTTTTAACATCAATATGTGGCATAATTAACTGCCATATTTTATCTCTCAAATCTTTACTATCTAACGATACCTCCCTGCCTTTTCCATAAGGTTTCCAGTCGGGACAAGAATAAACTTTTTCCAATATTTCATCGGCACTTTTTTCAACAAGAACAGGTAAACTCCATTCAAGTATTTTCCCCTTCTGTCCATCCCATTCGTAGCCATTTCTACCACGATGCACCTCTATTGTTGTATCTGTTATTTCACATTGTATCCAATCTGTGATGAGTTTTTGTTTATCTGCCATTCAAAATGAACAAAAGGTTTTTACTTTAATATCAAGTTTAATATGTAAGTATTAAAGATGTCTATGTTTAAAGTATCAATTTTTTATAATTGAGATATTGTGTTTACTTTACTGACAAATATTATATTTATTTGAATGTATTTATACAATTTTTCTTATCTTTTGACATAATTTTGGTATGAAAAAAATAATTCTTGACAAGTTGCTTTTTATGATTATAACTAATAGTAGTTTTTTTTTTATTTTTATGAGTAAAGTTGTTTCTAATGAAAGTTATGCAAATTACTTAACAAAGAGTAAAAAGTCTTTCTCTCTTGTTGAGCTTGCTATATATATCGTTGCAGTTGGTGTTTTAACCGGCGTTGCTGTTGGAGGTATGGAAGTCGTTAACAATGCAAAAGTCCAAAAAGTTATGGAAGAAATGGATAGTTACAAGACGGCAATGTATTTGTTCCAATCAACATTTGGTGCTCTTCCTGGTAATGTAACAGAGTCTCTTTGTAAAGATACAAATGAATTTAATAACTTGTCGGCACCTGGCAGTACAGATGCAGAGGGAATTTATTGTGCTACTGACACAACAGGTCTTACTGGTGCTAAAAGTAGAACCGTCGCTAGTGCAAATGAAACATTGTTGGCAACAGAAACAAGCCAAAATTCATTCTTGAATTCTATGAGATTTTTGGTAGCAAGTGGTATTAAAAGTGATGCCGCAAGGACCAATCTTTATTCTAATCCTTTAGGAACAGGTACGGAGCCAGACAATGATGTTGCACCAACGACATATACCAGAGATGTGATTAAGGCAACACAAGGTATATCATCTTATTCAGCTGATGCAACATATTCTTATGTTGGCTTTTCAGGCTCGAAAGACGGTATGGCTATGATTAGAGGTTTAGAAAAAGCTGGTGAATTATCAGCATCAAGTGCTGTTAAAAAGAACATTAGTGGTAAGAATGTCTTGGTTATGTATTATAACTATGCCTCAACACCAAGTGGTGTCTTTACACCTGTTATGGCAAAGAAGTTAAGCTTGAAAGTTGATAATAACACATCACCTGCTGATGGTAAATTATTGGCAGTAAGACAAGGACAAGTTGCTGCTGCAGCTACTGATGAAACAGTCTGTTATAGTGGTTCAAGTTTTGTTAATTCCAAGGATGCAACAAAAGGTTGTAATTTGATTTATGTTCTGTAATTTCATTACAAAATTAAATTAAATAAAAATAACGGATATTGTTTTTAGGCGAGCATTTTATGCTCGCTTTTTTTTATTGTTATGATAAGTATCATTTTTGATATAACATTTTGATCCTTTATTTATTTTAACATTATAGCCAATAAATACAATTTGGCCAAAGAGGACATAATAAAATTTCTTAAAGTTAATATCCATATAACATTATGTGCTTATTATATGGTAAAAAATACTCATTTTAATAGAACTGATAACTTTTTACTAAAAACATATAAAAAAATTTGCAATGCTTTTTTAAAACATTATAATATATTGAATTTAAATTTATTAAAACATGGAGGGCTTAGGAAAGTTACAAGATTTTTTGTTAGGTGGCACATCGATTAATGAAAAAGTTTATGATATATTAGATGAAAAACTTAATCAGCCGTTGTTTACACTTATCAGTGATGAATTAAAGAAAAGTGGTAATGAAGACAACGAAACGAGATATAAGAAAATGCTGGAAATGTTATTGCCAGAATCAATATCAAAATCTAATGAAACTTTTAATAGGTTAAACACAAATATCAAAAACAACTTGTTATCAAATAAGATAAAACAAGACAAATTTTTTAATGCTTTTAAAAATGTAAAATGGCATATAAAATCTGCTGGCAGAAATTACAATACTGTCGGAGAAACACAAGGTTTGTTTAATGGAGCTAACGAAGATGGTAAGCGAACAATATTAGACAATTATAATAAGAAATACAAAAAAACTTTATATTTGGTTTGTTGTAATTTAATTAAAAATAAAGAGTTATTGGATAAGCTTTTTAGTGCAATAGAATTGAGTGAAAAAAACAGTGAGAATATGAGAATGCACAAAATGTATTTTGAGGCATTAATGAATTATATCGTAATTAAGTGTTTGGAGGGTGATGTTGAAATTGGTAATAACATTTTTAAATTTTCGACGAAAAATAGTATTTTTTTAAGCAACATAAATGATGCAATTGATGTTGTTAGCAGGCACATAAAAGATGGACAGAAAGCAAAGCTTACCAGTGGCCAATCTAAAATTGAGAAAGAAATGATAGAGTTGTTTTCTTTAAATGATTCAAATATTTCATTGCAAGATGCTACAGCTGATATAAATGACAAAGCATTAGAAGACACAGGGATGAATTATGTTGATGTGCTTGAAAAACGAGACAATATAATAACAACTATAGACAAAGCTTTCGATAACATGCAAGGTGCACCAGAACAAGGTTTGGGTGTCGTGGTGAATAACAAGACATATAGCCAAAAAGCTGATGTCATGAAGGCATTAAAGGAAGTTAGTGAGAAGATTTTTTCATCACAAAATACAAGTGCTGATTTAGTTAAAAAATTTATCAACGAACGTGTTATTACACAGATGGAAGATACCGTCAAAACAAAACAAAATATTAATACAGCAGTACAAGGTACCGGTTGGATACAAGACCCTCCTAATGACTCGGATTGTACTACTAAATATTACACGAATATCGCTCCAGGTAATAATCTTCACGATGTTAGCTATGATTTAGATAACATGCGAAAAAACGGTGTCTCCAATAGAGCTTTGCAAGATGATGAATTTAGAAAAAGACTCGATGAAGAGATAAAGGCAAAGTTGAAAGAAAATAAATATTTTTTTGCAGATAATATAGCACGTGGTGGTCTTGGCATTCCGCCTTTGGCACGTATTCCAGCTGAGGGTGGTCATGGTCGAATCGATGCTGGACACCCATTTGGTGATGCTGCTGCTAATGATGCTCTTGGTGATGACAGTCTTGGCAATGTTTATACAAAAGGTGAACCACATATAGCTAATGAAAAAGCTATGTCATACATAGAAGAACATTACATTACATACTTAAAGCAAAGACTGAAAGTATTTAGTAAAGCCAGTGATTTACAAAAAAATGATGATACGAAGTGGATAGGTGATGTTATTGTTGACTTGAAGTTGGGTTTATGGGTTAAAGATAAAGATAAAGATCTTGATATATTCATAGATGATATTGTTGATTATGCGAAAAGGTTATTTGAAGATGTAGGCTATTCAGTTGACGAAAAAATAAAAAAAGAATTTCTTACTGAGATAATAAAGAAAATCAACGAGAAATCATTGAACATGAGAGAGATACCACAGCTAAAAGAGACAACGAAAGATATTTTTAGTCGCGTAATAAATTCGGTTTCTAATTGCGAAAGCGAAGAAGAGATTAAGAAACTACAAAATGATTTCTTAAAAGATAAAATATTAGGATACAAACGAGTTAGTGATGTGAATGTGGAACAATTTAATAATTTTTTTGACAAAGGTAAAAGATTTATTGCCGGCGTATTAGATGAAACCGGAAATAGATTTGATAATTGGCAAGTTGGATCAGAACCCATACGAGATGGTGTTGATGAATTAAAAAATATGCTGCTTGCTAAGATTACAGATAAACGAGAGTTATTTAATGTATCGAGGGCAGTTCTTGGAATGGTTAGGTATATTTATAATGGTACTGATGATTTGGACAACAAAATAAATAGATTTAGTATATTTAGTAATTTTGTTAAAAAATGTTTATCTGATGATAACACACAGGATATAATAAATTATGCAAAAATTCATCTTCCTGATTTTTATAATTCATTGGCCGGCAATGGTGTTGGTGCAGACAATGTCGATCAACAACAAAGTAACGATCCTTTACGTGTAGCAAGATTATATGAAGTATTATTTGGGACAAGTGTGGAGATACCTGATGGCCAAATAGATACATGTTTGAATGATATAGATACTAAAGGTTTGAATGACGGTATGAGTAACATTGTGCGCGGCACAATAGGCCAACACAATGGTAAATTTACAAATTTTACATACAAAGATAATGCTGGTAATGGCAATATAGTCAAATATACCGCATATAAGAGACTGAGTGAAGGATTAAAATATTTGTTGGTTGGTAATTATAACAAGTTTCAAGCTTGTTTTAATTTGTCTAATAATGCCAATGGGGCACTTAGTGGGGACAGAAAAAAATTTACATCACAATTTGTTGGTGCTGGTCCAGGTGCAAACAATGCTGACGCTGCAGCGGCCAACGATCATGCATTGGTGGCTGCGATGTATAATGTTTTACATGATGATGCGATAGCTAACAGATATAACTTAACTCGAAAAAATATTGACGGTGTACTTTCTTTTTTGCAGTCTAATGATAAAGCAGTTGAAATGTCGGCTGAAAGGGATAAATCGACTGTGGCTAGGAAATTGCAAATTTCCTTAGATGGAGATACCAATGCCATTAAAAAGATAATTAAAATGTGTGATAAAGAAGCGAAAGCACTGTTGCCTAATGTGAAAAACTATTTCCGTGTAATAAACACACCAAGCGAGACGGGTATTATTGAAGGAGTTGATCACAATACTAATGCAGATAAAAAATTACATATGCTTATGTTATCAAGCGATGCTGTTAATGTTGACAATGATGTAACACACGGTATACAACCTTTTGCAAACTATAAAGATAATGGTGAGCCTATTGATGTTTCTTTGATTGATAATAATAAGTTTATTGAAAACGGAATTCAACCTACATCGTTATTTTTTCAACACAATAAGAGTCGGAATAAGTTTAACGGAACATATAATCATTTTGAAATTACAGAAAGTGCAGATGAGGTTATTAACCCTGCTGTAAAGCAGATTGTTTTAAGAGGTGTCAAACAAGATAATGCAGGTTGGTGGAATGTTTCTGATGTTGCTAAATTAACCAAATTGGCTGAACAATATAGATTAACAGAAAATGATGTTGACGACTTGCTTGATGCTTGTCCTTTTTTACTTGGAAGTTTTGATATCGATGTTTGTGAAGCATATTTAAATGCAACAAAAGATATATTAAAAGATTCTCCTGACTTAATCAGGCAATATAAACAACAATTAGTATATGTGTATGACAAGATCTACACACATGCAAGAAAGATTAATTTTGGAAATCCAGTAAGGATCGATATTGGTAATATCAAACGTGCAATGTTATCATTGTTAACAAAATGTCAAAATGCACACCAGTTATATGCTATTGGAAATATGCTGGAAAAAGCAAAGGATGCTGATAAAGGAGGTATTTTTAATAGTATTGTTGATGGTAGTATTATGCAACAACTACCGGCATTGAACGAGAAAAAAAAGGCAGATCAACAAATAAAAATTAACAAAGATGGACAAGAATATACATTGAGTGTTTTAAAAACTGAAATGCAAGGTGATCCGAAAAGAAAAGATGGTTTAAGGAACATTAGGGTAAAGTTTTTGGATAGAGATGGTTCTTTTTCTAATGTATTTGGTGCAATTGATAACAATTATAAAGTTTATTTGGATTTTTATCAAAATACTGATCTTGAAAAACAAGATACAGGTAAAATCGTTATTGCTGGTAAAATGGATGATTATGGGGTTAGATATGTCAAGGAATTGCAATTTAATGATAACAAAGCTGTCTTTAATCAATTAAAAGAGATGTATACTACTGATGTATATTATGATAATGATAAAACAACACATAATATTTCTGTTAATAAAATAGGGCAATTAATGGACGGTAACGAGGTTATATTTACATTGGATAGTAAATATGTAAAACGAGGCACTGAGTTTTTACAAACATTGTCTGTATGGAAAGATGTTTTTGGCTGTAAGAATCAGATTGAATTAAGACAAATAGCACGACAGATATGTGATATTTGGCAAGACGATGAAAAAAGCAAAGACTTATTGAATAGACTAACAAAATTACTGGATAGTGTTCGTGATACACGATATCAAGATATTCTTAGACTTTTGCGAGATGATGGCTATTCGTATATTATGTGTCCGCTAAACGAAGAAAGGCGGAATATGATTGTTGAGCTTGTAAAATTTAAAAGAGATTTTATTGTTTCTCATGTAAATGAATGTGATAGATGTGATGCATTAATAGAGAAATTACAAGGTAGCGAAGATGTATCATTATGCTCAATGAATGATTGCAAGAAATTATTGTCTTTTATTTCTCCGTCGGCAATTATTATTGATAATGTAGATTTCTTAAAAGGCGGTAGTGATGTAATTGGCAAAAAAATTGATGGTGATAAAGGTAATGTGTCTGGTGGTATATGGAGAAAGAAAAACAAAAAGATTAAAGGAAATGATGATAGCAATGACGATAACAATGAAGAGGAGAACGATGAAAAAGAACAATCTGAAGATCAAAAGAATAGAAAAGATAAAGATAAAGAAGATAAAAAAGAACAAAAACAGGCAGAATCAGAAGAAGAAAAAAACAAAGAAGAAGAAGATAACCTGCAAGAAGAAAAGTTGGAAGAAGAAAACCAACAAATAGAAGAGCAAAAGAATAGAAAATATAAAGAAGATAAAAAAGAACAAAAACAGGCAGAATCAGAAGAAGAAAAAAACAAAGAAGAAGAAGATAACCTGCAAGAAGAAAAGTTGGAAGAAGATTCGCAAGCAACAAAGCAGAAACATAAGAGTGTATTTGATAGATTTCGCATTAAAGAAGATAATAATGTTGTAAATGATGACTTTGTTAGCAAAAGCAATAATTTTAGTCAAGTTACTGATTATTTTGATAAAAGAATAAAAAATCAGGTAGCTATTGCCAAAAAACAGCCTCAATTAAGAGGAACCAATGTATATAGTAACACATCGTCGGTATCGACAGAATATGGCGGAAATATTTTTAATGAAATTGCAAATCAAAATTATAATAACTATATTAATAATGTTCCGCAACGGCAATTTGTCAAACCTGGTGGTGCACTTATAAACATGTTTAAAAACACTTATGTGTCTCCAAGAAGGTCAAGAAGGCAAAATTTTTTTTTTGAAAAGCAGGCACAACAGAATAAAACACAACAGAACTACCCAGTATGGACAAAAGGGAATGGGAATTTTTTACAAGAATCACAAATAGGTCGTTATGTTGGCAATCGTGGAATTAATAGTTTTTATAACGGTCTTCAAACACGGAATATGAATAATGCCTCATCATATATACATAATCAACCATCTGGCTTAACTTGGCTTTTTAATTAGTGAATAAGTATATTTAGTATTTGAATAGTCTCTGTTTAAAATAATATTTATTATGTATAGTGAATCATTGCAGTAAACAAAGGAAGTAAGCAATTTGTGTTGTTTTTGGTATAGCTATTAATTTAATATGATAGTTTGATTATATATAACATTAATATTCATTATAAATCTGGAGGTCTTGATTTGCATCATTAAGACTAAAAATTTGTTGTATATCTACAAAAGTCTTAGTGCCGTATTTTTTATCAAGAACTGTTTCGTCGCAACATCCTTTTTCATATATACAAGTAGGCATACTTGTGTCAATACCGCATAGTTTTGATATTCCATCTGTAAATTGATGATCGTCAAAAGCATTTTTAACCTGTTTCCACCACCCATGACGATTTGCTATGAAATTATTATAATCTGGTCCATTTGCGACAAATTCTATTATATTGTATGGTTATTTCGTGCTCATATATGATAATTGATTATTGTTTTTATCAAATGTTATCTTATCAAAGTATTTTGCGAATTTGTTTGATAACAACTCTACATAATTGGCTTCTGTATCGTATGCTATGTAATATTCATCAGAGTTATTTAAGAGAAATTCATTAGACAAACCATCTATTGTGAATTGCTTTGGTAATTTAGCATAGCAATTATCATTATATTTTATATATACATAATTATAATTATTATTTTTACATGTAATTTTATATTTTAAGGAATATACGACATCAGTACGATTGTATTTCTTAAATGTTTCTTTTTCTTCTTCGACATCCAAGTTTTGATCGTTCTTAAATATGGCTAACATATGTTCTTGTTTAGCTTTACTAACATCAATAATATAATTATTAACAGTATCTATATTTCCTTGTCTTTTTAACAAAGAACCATCTTCTGCTGTTAAATCAAAAATGATTATTTCTTATTTTTTATTGCTTTTATTTTCGTTTGTGTTCATACGATGAACAGTTTATTAATACAAAACAACAATTATATTGTCAATATTGTGTATAATATTATTTCAATCTTTTTATCTTGATTTTTACAATCTTGACGGCTATATATTATTCGTTGCACCCGTAGCCCAATTGGATAGAGCATCTGACTACGGATCAGAAGGTTTGGGGTTCGAGTCCCTTCGGGTGCACTTATCATAGTTGATGGTCATTATTGTTAATTATTTTTAAGGCCTTTATCTTTATCATTTTTGTATACACCTTGTAGGTTGTATTTTTGAACTGGTGAATTATTCATGTCATTATTTTGTGAATGTTGTGAATTATCATTATTACTTCTATCTTTGTCATAAAGTATTACTTCTCCTTTTCCATCATGCTTACCGTTTTTGAATTTACCTTTCCAACAGCTGATTGGTTGTTTATTTTGAAAATATATTAGTTTTCCTGTTCCATTATACAAACCATTTTGAAAACCGCCTTCATACAAGCGGTCTAATTTTCTATCTTCGTTATATATCATTAGTTTTCCTTTTCCATTACATTTATCATCCTTAAACTCGCCTTCATACAAGTAGTCTAATTTTCCATCTTTATAATTTATTAGTTTTCCTGTTCCATTATACAAACCATTTTGAAATCCGCCTTCATAACACATTGTCTGTTGTTTATTTTGATAATATTTTAGTTTTCCTTTTCCATTATACATACCATCATTAAATTCACCTTTATACAAGTAGTCTAATTTTCCATCTTCGTTATAACTCTCTAGTTTTCCTGTTCCATGAAATTTACAATCATTAAAATCACCTTTATAATATTTGTGTAATTTTCCATCTTCGTTATAACTCTCTAGTTTTCCTTTTCCATTAATTTTACCATCCTTAAAATCACCTTCATAATATTGGCATAATTTTCCATCTTCGTTATATATCATTAGTTTTCCTTTTCCATTAAATTTACCATTATTAAATTTACCTGTGTATCTTTCTCGTTTGCCATTATTTATGCTATGGACATATGCATTGTTGACTTGTGTTTCTGACGACTTTTGAGATAACTCATTTTTAAGTTTGTTTGCCAAGCATTGACCGTTTTCAACAGGATGATGTGTTGAACTGTCTGATGCGGTGTTTATTTCTTTAATATTTTCTATTGCATTTGGTTTTATTGATAAAATGGTATTTGCTATATTATCAGCGCTTTGAAAACAGCCGTAGCTATTAGCTACATTTATAAAGTTTAATTCACTGATTTCAAAGTTTGCTTCCGCTAAGGTTTTTGCAATCATCGCTCCTAATAAATTGCTATAACTTAAAGTTTCAATGATGATATCTTTTTGATTATCTTGATTTTTTTCATAAAAATATTGAGCTGATGATTGTATTATTTTTTTATATTTATCATGTCTTTCTTGTATACCACTATTGGTTGCAATCAATCCACTTGGTATGTTTGATAAATATAATGTAGTATCTTTATTATTTTGTTGCATAATATTAGTTTTGTCGTTATATGTACCACTTCCGTGAGAACATATAATGAGCCGTCCTGTATCCGTTGCATTATTAAAAAAATCTTTTATCTTATCGTCATTGTTTACATCGGTCGGGTCTAATGCGATACATCTATCGCCTTGTTGTAAAATAGCAATATTATATTTACCGATTAAACTTTCCAATGATATATCACTTTTAAAGAAAGATAAAATCTTATTCCACACACTAAAATCGTCATTTAATATTGCACTAACCAATCGAAAAGGTACTTTTCCTTCCTTCATAAGCTCTAAACAAGCTTCTGTATATTTTGATTTACAACATTTTTGTACAAACTCTTGTTCTGCTTCAGTTTGTATTGGTTTATAATGTTCCGGCTCATCTTTTGTGTGTTGTATTGATTTTGAACCTTGTTGATTTAATAAAGCTTGTAATTCATCTTTTGCATTATTTGGCATAATTGGACTATATTAAAATTGATAATAATGTAAATGTTTTTCTTTTTTTGTATTGACAATTAGTGCTTGATTGAACAAATCATATTGTATGAGTTTTAACAATAAGATAAAAAAAAGCATTTATGTTTGTTCCGTTTTGTTTATTGGTTGTGTTATTGGTGCCATATTTTATAAATATGGTTATCTTGAAAATGATAAAGTTTTTCCAGTAATTCAAAATGATAAAAATGATATTTTTTATGGAGAAACACTTTATCCAGAGCAGATAAAAGCAGTCATAAAGAACTATAACAATAAATATAATATAAACATATCATTTGCAGAAAATACAGAGGAGTTTTTGAATATTTTAAAGGATATTGATTTCTCAAAGACACCCATAGCAATATTTCAATATAACGAAGGGCATAAATATGGATTTATTTTTGTGAAATATAATGGCATAGATTATTGTATTTGTGTGGATACTATACCGACATTGAGTAATTATACGAAACAACTAATAATAAAAAATAACAATTTATTTATAGATTTCAGTGGCAAAAAATATCAAGTTATGATGTTTGGTGAGAATTTGCAAAAAGCACAAAAAGGTTGTGGCAGTTTTACTCTTGCCATCTTTAAACAACTTCTTAAAAATAATGGCAAATATTTATTTGAAGTATTAGATTTGTATGCAAAATACGGAGTAGAAGATAAAACCAAACGAGATATTGAAAAAAAATCTTGTATCCGTGGTGTAAAATTTGAATACATTAAAGATGCTGAATTTGCACCTGAAATTTATAAATATTCGCAAAACATGAGTTTGCAAGCTGAGTTTGATAGCAGATTGGTTGGAAATAAACAAAAACAAATGAAAGACTATCGTATGACTTTTAGCAAAACAAAAGTTGATGAAAATGGTAAAGAAAAACTTTTATCAACAAAAGTGTTTCAAATTACTCAAAAATACAAAGATGCTTCTTTATCAAAACCAGTTAATCAAAGAAGTTATCATGAATTCGTTAAAAACTGATTTATAACAACATTTAAAGTGGATTAAAAAGTTAATTGCAATTTAATTTATTCATTTTGTTGGTCTTACCTGTATGTTTAGTTTTGTGGTTTTTATTAAAATATTTTGTCCTGTTTTTCTTGTTGTCGCTTCCGTGGGGCCTTGTTTGTTGACATATGCGAATATTGCCATGAATTATGGATATAAAAAAGGTTTTATTGCTGCTTTTGGGTGTTTTACCGTTGATGTTCTTTATATTACACTTGGTGTTTTTGCTATTGCATCTGTTAAAACCTTTGTTCCGCAACCATTAGTTATGGCTCTTGGCATTTGTGCTGGTGTTTTTTTGTTGTATTTGGCTTATGGTTTTTGGAATACAACAGAAGAAAGATTGAAGGCAAAAAAGATTAAAACCAGTAATCTTGCAATATATTTGCAACTTGTAGGCTTAACACTTTCTTCACCGATAGCAATAGTGGGCTATACATCAATATTTTCTTCCATAAATAATGTTTCGGCAAATATTTTGTCAATTTTGCTTGGTGCTTTTAGTGGTGCATTCGTGGCACATTCATTGGTTGTTATTATATTCTCATCTATTGGCAAAAAAATAAGCACAAAAATACTTATTTTACTCAATAAAGTCTTCGCATGTGTTATAGCATTTTTTGCTGTCGGTATTATCGTTAATGTGATGAGAACATTATTCTTTAAATAAGAGTGAAACATTCTTAAACAAGATTATATGTGTTAAACTATACAGCACTATTATAGTACAACTTTCGCAACTACTTCTCTAATTTCTAATATCCAATTTTTTCTTTCTGTTTGTGATAATTCGTGTCTTGCATCCAACACATTTAAAGTATGGCTCGCGATAAGGCATTGCTCGTATGCTATTTGTCTCATATTCTTTTCAACAAGCCGTTTGGCATTCTCTAATGAATAATGGAAAAGTGTTTTTAAAAATTCTGTATCGTCGTTATAATTCTGGTAATACTCACATTCTTCTCGTTCTTTATTTTTTGTGTTAATATCGCCATATTTAACTATCTTTTTATTGCCTTTTTCATCTATTGTTTCATTCCAGTCAAGATTTAAATAATTATCTTTTTCTTGAATATACATAGCCAATCTTTCAAGCCCATAAGTAATTTCACCGGCAATATATTCTCTATCGGCATTAACACCACCTATCTTTTGCATATAAGTAAATTGGACGATTTCCATGCCATCGCACCACATTTCATAGCCAAGACCTTCTGCCCCAATGGAAGGGTTAGACCAATCGTCTTCCATAAATTGTAAATCGTGTTCTTTTCTTGAAATACCAATTTGTTCCAAACTTTGAATACATAATTCTTGAATATTTGCAGGAGCTGGTTTTAAAATAACTTGCATTTGGTAATAAGCAGATGCACGATTTGGATTTTCGCCAAATCTACCATCTGTCGGTCTGCGACAATATTGAACTTGGCATATTCTCCAAGGTTGTTTTTCCAATACTTTCAAAGCTGTATATGGAGCTAATGTTCCAGCACCAACTTTTTGGTCGTAGCCTTCAATAATGCTACAACCTTGTTGAGCCCAAAAGCCCTTTAACATTGAAATCATATCTTGAAAGTATTTTGGATTATTCATATGCCAATTACTTACCCTTTCTGAGTGCTTTAAGTGCTTTTCTTATAACATTAAATATAGGTTTTGTATGTTTTTTTTCTTCACTGGCAATTTCAAACTTTGCCATTACAGAATGGTAAAGCTCAACAGCCGTTTCGACATCTCCAACATTTTCTAATAAACGAATAATGTATTCTTCATTTTTTTCAAATTGATGTTTTGTTGTTATAATTTTTATGCCGTGTTTCCTTTGTATATCTTCAATTTCTTTTATATGTTCTGTCACCAAAAATTCTAATACTTCTTTACTCGCCATAACTTCTAAAAATGGCTTTTTTGTAATTCTTGGGTCGAGTAATTGTTCTTTTATACTATCCAATATATCAACTGATATAACAGATGGTGCCTTGACAAGACCAATACCATTACAACAAGGGCAAGGAACTGCCAACATTTCTGCAATGCTACTTCTCATTCTTTGTCTTGAAATCTCAACAAGACCAAATTGACTAATCTTTGCAAATTGAACCTTTGCTTTGTCAAGCATAAAGACTTTTTGCAATTCTTTTTCAAGTAGAAAACGATTTTTAGGGTCATCCATGTCTATAAAATCAACAACAATAAGACCTCCTAAGTTTCTTAACCTAAGCTGTCTTGCCACTTCGTGTGCTGCTTCTATATTCGTTGCAAGTGCTGTTTCTTCAACATTCTTTCCGTGGATTGATTTACCAGAATTAACATCAATAGAAACTAATGCTTCTGTTGGGTTGATAACCAAATATCCGCCGGATTTTAACGGTGCAATTGGATTTAATAATTGTTCCAGTTTTTTATCTATGCCAAACTTTTTAAAAATAGACATTCTGTCTTTATAAAGCTTTACATTACCACTTTCTTCTGGCATCAATTTATTGACATATTCATAAACTTTTTCATAACCATCTTTACCACTAATAATAATTTCTGTGTCATTGGAGTTATCATAATTATCTCTAATTACTTGCGATACTATATCTGCTTCCTCATATATCGGTGTTCCATCAATTTTTGCATGAATGACTTTATTTCTAATTTCATCCCATAACTTAGTTAAGTAATTATAATCATTTTGTAAATCTTTCTCACTTGCATTAATACCTGCTGTTCTTACTATTAAACCAGTTCCGTATGGAATATTGAATTTTCTTATTATGTTCATTACTCTTTTTCTGTTTTCGTATGAATATGCTTTCTTGGATATACCAATTCTGTGCGGACTATTTGGCATCAATACACAATATCTACCTGGTAAACTAATATATGTTGTTAAGGAGACACCCTTATTTCCTCTTTCGTCTTTATAAACCTGCACCAACACGGTTTGTCCTCTTTTAATAACTTCCTGTATGCTGTATTTTTTGCTTAGTTTGTAAATATTTTTCATTTTTTCTTTCTTTTCCTCCTCTTCTACATCGTCATCATCTAATTCATCATCGTTTTCATACTTAGAGGCATTATCTTTATCTTCTGCCATTATTGCCTTTTGTAATTCTTGTTTATATTTGATTGGTAATTGATAATAGTTTGGATGTATTTCTGAAAATGGTAAAAAACCAGCTTTATCTCCCCCATATTCAACAAAAGCTGCCTGCAATGAATATTCTACTCTTGTAATTCGTCCAAGATATATGTTCGACTTTATAGTTTTTTTCTGCTGATTTTCAAAACTAAAAGCATCTAAGTTTCCATTTTTATCAACTATTGCTACTGAATAATTGTTGTCCCTTGTGCAATCTGCTATAATCTTTGACATAAACATTAACCATTAAAACCTTAATTTTCTGTATGAATACAAGTGAAAATAATATAATTGTCGTGGCTGTTAAAGAACTTAATTGAGATAACAGCATATTCATACAAATACAGAGAATTTTTAAATGAGATTTTTAATTTGCAAATTATTTAAATGACATTGTCAGTTGTAAGCTTATTATAAGCATAGAGTTAAAAAAATAACAAACACAGCATTGTTTGTGCGTAAAAAAATCATCTCACATTAAAAAAATGCGAGATGATTATAGTAATATAAGTAAAATAAACTAATGCGGTAATATTACTTTTTTCCGCACATTGGACAAGAGGAGATAGAATTTGTATTTGTTTTGTATTTAAATGAGTTAAATCTTATTTTATCCATCATTAAATCTCTTTTGACTTCATTTTTTACCATTTGCACTAATACTCTTTCTTTTATCATTTCTTTTGAAATATCATTTTTGATAAATGAAGCACCCCAACATCTAACCACAGCAACAGCCATTACAGCACTAACTATGATTGTTAATGCAACCATCTTAGCACAGCAACACTCTTTTTTGCAACAAGGTTTGCAACATTTTTCATCATTGCATTTACAATCACTGTATTTGTTTTCATCTAAACATTTCTTTTCACACATAAACATAACACTTAAACACAATAATTAAACTAAAAATTGATTTTTAGTCAAGTTTTTTATATGTAAAATGATATTATTAAACAACAATCCCTTTAAGATTCCCAAATTGACATAGTATTGGCATATTTATTTCTGCTTTTTTGTTTACAGATGTCTTATTGCAACAGCAACAAAATATTTTTGCAAAAATGTTATTATTATTTTGTGTTTCTGTTTCTTTGTTTACCTGATCATACGGTTCATCATATTGAAGTTTCACTTTTGTTGCATAACTGATTTTTCCGCTTGTTACTTGGCTAACATGATTGTTGCTATTTACATTAAAGCATGTTTTACCATCAACATCAATGACAATAAATTGAAACTTTTTAGAAGGATCTTTGACAATATCTATTTTTTCTTTGGTGTTATGTGTAAATAATATCGCTGATTTGTCGGTTAGATCATATGTACTATCTTGAATCGATATTTTGTCAATGCTATTGTTTGGTCTGTTTGGTATTTTGAAAATGCCGTGGGCATTATAATGCAAAGGAAAATTGTATTCAATTTCATCCTTGCTAGTGACATCAAATTCATTATAGCCAAATGCTTTCGTTATTCCAGTTTCAACAATATTGTCAAATATTGTTTTGTTAATTATTTTATCACTATCATATGGCTGTTTGTTGAATGTAAAATTTTCAAATTTCAGTTCTTCGCCATTGTTAATAATTGTTATTGTGTTCTTGTTGTCTTCTTCACTTGCATTGCAAGATTGTCCGTTAAATTGTAAATTTTTTGGTTTTGATATGATTATTTTAGTGTCGTTTTTACCTTCACTTTTTAGTGGAATCTTGACATCATCAATGTTAATTGTAAAAGTAAAATCTTTATATTGACATTGTATGTTATTTGTAGAAATATTTTTTCCTTGTTTTCCTTTGTATAACTTACGCAAACGGTTTATACCATCTGTACTATCCAGTTGTATTATGTCTGTAACAATTGTTTCCATAGTAGTTTGCTTTTTCTTTGATTAAAGCGAATTTATAATCTATTGCAAATAATTTTTGGCATAGCAGATAATTTTAAATTTTGCATCAGTGCTTTTGAGATATGAGGACAAAATGGCTGTAAAGCATCAACAAGTGTTGTTATTTTTGGTATAAAGCCACTTAAAATGTCACATGCTTTTTGTTTATCATTATCATTACCTTTCATTAAGCTCCAAGGAGCTAATGTATCAAATTCTTGATTGAGTAAAGTAGCTTCGCTAAAAATTTTCTGCAAAATACCAGTAAAGTTTATTTCTTTTATTTCTGTGTCAAATTCCAGTTTTATGAAGTCTTTTTTTATGTCATTACATTTTTCTGGAAAGTTTTTTACGAGCATACTTGAAACTCTTTGGCATAGATTACCAAGATTGTTAACAAGGTTTGCATTTACCAATTCCACCAATCTTTTTCGTGAATAATCGCCATCATTTCCAAATGGCATAGAAGAGATTAAGAAATATCTAAAATAATCAATGGCAACTTCACGAGACACCCCCAAACTTTCAATCCAATCAACTTCATCATTTGGTATTACTATGTTGCCTATTGATTTTGACATTTTCTCTCCATCTTTAACCCACCATCCGTGTGCGAATATTTGTTTTGGAGAAACCTTAACAAGCTCATTAACATCTATTTCTTCATTTGCCTTATGATATAAACCATATATTAAGCTTTCCCAATAAACCGCATGAAATCTAACTATTTCTTTTCCCATTATGTGTATTGGAAAGCCATTTTGCCAATATGTTCTAAATTCATCTGTATCATTACCACCAAGTGCGGAAAAATAATTAAACAATGCATCAATCCAGACATACATAGTGTGGTCTTTATCTGTTGGTACTTCAATACCCCATTCAACACTTTTTTTTTGTCGTGAAACACATAAATCATTGAGCTTGTTATTATCTCTTGGTTCAAGAAAAGACAAAACTTCATTAAAAGCACTTTTTGGTTGCAAGATGTTGTTATTTTTATACATCTCATACAGAGCTTTTTGAAATAATGAAAGTTTGAAAAAATAGCATTCTTCCGATTGCCATTTTACTTCTGCACCAGTTGGGGCTTTTCCATCAACAAGTTCCGTTTCAGTAAAAAAGCTTTCATCTCTAACTGAATACCAACCTTCATATTTTCCTTTATAAATCCAACCATTTTCTTCAAGTTTTTTCCAAACATCCTGAACGAATTTGATATGTTTGTCATCCGTTGTGCGAATAAAATTATCTCCATTATTAAAGTTATTTTCTGCTTGGATTAGGTCAAAATCTATATGCATTTGTCTAAATTTCTGTGATACTTTATCGCAAAATTCCTTTGGTGAAATACCATTTTTTTCAGCACTTTGCTGAACCTTTTGTCCGTGTTCATCCGTTCCCGTTAAACATCGCACATTTGCTCCAAATTTTCTGTAAAGTCTAATTAAAATATCTGCTGATAGACTTGTATAAAAATGACCTATATGAGGTTCACCATTTACATAATAAATTGGAGTTGTGATGTAAATATTTTGGTTTTTAAATGCAGACATATTGTTTGTATGTTTATTCATTGCATAAAAAGCAATAAAATATTGCAAAACGGCTCTATTGAGCTCTATTTTAAGAAATACTTGTTTGAAGAAACACTCGATATTTTTACTTTTTTCTTTTTCAATAGAAACATCTATTAGTAAAGTATTTAATTATAAATACTGTTTTATCAATTATAAAAAATAAATATCTATCAGCTTGCTCTATGTGTATTATTGATATAAAATTAAGAGTTTTTTTTTACAACAGAGCGTAAACTATGATAGAATGTAGCATAATTATTTTTTTAACAACAAATTCTGCAATTAGCTTCTAAATTGTTTGCACCTGATACTTGTCCGTTATTTATATCTAAGTTCATATTTCCTTCTTCTATATGATATTCACAATTACACCAATTAAACATACCGCAAAATCCGCTACTTTGTGGTACGAGCGAGTGTTGTAGTAATTTTGTTCCATATGCTTCTGTTCCTGTTTTCTTGTTGTTTTCCTCTTTTTGGTTGATGTTGATATTGTAGGATTCTGGATTGTTTAAGTTGTCTTTGTTTTTTTCGTTTTGGTTGATGTTGTTGCCGTTGAATTCTTTTTCCTGTTTCTCTAATTTTTCTTCAATTATGTCATTAATCTCTACTTTTTTCACCTCACCTGATATTGTAATTGTTTTATACTTTTTTACAAGTTTACCATCAACTTCAACTTGGGCTTTTGTTTTAAATGTAAAGGATCGTCCTGCTTTTAAACAAGCAACGGCTTCCATAAACTTATTTTTATATTGCTCGGTATTACTTGTGTATGTATCATCAATCAATACTTCTCTCCAATAACATAGATCACGTGGAATTTGATAAATATTTTGCTCATTACCTTCGTTTAAAATAACAAAATACCGAATGTAATCATCTTTGTGTTCATTAAAATGTTTATCATTAGCATACACACCATCTTTGCAACATGGTACTCGTTTTAATCCAATTTGGTTGTTTTTATCTATTGTATCTTTAATGAAAACCACATATCCATCTCTTGTATGTGAAAAAAAACCAACAGCATCTGTTCCTTTAATTTTTTTTTTTGATATTGTCAATGAGATTATTACCATCTGGATCAACAAATGCCCCAAAACAGGCACTATCACTTATATAATAACTCTTTCTGCCGTTTGCATTTGGTAAATCGCGGATTGGTTGTTTCAAACAATTACTAGGTAGTATCCCATGATCACTATATATAATTTTTAAATGATCTTTTTTATTTGTATTTTCTTGTGGTACTTTCTCGCCTTTCGTTATATCAACATATGTTTTATTCTTTTTTGTATTTTGTTGAGTGAAATATTCTTTATCTGTTTCAATATCTTCTATATTTTGTAGAAAGATATTTTCAGCATTATCTAATGGTATTTTTTTGATAGTTCTGTTTTGTTTTATTTTACCTTCTTTATACTCTCCTTCGCAAGCATCTCCACTTTTATATGTATATTTCCCATATCCTTCCCTGACATCTTTTTTCCACTCTCCTTCGTAAACATCTCCATTTTCATATGTCATTTTTCCATATCCTTCCCTGACACCTTTTTTCCACTCTCCTTCGTAAACATATCCATTTTCATATGTCATTTTTCCATATCCTTCCCTTACACCTCCTTTCCACCATCCTTTGTAAACACCTAAATTTTTATATGTCATTTCCCCATATCCTTCCATAACACCTTCTAAAAAACATATCTTTAGTTTCTCCTGTATAAGTAGTACCATTACAGTATTTTATTTGACGATACCCGTGTGTATTTGTCGGTTTTTTTCTTGGTTTATTTGCAACATAACAACCAAAAAGATTAAAACATCCGCTTTCAAATTCTTCTGATTTTGACATATGTAAAATAATATATGATATTTTATAACATTGCAAATTATAATTTATACTTTACCGCCTAATAAACAGATGATTTATTGAGCTATGACACAACAAGAAAAAGACAGAATTATGAAAATAATGCCAGAATTGAAGGCATATAGAACAATCAATGAAATTGCAGAAGTTGCAAGTCATTTTCTTGATAATCGTGAGATTAT
>JAFSXM010000028.1 GCA_017444095.1 Rickettsiales bacterium | reverse complement strand
TTGTTATCTTGAATATGATGTTAAATATGGATGGCAAAAAGAACAATAATGAATTACCAAATGGATTAACAATGATAGATGATAATAAATATCAACATTACACTTGGTGATAATGTTGACTTGCAGAAAATAATGAATTCTCTTTGTGAGAATGGTATTATTGAATTGTCAAATAAAGACAATAAGTATATTCATTATACCATCATACCAACAACACCACAACCAGTTATTAACATTAAAATGTGTGGGAAAGATAAAAACGATACTTTTAGTAAAAAAGTGCATGATGAACATTATAAACAAGATGTACCAGCTATCTTATATGATATAGCAAGGTCGCGGTTGGATCTCTGTTCCAAAGAAAGCAACTACATTAATGTATACAATGATTATATAGAAAGTGGTGATAAAAGGAATATTTATAGACTACCTCACTTTTGTTTGCAGAAAGATACTAACGGCAATCTTTCTTTGTTTAAGGATTGTGAAGATGGAAATGTTATATATACTCAACAAGGTTAATACTAACGACAGCAACATAATGAAACAAATATCAACACAAAAGTTTAAAGATATCAAACAAAAAAATTTTATGCAAATATCACATATATATGGATCGAATATTCACGATTGGTGGAGATACAGTATTGACAATTATTATAATATTAACGATAACGATGAACCATCGCCAATCAAAAGATTTGGCAGAACATTAATTGGACAAAACGGAATGACAGGGGAATGTTTATGGGGACGAGGTTGTTTAAGTTGTTGCAATAGTGGGTACAATGATGAATCTTTTTATAGCAAAGCCAACATAAATTAAACAAATAAACAATTACAAACATAAATGAAACAAATAAACAATTACAAAAAAATATAAAATCAATCTAATATCATATTGTATGTGTTATAAGACAATACTTGATAAAATAATGTAAATAAAAATCTCTGATTTATAGAGAAGTTTGTGCTCTATTGTAAATGCTCTGTTTAAATATATTAAATATCATTTATGATAAAGACTAACTAATATAAATTTTGATTGAAAAGAAAAAGTAAAATGTAAAATTTATCAAGAGTTTTTACAACAGAGCTGAAGTTTGTATTTTTTTTATTGCAAATAAAAAAATGTGCTTTTTACTGCATTTGTTTTATTTAACATAGTTAATGTCTGAATTGAATGTCAAAACAACCGATTTGGTTTGTGCTTATTTTGATAGTTTTGTAAATAGCAATATTAGTGCTATTGGAACGGTTGTTGATGGGAAGGTTACTTCTATAAATCATAAGAAAGGAATAGTTGTCGTTGATGCTGGTTTGAAGTCAGATGGAATAATTCCGTTAAAGGAATTCTTTAAAAAAGATGAAGAGAAAAATCTCGCCGTTGGTGATGTTGTAAAGGTTTATGTAATGTCAGTAGATGGCAAGAATGGTAATTATTTATTAAGTCGTGAAAATGCTATTAAGGAAGAAAGCCGTTTGAAAGTGAAAGAAGCATTCGAAACTGGTGAAATTATTGAAGGTATACCTTTTGCAAAAGTCAAAAGTGGTATTTCCGTTGATTTCAATGGGTTTATTGCTTTCTTACCAGGCAGTCAAATTGATGAAGGCAATGTTAATGATATAAGTAATTTGGTGGGTAAAAAACAAAAGTTCAAAGTTGTTAGCTTTGATGATAAAAATGCCATCGTTTCCAGAAAAGCGGTTATTGACGATACATATAAAGATGTAAGAGAAAATTTCTATGCAACAACAAAAGAAGGTGATGTCATCGAAGGTAAAGTTCGTAATATCACAGATTATGGTGTATTTATAGACTTAGGTTTCGGTGTTGATGCATTATTGCACTTGACAGATATTTCTTGGAATAGAATTGGTCACCCATCAGAGGTATTATCTGTTGGTGAAGTTGTCAAAGCAAAAATCATCAAACTTGACAAAGCTAACAATAAAATTGCTGTTAGTATGAAGTTATTAACAGAAAATGATTGGTTAAAAACAATTAAGGATATTGAAGTTGGTAAGGTTATAAAAGGCAAGATAACAAAGATTGAGAATTATGGTATTTTCGTGGAAATTGCCAAAGATGTAGAAGGCTTAATACATGTTAGCGAATTAGTATGGGGTAATGGTGGTGCCGAAAAACTAAAAGAATATGCTGTTGATAATGAAGTTGAAGCAATGGTGACGGAAATTGACCCTGATAAACAAAGAATTAGCCTATCAGTTCGTAGGTTATTAAGAAATCCTTGGAAAGAATTTGCAGAAGCAAATAAAGTTGGCGACCAGTTTGATGCCACCATCGTTAAAATTGTTGACTATGGAATGTTTGTATCAGTTGGCGAAGTTGAGGGACTGATTGGTTTAGATAACATAGCTTGGTTAGCTGATAGCGATATACTTTCAAGATATAAGGTTGGTGATAGTATTAAAGTAGTCTATCTGTCTATTGACGAGAAATTCACAAAAATCGCTTTTGGCATTAAACAATTGATAGAAAATCCATTTGAAAAGTACAAAGATACATTTGTTGTTGGTAATAATGTCACTTGCACGGTTTGTGATTTAAAGCCAGACCGCATGATTGTTGAAGTTATGCCAAGTGTTTATTCTGCTATTAAAAAACAAAATCTTTCTCGTGAAAAATTAGACCAGAGAATAGATAGATTTACAATTGGTAATAAGGTTGATGCAAAAATCATTGCATTTGACTTAAATGCAAAAAGGTTAGTGTTGTCAATTAAAGATTTAGAAGAGGAAGAATATAAGAAGATTATAGATAAATACGGCTCTGACGATACTGGTGCTTCATTAGCCGATGTTCTTGGTGTTGCACTGGATAAATTCAATAACAAGGAAAATAAATAATTCAAACAATTGTTTGAGTATTTATTTTAGTTGTCACTATGTAATAGTGATGTAATATTGTTTTTCGAATTTTTATATTAGTAAAACCTTAAATTGTTATAGCCATTTGCAATAATAGCATTTGTGGTTGTATTTTAGGTTTGGCATCTATCACACTGCAATTTATAATGTTTTTTTATTTAAAATCTTGATTTTTATTATTTTTATAAAGTTTTAAAACTCGTTTTTGTAAAAATACAAACATTATGGCTACATATACATTGGATAAATATAGGAATATTGGGATTATGGCTCATATTGATGCCGGTAAAACAACAACAAGTGAAAGAATTTTATTCTATACAGGAAAAACACATAAAATAGGCGAAGTGCATGAAGGTGGTGCAACAATGGATTGGATGGAACAGGAAAGAGAAAGAGGTATAACGATTACTTCCGCTGCGACAACTTGCTTTTGGAATGGGCATAGAATTAACTTAATTGATACGCCGGGACACGTTGACTTTACTGTTGAGGTTGAAAGAAGTTTAAGAGTGTTGGATGGAGCCGTTACCGTCTTTGATGGTGTGGCAGGTGTTGAGCCACAAAGTGAAACCGTTTGGAGGCAAGCAGATAAATATAGTGTTCCAAGAATTTGCTTCTGCAATAAGATGGATAGAACAGGGGCTGATTTTTTCCGTTGTGTAAATATGATAGTGGAAAGACTTGGAGCAAAGCCTTTACCAATTCAGTTCCCAATAGGAAATGGTGATACTTTTACCGGCATTGTAGATTTGATGAGAATGCAAGCTGTATATTGGGATGGCGACCATTGTGGTGCGACAATGAGATTTGAGGAAATTCCAGCTGATTTAAAAGAAAAAGCAGAAGCTTATAGAACGACAATGATTGAAACGGCTGTTGAAATGGATGACGAGTTAATGGATAAATATTTAAATGGTGGAGAAATTACAAATGATGAAATAAAAAAGTGTATTCGTAAGGGAACAATAGACTTTAAATTTGTCCCAGTTTTATGTGGTTCTGCATTTAAAAATAAAGGTGTCCAATTATTACTCGATGCCGTTGTTGATTACCTACCATCACCACTTGATATTCCAAACACAAAAGGAATAAATCCAAACACAGACGAGGAAGAGGAAAGAAAAGCTGATGTGAATGAGCCATTTGCAGGGCTTGCATTCAAAATTGCCAATGACCCATTTGTTGGTTCTATTACTTTCCTCCGTATCTATTCAGGAAAACTTGAATCAGGAACGGCTGTTTTAAATAGTATTAAAGGTCAAAAGGAAAGAATTGGAAGAATGTTGTTGATGCATTCCAACCAAAGGGAAGATATAAAAGTCGCAACAGCCGGTGATATTGTTGCATTAGCTGGTTTAAAAAATACAACAACAGGAGACACCCTTTGCTCCGTTGAAAAACCTATTGTTTTGGAAAAAATGGATTTCCCAGACCCAGTTATCCAAATTGCAGTAGAACCAAAAACACAAGCAGACCAAGAAAAAATGGGCATTGCAATCAGCAGATTGGTAGCAGAAGACCCTTCTTTGCAGGTTGAAAGTATTGAAGAAACAGGACAAACAATATTAAAAGGAATGGGGGAATTACACCTTGAAATTATTGTCGACAGAATGCAAAGAGAATTTAATGTTGGTGTTAATGTTGGTGCTCCACAAGTTGCCTATCGTGAAACAATCAGCAAAGCTACACAAATAGATTATTTACATAAGAAACAAAGTGGTGGTGCCGGACAATTCGCAAGAGTTGTTATTGACTTCGAGCCACTTGAAAGAGGTGCTGGTTATCAATTTGAAAGTAAAATTGTTGGTGGTGCTGTGCCAAAAGAATACATACCGGGTGTAATGAAAGGTCTTGAAAATGCACAAAAAGATGGTTTAGCTTATGGCTATCCATTGATTGACTTTAAAGCTACATTGGTTGATGGTGCTTTCCACGAAGTTGATTCAAGTGCTTTGGCTTTTGAGTTGGCAGCAAGGTATGCATTCAGGGAGCTTGTCAATAAGGCAAACCCAAAGCTGTTAGAGCCTATAATGAAAGTTGAGGTTATTACACCAGAAGAGTATATGGGTGATGTCATTGGTGATATAAATAGCCGTAGAGGTCAAATTTCAGGAATGAACACCCGTGGTAATGCACAAGTTATTGATGCACTTGTTCCATTGGCGAATATGTTTGGTTATGTCAATACACTTCGCTCAATGTCGCAAGGTAGAGCTCAATACACAATGCAATTCTCGCATTATGATGTTGTCCCTGATGCAGTTGCAGAGAAGATGAAGAAATAAGCCATATCCAACATGTTGTTATACTTTTTGTATATTTTAGCACTACAAGAAGTTATAATTCTTGTTGTTGGTTATTGTTAACAATATTGAGGTTTGCATTAGCTTGGAGTTCGTTTTGGTGTACAATATCGGCTATATTTATATCTAAAAGAGCACCAAAAAATTCCATTGCTTCATTTAACTTAAAATTATTTAGATCATAACTAGCTTCGCAATATCCACCAGTTGGTCGTGGAAGACGATATGCTATTGTATTTTCATTAACACGCATATAAAAAGCATCACCATCATTATTGTAAAAATAAAAAGCATCACCATCATTATTGTAAAAGTTAAAACCATTTTCATTTTCATAAAAAATATAACCACCAAGTTGGTTAGTAATAATTTGTTTCATAATTTCCTTAACAAAAGCTTTTGGAGTTGTAGACATAAATAAAAACAATAAACATCTTTAATTAAACAATTTTATTAAAATATGTCAAATATTGTTTAACTTTATCTGCAATTATTAAATCAACTCTTATTTTTTACTATAACAATAGTTATCAATAACTTACTTTTGTGAATGATTGAACGAAATAATCATCTACACATTAGATAACAATAAAGCAATTTGCATCATTTATCAAGTGTTTGTTTTATCATAGCAATAAATTTTATTTCTATACTTGCTAAAAAAGTTTTTCTGGTTGAAGTACAGCCGGAGGGACTTGAACCCTCAACCAATGAATTGGATTAGTACCTGAAACTAACGCGTCTACCAATTCCGCCACGACTGCATTGTTTTGTTTTTGATTATTATTTTTTTTAAATTTCAATGAAAAGCTATGGTTTTTACTGAAAAAACTTTTGATAAATGCCTATCTACTCTGGAAGAATTAAATGCTATTTTGTTATTGGGACAAAACTTTGGATTAGCAACAATTCTTGGAGATAAAATCAAGCAAACTTTTTTACCAGAAGAAACCATAATTATAGATTATCAAGATTGTGACAAGAATTTTGGCTCATTATTATTTGGAATGCTTGGCAATGACTTTTTCTCAAAAAAAAAGCTAATAAAAATATTTAATTTTAAAGGAAAAATTGGAAATGATTTGAAATTCATAAATGAAGACAAGTTTAAAGACAAGTTAATCATCTTTTTTGCACCAGAAATAGATAGCAAATCTGCTACCAAGACTTTTTTTGAAAAAGGAGACCTAACGGCAAGTATTATATGCTATAACGACGAATTAAAAATAGCCATTGATGTTATCAATAATTATTGTATTCAAAATGAATTAAAAATAGAGCAAAATGCTATAATACAACTTGCAGAAATGTTGCACGGAGACAGACGGGTGCTTATAAATGAACTTGAAAAAATGTCGTTAATGTATGTTAATAACACAAAACAAATAACAATGGATGATATAAATAATATAGTTGAAACAGAACAGGAGTTTAACCCATCAACTATGATTGATTGCATATTGTCTTGTGATATGATTTCCGCTAATAATGAGTTTGAGCTACTAAAAAAAGATGATATACAGATGATAGCCATTGTTAAGATGTTTGAAAAAAGCTTAATTAACATTGCAGAAATGAAACAAATGATAAATAGCGGAATGACACTTGATGAGGCAGTAAAAACAAAGTTTATTTTTTTCAAACGAATACCATTGGTTAAGAAAATTTTAACCAACATAAATGAAAAAAAAATTGATATGTGTTTTCAATGTTTAAAACAAGTAGAAAAAAATGCTAAAATTTATGGAAATGAAATTGCGAGAAGCTACTTTGAAAGGTGTTTTTTGTTGAAATGATGTGTATAGTTTTCTTTAAGACATTTACAAAAAATATTTTGTAAATAAAGTATTGAATTACCATATTCTACAGAGATAATTATTGTAGTAAGTGGTGCATTTATAAAAATTTCATTGCTACAATAAAAATACGTATAATTTGACAAAAAAGACTAAATGTTGATAATTTCTCTTGTGAAAAAAGGAAAAAAAAGTACATACCACAACAAAGATCCTGATACCAATGATAAGACAAATCACAATGATGATTTATTGATTGTCTTAGATGTAGACAACCTAACTTCAGATCAAAATAGCGATGCTTTTTTTAATCCAAAGAAGTTTTTTTCTCAACAACATGAAAATGTATTAGTTTTAGATGAAGAAAAGCTCAAACAATACAACAACGATATATACGAAGCCATCAATGATAAAATAAAAAAACAAATGCTGGATACCAAAAAAATCAACAATGTTAAAGTCATCGACATACAGCATTCTTGTCCTCGCTCAGGCCGTGTTGAAGTACATAATAATGATATGTGTGTAAATTTGGTAAAAGCAATAAATAAATGTTTTCCAGATATCAAACGAACAAAGCTGATATCCACTTCGTGCCATTCCGAAACTGTCGATAAGAAAGAAAAAGATTTAAGAGTTGAGCTTTATAATGCGGTAAATGGAATAGAATGGAAACAACAACACAAATTAGATCTTTATTTGACTCCGTTTAATGAAATAGATGGCAAATTTAAATTAAATCAAGAAGGTAAAAAAATTAAACAACATATTCGCCTAATGAACACTAAACTTGCTCCATCTTTAGGAGATGATATGACGACAGAACAAAAACAATATGCACAGAATATGTTGCAGTTTATGATGAATGGGCAGGTATATTCATATATCAAAGACACAGATGGTAAAGCAAAAATGTCTCTGCATATTCGTGAATACGAACCAGATAATACCGAAGAAGAAAAAAAATACAAATTTGTGTCACTCAAAAGAAAGAAAACAGAAAAAGACCAAGGAAAAAAGACACTAAAAAACTACTGCACACTGAAAGAAATGAGCGAATTCCTGCAAGAATACTATCAACAATGTGAAAAGCAGATTAATGAATATTTCGATAAATATCCTTCTAAAGAAGACGCAAAAATGAAAAACAAGTTAGTTGACCTAAAATATCTATCTTTATATAGGGAAAAAATAGAAAAAGCAGATATAATAAAAAACATGGGACAAAAATGGTATGATGACAAACTAGAAGAATGCAAGCAAAAAAAAGAAGAAGAGTTTAAACAACAGACGAGCGGAACGATTTTTAATCCCGAACCGAATAAAGAAGAAAAACAAATCATTAAAAATAAAATTGATGATAAATACAATGAAGATGAATATGTTAAAAAACAATTTATATCACAAAAAGTAGAACAATATAAACAATCTCTGC
This sequence comes from Rickettsiales bacterium, assembly GCA_017444095.1. GTDB lineage: Bacteria > Pseudomonadota > Alphaproteobacteria > Rickettsiales > Deianiraeaceae > UBA4311. The sequence goes on along the minus strand of JAFSXM010000028.1, from coordinate 3,786 downwards.
AAAATAAATCACTCTCGGAACAAGAAAAAACACGAGCATCCAAAGCAATTGCCTTGGACGAAGGGTTAAAGGACATAATTGGTTTAAAAGGTAAACATGTAATGGATATGGAATGTTATTTACCGCGGAAGATAGAGAATGTGCAGATTGAAAATGATAGTGATATTGTATATAATCAGTCACAAAAAGATATAAATAATTCGCAAATTAAAGAAAAAAATGAGAATGACATTACATATGAGTCACAAAATGAGAAGAAAAAAGAGATGAATAATTCGCTGATTGAAACGGAAGGTAAGAATATAGGTGCAGGTTGTAATTGTGATAAGTGTTGCAGCCTGTTTAATAGTATTTTATCTTATCATTAAACAATCATGGTCGTTACTATTGCAACGGAATATTAAAACAACAACAAGAAAAGTATTTGTGACCATCTGTATCTGTATATCTACCAAACCATTTTCTTGTGTTTGCTTCTTTAAGGCCAGTGTTTGATTGTTGGTTGGTGATATTGTCTGCAATATCTTCTTCTTTTACAACACCAAGATATTCTTTTATTTTATCAAATACTTGTTTTTGTCGATTATCAAGTTCGCATTCTATATTTTCTGTTAAATGTTTGTTTGTTTCATCTTTAAATAATAGGTTATTGATTTCTTCTATGTAATATGCATCTTTTCCTTCTTCACCTTTTTTTGTTATTTGTCCTACTTGTCCTTTATCATTTAAAGATATTGTGTATATTGATTTATCACCATTTCTGTCTTTTGCTGTTTCAATCTCAACATTTGTAATTTTATCGTTTTCATCTGTTTTAAATGTTATTTTACATTGAGGCTCCGTGTCATCGTCGTTGAAACATGCCATTATCCATTTTGTCTTGTTTTTACTATCTTCATTTTCATCCTTTCCATGCTTATAAATACAAACACCATTAAGTTTATCGTTATCATTTTGGTTTTTCATGAAAAAAGGTTTATAAGGTGGAGATGCGTGGTAATACTCAGGGCTAAATTCTGACACTTGACATATTTTGTCGTCATTGTGGTTTACATCAACATATTTACCATTTTGATAAAACCAAATATTCTTCTTATCTATATCTGTTCGTTTTTCTAATGCTAACATTGTGTTTGCTATTCTTATTTTAAGATCTTTTTCTACCATTTCCATTAATTCGTTATCTTCTGGGTCTTCATTAGTTCGTTTGTCATTTTTCCATTTTTCAATTTGTTTGGTAAACCAATATTTTTGTATATTTTCTTTATAGTAATCACTGGTTTTGATATCATCAATAATGGTTTTTATTATATCTTCTAATGATTCTTTCTTACATTCATTCTTGAACAGGCCAACCTTAAATGTTTCTTTCAAGATTTCTCGTTGTTCATTGGTAAAGTCACAGTTTTGTTCTTCTTGTTTTTGTTCCATATAATCTCCATATAATCTTATTTAAGATAACAAAAAAAAAAACAACAAAAATAACGATAATTCTATCTTGTTAGAGATTATTTTGTTTTTCTTGCAAGTTATTTATTTTAATAGAAGTTTAGTGTGATGTTTGGTTTTGGAAAAAAGAAAAAAATTGTAAAACAAAAAAACATACAGTCAATATTGATAGCAAATCGTAGCGAAATTGCTTATAGAATAATTAAAACAGCAAAAAAAATAGGTATAAAAACCATCGTTATTTATGGCAATGAAGATAAAAATGCTTCGTTTATACAAAAGGCCGATAAGGCTGTTTTAATTGAAGACGAAAATCCACAAAATGTTTATTTAGATGGCAATAGAATAGCAAGTATTGCAAAAAAGGAGAAAGTTGATGCAGTAATAATTGGATATGGTTTTTTGTCTGAAAATGCTGATTTTGTTGAATTATTAGAAAAAGAAAACATTACATTCATAGGGTCAAATTCTTCCTCCATAAGAGCCGTTGGGGATAAGTTTATGGCTAAAAAACTGGCAATTAAAGTTAAGGTTCCAATTTTACCATCAAGCCACGATATTGTAAAAACACCAAAAGAAGCTATTGCTGTATCAACTAAAATTGGTTTTCCTGTAATATTAAAAGCTGTTGCCGGTGGCGGAGGAAAAGGAATGAGAATAGTAAATAACAAAGCAGAGATGGAGGAAAAGTTCAATGATGTTCTTTACGAAGCTAAAACATTATTTAAAAACCCAGATATTTTAATAGAAAAATATATTACTTCTCCACGACATATTGAGGTTCAGGTTGTCGGCGATAAATATGGTAATATCGTGTGTCTTGGAGAACGGGAGTGTTCTATACAAAGAAACGGACAAAAGATTATAGAAGAAGCTCCAAGCCCATTTGTGAACAGATGGTTAAGAAGAAAAATGTATAAAAGTGCTGTAAAGATAGCCAAAGCTTGCGGTTATTATTCTGTTGGAACAATTGAGTTTGTGGTTGATGATAAAAAACATTTCTATTTCATAGAAATGAATACAAGATTGCAGGTAGAACATCCTGTTAGCGAGTTTATAACAGGACAAGATTTTATAAAACTAATGATTGATATTGAAAATGGTAAAAAACTACCATTTAAGAGACGAGATGTAAAATTAAAGGGACATGCAATTGAGTGTCGTATTTGTGCCGAAAATCCATCAAAAAACTTTATGCCGTCAAATGGAACAATCACCTATTACAAAGAACCGCCACTGGACGAAGGAACAAGAATAGAGAGTTGCATACAGTCTGGTGAGTGCATATCTCCTTATTTTGATAGTATGTTTGCAAAACTCATCTGCTACGGAACAACCAGATTAGAGGCTTGGAAAAAAATGAAAAAAAAATTAAGCGAATACGAGATTGAAGGTGTATTTACAAATATTCAGTTTTTGGAAAATATCATTCGCCAACCAAAATTTGTTGCTGGCAATTTAAGCACAACATTTATAAAAGACATTTATCCAAATGGTTTTAATTCACAGCCATTGGATGATGTTTTAACAAAACAATTTATATGTTCTGCTGTTGTTATTTTTACTACAAACAGACAGGCTTTGTTTAGACATAAATTACAAAATAATACAGATAATAATGAAAATTACAAAAATGCTTTCCCTGATACATTATATGTTGTAATAGACGATAAATCTTATCTCGTAAAAATTGATGAATACATTGAAAATCAAAATATTGTTATATCCTACAATCAAACTGAAATCAGTATGAATTATAGTTATTATTATGGTGAGAAAAACCTTCAAGGTATAATAGATGGTAATGATTTTTCTGTTAAGATAGATATAAAATCACTAACGAATTATGTATTAACTGCTTTTGGTGTAAAAATAAATGTGTCTGTTTATACTCCAAGTATTTATAAATACTCTAATTATATGTTAAAAAAGGAGAGTATTATAAAAAAACAATATCTTGTCTCACCAATGACTGGTATTGTCTCAAAAATAAAAGTTTCCGTTGGAGATTATGTTAAGTGCGAACAAGAATTGTTAGCCATTGATGCAATGAAGATGAGAAACACAATTACAGCAGAATTTAATGCAAAAATTAAACACATCTATCATAAGATAGGAGATAATGTCAAAATTGGCGAAAAATTACTTGAATTTGATTTTGAGTAATTTTCAAAGTTTTTTAACATATTGAATTCCATCTATAAATTAAAACAATAAATCAATAGACTGGATATATATAACAATTGTTAATTTTATGATCAAGAACAGTTTGTATGCTATTTTCCGAACAGATTAATAGAAATTAAATGTTGTTTCGATAAAGAAGAAAACTTCGAT
>JAFSXM010000027.1 GCA_017444095.1 Rickettsiales bacterium | reverse complement strand
GTTGTTGTTGTTTTTTTTTTTTTTGTATATTAATAATGATATGGATAATTCGAAAAGTCAAAATATAGAAATATGTGATTTTTTTCCACAAAATATAAAAAATATAATTGATAAAGGTAACACACAATTATTATGCGAATATAAAGTAAAATATACACATAAAGGAGACAACAAAGAGGATAAAATTGAGGAGATTAAAATAAAGATCAAAATACCAATCAGTGAAAATTGCAATAAACTTGACGATTTTGAAGTGTTTGTTGGTATCGATGATAGGGCATTGACTTGGAATGCTACATTGTCTGACAATGACAAAAAGGAAGTTTTGCAATATCTTATGGAACTAAAAAAGGAACTTAATCAACTTAATAAAGAAAAGCAAAATAAAGATTTTTTGAATGCATTATGCATAATGATTTTCTACTATGCGGTCAAGGAAAATCGTTATTCGAGAAATAATGAATGGGTACAATACATGAACGAAGACGATTTTAAACAATGTCAAGAAATAATAGAAAAAACAATAAAAGAACAAGAGACTGCAAGCAAAAATGATAAAAATATAGTGGTTACTGACAACAAAATATCTTTGAAAAAAACTCATCCCAAAGACAGCGATGGAAGATTTTGTGAGTTTTTCAACAAATGTAGCTGTTGCTGTTGCTGTAATGGCAAAACAACAGCAACAAATAATTTTGAAGTTATTTTAAATACATCGCTTGCAAATAATCAAGGTAAAATCACAAACATTAATTGATAATCGCAATAATTAATAATGTTGTTAAGATAAATTGTATGTTATCTGTAAAAATTGGTTGTTATAACAACAGACATTATTATTTTGTTATCTATCATCATTTTTATTCTTTTTTGCCATTGCAACACTTTGCTCTATCGTTTCTCTGATTTTTTTTAAATCCAACTTAACAATTTTGCGATTTTTTGTTGTTTTATTATTTTTACTACTTCGTATTGGACTGGTTTTTTTTGTTGATGGTTTTTGGTTTTTTTTATAATTTTTTGTAATTTGTAATAATAAATCTTTAAGCTCTAAATCAAAACTTGAAAAATCTATTTCAAATTTTTTTTTCTCGCCACTTTGCTTATCCATACATCATTGTTGTTAATCATAACAATTTTTATTGAAAAAGCTAATTTTTTATTATTGTGTTAAAACTACAATGGAAGTCAAATGATGAAAATAAAAATATTATTACTTTAAATATGTGCTAATAGTATTTTGTATGTAGACTTTGCTTTCGTCGCCCAGCTCAATCAACGGCCTTCTAACTTCTGCACTTTTAAAAATACCAAGTTGTTGTAGTGCATATTTCACAGGTACTGGGTTTGTTTTACAGAACATCGCCTTTGATAGCTCATAAAGCATAGGTTGTTTTGCCAACGCAGAAGAGTAATTATTATTTTTGCAATCATCCTGTATTTCACATATTAACTTTGGTGCAATATTTGCAACAACGGAAACAACACCGGAGCCACCCATAGCATTAAAGCCAATTTGTGTTTCATCATCACCGGATAAAAGTTTAAAATCATCTTGGCGATTAATATAGTGTAGTTTATCATATAAATCTACAACTCTTTTTAAATCTCCACTCGCATCTTTTAATCCAACTATTTGGTTAAAATTCTTGGCTAATTTAATGATGGTGTCGTTTTTCATATCTGTACCAGTTCTGCTTGGAACATTGTATAGGATAATTTTTGTTTTTACGGTATTGCAGATTTCGCTAAAATGCTGGTAAATTCCTTCTTGTTGTGGTTTATTATATGAAGGTGTTGTTGCCAAGATGTAATTTACTCCTAATTCTTCGCTTAATTTTGCATATTCAACCGCTAATTTTGTGTAATTAAAACCACAACCGGTGATTGCAACTGCATTTTTGTCGTATTTTTTATTCATTTTGTGTGTTGTTTTAACACCAAAGTCTATAAGTTTCTTCCATTCATCTTGTGATAAAGAACTCCATTCGCCCGTTGAACCGGCAAATACTAATCCTTCAACTCCGTGTTTAATGTTGTATTCAATAACCTGTTCAAGTGATTGAAAGTCTATTTTATCATCTAAAAATGGTGTTGGAATTGCGGAAAAGGCTTTTTCCATATTAAACAATAACTTTACTCACCATAAAGTCTTGAAAATAAAAATCAACATACAATGCACTACTACAATAGTTGTTTTACTTGTTTATTGTGGATCGGAAACAGGTTGTTTTCTTGGAGAAAGTTGAAGAATACTTAATGCAGGTTGGTGTGTATATGCCTGTTGTGAAAGAGTTGATGAACTATTTACTACATAAAGTGTTATCAAGAAAAATTGTCAAAAATAGTGAAATCATTACTCTATTAAGAGATAAGATTATTGAAATGATGACAGCAAGGGCAAAATTATTTAAGATTGACGAAGATAAGAAACCTTATGTGATATTGCTATGTGGAATGAATGGTTCTGGAAAAACAACAACTATTGGAAAGATGGTTAGGCTATTAAGGTCATTTAATTGGAGTGTTGTTGTCGGTGCTTGTGATACTTTTAGAGCAGTTGCATCAGAACAATTAAGAGTATGGACTTCAAAAGGAAAAGATGATTTTATGGATAATGATTTTGTATTTAAAGAACACAATAACGAAACCTCAACCAAGATAGCTTTAAAGGCATTAAAAGTTGCACAGGAAAATAAAAAAGATGTGTTGATAATAGACACGGCAGGTAGGGTGCAGAATAATCAAGATTTGATGGCGGAGCTTTTAAAAATGAAACAAAAAATATGCTCTTATGTAAGAGGAGCCCCACACGATGTTGTGTTGATTGTTGATTCTAATTGTGGTTATAGTGCTATGGAACAGGTGAAAATGTATAATGATCTAATAGGTATTACTGGTATCATTGCTACAAAGATGGATATTTCTGTTAGTGCTGGCTCTATATTATCGGTTTGTCATTTATTTAAAATACCAATTTATGGTATTACTAATGGAGAAAAAGAAGGCGACATTAAAGATTTAAACCCAGAAGAGTTTGCAGATATGCTTTTGCAAGACATTAACTTAATTGACATCAATGAAGAATAAAGTAAGTGTTTTAATAGAAAAACATAAAGATATTTTGCAGTTATTAAATAGTCAAAAATCACAATCGGCAATGCTCGTTGGTGGTTGTGTTAGGGATTTTTTAATGTATGGAAAGATACCAGAAGACACGGACATTAGCACGACATTAACACCAGATGACGTTAAAGACTTATTGTGGAAGTGGAAAACTAACAATAGGATAGATGATGTTGTTATTTTAGACAGAGATAAACAATATGGAACCATTGTAGTTTTATTTAATGGTGTGAGATACGAGATTACGACCACGAGGGCTGATATAGCTTGTTTCGGCAGGCAAGCAAAAGTGGAATTTTGTAAAGATTTTCAAGCAGATTCAATGAGAAGAGATTTTACAATGAATGCATTGTATCTATCTATTGATGGCGAGATTTTTGATTATCACGGAGGCTTACAGGATTTAAAACAGAATAAGGTAGTTTTTATTGGAGATGCAGATAAAAGGATTAAAGAGGATTATTTGCGGATTTTACGATTTTTTCGATTTTCCACAAAGTTTGATAATTTTGATTTTGATGGAAACATTTTATCTGTATTAAAAGAGAATATTAGTGGTCTTGCCAATGTATCACGGGAGAGAGTAAAAAATGAAATATGGAAAATGCTATCGTATTCACAATGGTTTGCAGGTTTGCAGGCTATTAAAAATAGTGGCTTTATTAAAGATGTATTTTTATTGACGGAAGAAGTACAAAAGCAAAATAATTATAATATGTTTTATGATAACCCAGCACAAACAGATGGCAAAGAATGTCAATATGAAGTGGCAAAGTTGTTATACTTTTTTAAGTATAACGAAATTGTCGTTAGACATCTTTTTGAGACATTAAAATTTACAAATCACGAAAAAAAAATTGCAGAATTAGCATTAGAGTTGATGTCAAAAACTAATCAAGGAATAATTTTTTCCGTTGATATAAAACTAAAACTTTTTCATACAGAAAAAAAACTGGTAGAACAAATTTTACCTATTTTTTCCAACGAGATGCAAATGAAAATAAATAATTTTTATAAAAATATCAAGCCTTTACCAATAACATCGCAAGAGCTTATACAACAAGGTTTTCAAGGAAAACAACTTGGTGAAAAAATTAAGCAACTGGAAATGGATTGGGTTGATAAGTTTTAGTTTTTTATTTTTACATTTTACATTCTTTTTTTTTCTTGCTAAATTTTATACAATTACTCTATTATTAAATTTATAATTTATAAAATTTTATCCATCAAAAATTTGTGGAGAGTTGTTTTTGGTATAATCATTTTTGTCATCATATTTAATTTCATCTTCATATTTCTCTTCATCTTCATTTTTACAATCTTCATTATTGTCTTTAAAATTATTTTCATTTTCTGTTTTAGCATTATTTATTTTTTGTTGAGATTGTTGTTTGTATAACTCTTTGTTATAATAATTACATGTTGGGTCATAACATATTCCGTGTTTATATTTTAAATCACATTGATGTTCGTTCAGTTCGTCATCTTTGATGATTTTAACATCTTTAACATCTTCATTTTTTTGACTTTTTCTTGCTTCATTTTCAATTTCTTGTTTGCTCCATTTATTTTCATCATAAATTTCATATACAATGTCATTTTCAAGATGAAATTCTCTATCTTTTCTTGCTTTTTCTTGTAAAATTCGCTGTTTTTCTCGTGTAGTTTTTTCTTCTACCATATCGTCAAACCCGAAATCACGAACCATTTGACGGAACATTTTTATATCATCATCTGTCCAATATGATAGTCGTTCTGTGTTTTTATCTTCATCGGTGATTAAACTTACACCAAAATTATCAGCAATTTTTTTTATTTTTTCAATCATCGCGGTAGCTTTCATTATTGCCTCAAGAACGGAGAATTTTTTTCCAAAAACAATAGTAAAAACATTTATTATTTTTTGTATTTTTGCCAGTTCAATCTCAAATTTTTCTTCATCTTCTTCGTTAAAAAGATTGATAAAATCTATCTTTTCAACAATAAGTTGTCCGCTATCAATAATTTTATTACATAAATAAAACATTTTTTGCAACATTAGTTCAATATTAACATCTATTTTTTGATGTTCGTCTGCTTTTTCTTGTTTTATTTTTCTTACAATAGTTAATGCCATAAGTATTTCTTAAAATTGGTTTAATGTGTCCCTCTTTGTTGATAGAGGAATACATTAAACTAATCAGCCATATTCAATAAATTAGCTATCTTTTGTTTTCTTAATAGAATGGGTGCAAAAAGCACCCAAACTATCAATATTGTTTTGTTAAAAACTTTGCTATTTTTTTAACAGCTTTTACAGCATAAAAGCATACTTTCTTGATTAAGAAAATGCTTTTATCAAGTAAGAATTTACTTATTTGTAAAAGAAGCTTTAATGATTTCAAAATATATTTTAATGTTTTCATAAATAACATATATTAACTATTTCACTTTTAGATTTAGAATTATTAGAACTTTAATACCTTGATAGCATTTGTATCTACAACATCACCTCCAACTCTTTTTGTTGCAAAGTAGATTACGAATGGCTTGGAAGAATATGGGTCTCTCTGTATTTTAATATCAGCTCTATCAACTATTTGATAGCCTTTACGGAGATTGCCATAAATTACAGCATCACCATTTGTCGTATCCATTTCGCTACTTGCAAAAATTGGTGTTCCAAATATATTATCATTTCCGCCTACTAATATACCAGAAGTCCAGATATATTGACCTGATTGGTCTTTTAATGACCTGATTTGTGCCAACACTTCTTTTGATGTCAAGAACATCGTATTATTGCCTTTTTCATACTTGCCATCTAATGATGCTTGTAATCTTAATAAACCCTCAAAAGATATTTGACCAGATGTTGTTTCGGCAATTCTTTCAATTTTGTCATTACCTGTTCCCTCTGCATAGCTCAAAATACCTTTTGGTTGATTGACACCGGTTCCGTGTAAGAAAGCTTTATCTTCTTGTGAAGAGAAAATATCGCTTAACAGTTCTGCAATCCAAGCTTCGTGGTCTATTTCACTATCTTCAATCATTCTTTGTGTAATTTTTGGCTGTGCTGTTAAATCATTAACTTGAATGATTTTTTTTGAGAAAGCATCCGTTTCAGGTGCAACGGTTCTTTCATCACCCCAGCAGGAAGATATTTCATTTGTATATGCAGGCATATCAATGTTTTCACGAGAAATGTTGATAATCTTTGCAAATCTACGAATTGGAGAATAGTTAAACATATTGTTTGAAATAATCTCGTTCATATCTGCTGTTATTGCATAGCCGTATGCATCAGACTTTAACATTAACCCAAGATTGCTTTTGTCATTGTTTTTTGATAAAAGCTCAACTAAGTCGTTGTCAATACCTTTACGAAGATACTTTAAAAAAGCAGATTTGTATTCCATTTTGAATTTTTCTGCTTGTTCATCTTCGTTTTTGTTTTTTTCTCCCCAAGACATTGGAGGTCTTTGATTGATTATGTTTTGTTTTGCAATTTCGTCAGTTAAGTTATCCAGCTCATTATTCATTTTTGCAAATTTTTGTTTTGCAACGACATTATCAGCTGGTTCTTCACTTCGCATTGCATGTAAAGTTCTGCCATATTTGTGTATGGCATTTCTCAATTCACTTTGGTTCATAAATAAACATTAAACATTAGTGGGATAATGTGCGTGTTTATTTATGGAAGGCATAAATTAATAACTATATCATTTCAGACATACCTTGAAAATTTATATTCTGTCGTGAATTATTATTGTCGACATTATTATATTCTTCTTTTTCTTTATTGTATAAGTTATTTGTGTTTTTGTTATCACCAAGAGTTGAGTCAGTTTTGTTTTTTTGATAATTTTTTAATATGTTCTCTACATTTTCTCTACCATTTATTTCCTTATTGGTGTAGGTGATTGGTTCTTCCGCACAAATACGACAACATAGGCTATCCATACAACTTGTTTCTGTTGATGTTGTGTATGGTTTTGCATTATCATTATCAATATTGTTGTTTATGTTTTCGATTTGTTTGTTCATATTATTTATTTCTGTATCAAAATCTTTATTAAGATATTCATTAGCTTGAATTAAATTATTCATTTTCGATAAATATTCTAATCCAATTCTGTTGATGCTGTTTGCTATATTTTTCTTTTCTTTCTCAAAGTTATTCTCAAAGTTATTTAATTTATTCTGGTCATTACTTTTAATGAACAAAAATATATCAGTAAAGTTGTCAATTTGTTTCGTGATACAATCTTTTAACACACATAGTTCTAATTTTTTAGTTAGTATATTTTTTTGATTTTCTAAGTTTTGTTTGGTTCCACCTGTCAAGAATTTATTATTTTCGTTTTCGAACATACTCTCTGTTTGCTCAAAATTTTCTTTGTTAATTTGTGTTTCAATTTCTTGAAGTTTAAACATTATTGCCTTTGCATCGTTAACTTTCATTATATTCTCTTTATTTTGATTGTTATTTTCATTTATTTTATTGTTATTTTTATCTATATCTTCAATTTCTTTCTTTAACTGCTTGTATTCTTCTATACTACTTTGAAAGGCAATATAATTAGCATTTATGACTAATTCGAGTTGTTCTTTTGGTTTTTGTATTTTCTGTTCATTGTTTTTATAGACTGCTGTTTTATCGTCTTTATTGTTGTTATCTTCTCTATGGAATATCTCTCTAACCAATAAAATATTTTGTATCTTCGCGATTTTTGATTTTACTTCAAAATATTGTGTTAAATAGCGCAATCTATCGAATGCATTTGATAATGGCAAATCGCCGGTTTTTAAAATATCCAACAATTTTCCGCAAAAGCTAAGTATTTCCGTTTGAGACAAAGAATAATGCAATTTTTCATTACCAGCTTCTTTATCACTTTCAGTTGAATTTGGTTGTTTTATTTGATTTACAATATCTTGCCAAGAATTAATTTTAACGGCATTTAAAAGATTATCAACTGCATCATTGATATTGTCAATTTGCGAATTTCTTTTGTTAATGTTTTGTGTATCTATCGCATTATTATCAACAGATGTTTCAATGCTGTTTAGCAGTTGTTTACCATTTTTTACTTCAATGCCCTTGTATTTGTCTGTATTAAAGTATCTCTTTCCACACCATACTGATAGATTTCCGCACCAATTATTTAAATAATCCATAAATATCTAATATATTTAGATAAACAACAATTTTTGTCAATATTTTGATAATTTTATTGATATTAAAAATTCTTTGCACTTTATTAACATAGTTTTTATTAAAAGTATGAAAAAGTTTTTACTTTCACTATTAATCTTATGTATTACATCTTGTGTAAAAACAAATACTAACATAAGTAATTACACAAATACAAATGATGTAAAAACAAAAAAAGTAGTATTTTTAATTTATGGATATCCAGCTTGTGGAAAATTAACCATTGCAAAAGAATTGGAAAAAAAATATAATTTAAATTTAATGGATAATCATTTTTTCAACAATATAATCTTTCCTTATGTAGAATTGACCACACCAAATGTAATTGCCATTTATCCAGATATTCATAAAATTAGAAAGATATGGATGGACAATGTTGTCAAATATGGCAAAAATGATAAAGGCTTCATATTTACAGATGTATTGATATCATCGCCATCTACTAAGAACGATGTTAATAACATAAAAGAATTCGCACATAAACTTGGTTATAAATTCGTGCCGGTTAAACTAATATGTAGTGATAAAGATATCAAAAATAGAATAAATAGTAATGACAGAAAAAAAAGACATAAATTAACGGACTATAAAGATTGGAAGAATTATATTAATAACACAAAATTTATGGATGTAGAACAATCATTAGTTATTGATAACAAAAATATCAATCAGACCATTCAACAAATTGATAATGTTATTGGATAACTCATTTTCCTTCTAAGAAGGGTGCTATTTTATTAAACAATATGTCATCAGGCAACTCTTTAATATAATGCAAATTGATATTTTTTAGCTTTTCAAAATCAAAACGACTTGGAGATTTTCCGCATCTTGAAATATCAAATGCTTTGATTGCCTCTTCCTTTGAATAAATCTCTTTTTCCGTGCCATCATTCCAGCCAAGATGAAGCAAATAATTGAAAATCGCATCACTTAAATATCCTTGCTTTTCATAATCACTCACAGCAACAGCATGTTTTCTTTTTGATAACTTCTTGCCTTCAATATCATAAATCAAAGGAATATGTGCAAATTGTGGAATAGTTAAATCTTTTCCATTTAGCATTTTAATTCCTGCTCTTTGAATTGCTTGATATATTAAAATTTGTTTTGGTGTATTAGAAATATGGTCATCACCTCTGATAACATGAGTAATCCCCATATCCATATCATCACACACAACCGCAAGCATGTAAGTTGGAACTCCGTTTGACCTAATTAAAACAAAATCATCTTGTGTTTTGTTGTCAAATTTAATATCTCCTCTTATCAAATCGTGCATTAAAACTTCTCCTTCTGGAATGTTTAATCTTATTACAGGCTGAATGCCTCTTGCTTTGGCATTTTCAATATTCTTTTGCACTTCTGTTTTTGTTAAATCTTTCCATTTTGAGCCATCATAGCGGTAATAAATCTTATTTGCTTCGCAATACTTTTTCTTCTCCTCAATCTCCTCCGGTGTATCGTATGCATAATATGCCAATCCTTTTTCAACAAGTTTTTCTGCAATCTCTCGATGCCTTGGATATCTTGTTGATTGAAGAATTATGCCTTTTTTTTCATCTCCTTGATAAAAACATTCTTTTGGAATATTTAGCTCTTTTAGAAAATCACTATCATAGTCCAATCCAAGCCAATCAATTCCTTTAATAATTTCATCTATCGCATCTTGCGAATTCCTTTGTGTATCCGTGTCTTCAATCCTTAATAAAAACTTACCATTGTTATGACGAGCAAACAAATAATTAAACACAGCCGTCCTTGCACCGCCAATATGCAACATTCCAGTTGGGCTTGGAGCAAAACGAACTATCACTTGATCTTGAGACATAAAAAAACGACTTGTTTTAAGTAGAAAAGTAAGTATAATTTTCAAGTATAACTATGTTTTAAGTTGTGTGTATGGAAAAAGATAAAGAAATTATTGTTAATTTGTTGCCGGGATGGGATAAAAAAGAAGACAAAGTGTATTATTATGGGTTTAAATATAGTGGAAAAAACAGAACAGCCAAGCAGCTCAATGTTTGGAATCCGAATAAAACAAGAAATAAACAAGGAAAAAGAGGAGATCAAAATATATACACAGACTATACTAACCGCGTAGTATCGAATGGAGCAAAATATGTACAAAAAAACAATTATGACTGGGAATATTGGCCTGCAGAACAGACTTTTCATAAATTTGTAGGCGGAGGGTACTATAAATACTATAAAAATGATTTGTTGTGGTGTGAAGACAACAGAACTTTTGAGGGCGATAGTCTTTTAGAAAGAATTAAAAATTCGAATAAATTTTTTATAGCTCCAAACACACAACATTTGGTTAATTATTTTGGTAGCCATGGTTCTAAAGATAGAGAATTGGTTGATAACGAGGGGAAAAGCACAGAAGATTACACTTTGTTGTCTCATTTTTATAGAATACCAACTGAAAACTTTCAAAACTTAAAAAGTTTTTATTTTAAATCATCAGCTTGTTATGGTGGATTTTATGACAGAAAAACAAATGCATTTGATGAAATACAACATAAATTAAAAGAAATACAACAACCAAATAAACCAAAATGTTTTGTTAGATTGTTAAAAAAACAATACGAAGGTTTTACAGTTTCCGAATATGATAAAGACGAAACACAGGAAACCAGCCATTTTAAAGAATTGCCAATTGAAGATAGAAATCATCTTGATATAGATGATATCTATGATAATCCTGATAATTATTATGATTATTATTATGTCGAAGAAGACAACATTTATAAAGTTTCACATGATTTTGTACACAACAGAAGACAATTAACTGAAAAAGAACCAGAATTATTTAATGAAGCTTTGCAAAAAGAGAAAGAAAAAGGCAGTCAGTATGGGAGGATAGTTGATAAAAAAAAGGAATTTTATGAGTTTTATGAAAAACAAGAAGAGATTAAAAATAACGAGCAAAACGCACTTGATTTAAAAGAGAAGAAAAACACATATACTCGTGATTACTTTTATAACTTTATGAAAAAACCAAGCAATACATCTATAAATAATGTTTCAGATAGACAAAATGAGATCTGTTAAAACCAACTCTTGCCTTGTTATATCATATTATATACTACTTATACTTTATGAGTAGTATTATTTTAAAAAAAAAAAAATAATATATATCAATGCTAATATAAGTTTGTTTATAGGTAGATAAATTCTTTAATTTATCCAGAATTTATTTACATAGAGCCACAAAATGTAAATCAATTTTGACATTATGTCTTGTGCACAGAAGGTAAATAGTTGACCTTACACTGCTTATATAGCATATTCCAGTTAAACTTGGAGCTAAACGGACGATTACAATATTTTCTATATACATAAGAGTATGTTTTTTTTTTGCAATAAATGAAGTTCAAGTTATAATTATATGTATGAAAAAAAGTAATAACAATATAACAAACAGCATTGGACATAATGCTGGTCAAGGAAATGAATGTAATAATAATAAAATAATTGAAAATGATGGACAAAATAACCAGCATCAATTAGAAATACTGGCCTGCGAAGATACATTGAAAGATTTTGAAAAATATTTATTAGAAAGAGGTTTTGATGAAATGATAGAGTGTGTGGTATCAAAAAATAAAAATGAAAGACAAAATTTTAGCTATTTTTTTAAATATTTTGACATGGATACAGACATAAATAGTCAGAACAAAGCGGAAAGTAATATATTATTTATTTTAAAGCTCAAACAAATTCTACAAACATTAAATAACGAAAACGAAACAGATAAAAAGCAACAATTGCTTGCCATCATTGCTGTTGCATTGCAAAATTGTAAATTACGAGAATCTTTCTATCCAGAAAATGGCGAAAATAAAAAAATTGGTAATAATCTATTGTCACTATTGTCGCAAGCACAATATTTTTTAAGATTAGCGAAAAAATGCAAAGTTTCATTTTCAAGCAGAAATGTATGTAATAACAATTTTTTAAAAAAAAATTACAAAGAAATTGATGTCATTGATTCCAACAATTTTTTATATAGCACACCGCACATGATGCCATTGGTATCACGAGAAGAAATTGAAAATGAAATTAAGAAAATGCTTATACAGCAATGGGAAAACAAATTACAACAACTAAAAATCAACTATGACACACAATCAAAAAATCTCAATGCCGACAGTAAAATGACATCAAAGCAAAGTACTGACATTCTCAATCAATACAACAAACTAAAACAAGATTTTGAAAAAAATGAAAAAGATATTTTATCTTGTATAGAAAACATACGAAATAAAGACATTGATGATGCAACATTTAATGAAAATCGCAACAGAGCAATAAGTAGAATTGTCAATCAAAATGACAAGTTTGTCAAACAACATTTTACAAAAATATCAACTGCTATATTAGAATTCGCAAACACAAAATCACAGAATGGAGACACTGAAATTATAGTTCCAACATCATATTATTGGGGACCAAAACAAAATTCATTTATCACAGATCAATATATCCAAAATATAGATAAAATGAATAACGACAAAATCTCTTTAACTATAAATACATCAATGGAACATTTATTTCAAATTTCCGATAACGAAGATATTGCAAAAAATAAACACATCAGTGTTTATAATAAAAATTATAATCAATTATTCGGAATCAAAGGTAAAAACACAGTATCTTTCAGCACACCAAAAACCTTCCCAGATAATGCCATATATATTAACTCAGGGGATCACCTTGTATTTCCTTCTAATGAAGGGCATATCGATTGTAAAAACAAATTGAATGCCATCGATAACACAATAGTAAGTTATAAATCAACAGATGTAGCAATGATAAATACAGAGTTTTTTAAATTTCTTGGTGCTGACGGCCAATTAACAAACGGTATTTTCACCTTCAACAATACTAAAGATGCAGAACAAAACTTTCAAAGTTTAAATATGCCAAATATTTTTACATTTAAAGGCAAAAATATAGATGCTATTAAGCTTGTAACAGAACTATGTAGTAGTTATATATCCGCAGATAACAGCAAATCATTACGAGGAGAAGCTCTTAAGTTGTGCGAAACAAAATTCACAAAACTAACAGGGCCAAACCCACATTGGTATGACCCACAATTTTGGTTTTCTTGCATAAATGGAGCTAATGACAGCCTCGAACAAGAGTCAAAAAACACATTGAATATCACATAAATAACAATTAACTACCCAAACATATTGTATGAGTTAAGGCCTCCGTGAAAACTTTTGTTTGGAACAGGTGGAGTTTTACGAAAATGTGTTAATAGTATGTCTATTGCCAATGGCTCTTTTTTACACAACTGCATACCGATAATATGCATTGCGACAACAATAAGCAAAAGCTTAAAACTT
>JAFSXM010000026.1 GCA_017444095.1 Rickettsiales bacterium | reverse complement strand
AGATTGCAATATAAATAACATTATAACATAATAGCAATATTAGCAGAAATATTGATTTATATTAACAAATATTTATAATAAAATGTTTGTGAAATGCATATTATTCGTCATATAATACTTGTAGGTTTTTTTATAATGACAACAACACAATCAGCTTATGCATTTTTTACGGAAAATTATAAAAGAAACAATAATATTAAAAAGAAGCAAAATATATGAAAGAAAATAATACCAATATAATTGACAACAACGCACATCTTCAAAATCAAGAACCAAATAACCAGCATCAATTAGAAATACTGGCTTGCGATGAAACATTGCAAGATTTTGAAAAATATTTATTAGATAGAGGTTTTGATGAAATGATAAATTGCATAACATCTAATAATAAAAACGAGAAAAAACAATTTGATAAATTTTTTGAATATTTTGGTATTATTACACAAAACAAGCAAGAAGATATAATAAATCAAAACGAGCAAGAAGATATAATAAATGCAAAAAATAAATTCATATACAGTCTTAAACAATATTTGCAAAACATAAAAAATAATACAAATCAAATAGAAAAGAAAAATCAACTTCTCGCCATCATCGCTGTTGCCTTGCAAAATTGTAAATTAAGAAGAATGTGTGGTCCAGAGAGTCATGGCTATACAAAAGAAATTGGAAAAAATTTGATTTCATTATTATCACAAGCACAATATTTTTTACGATACGCAAAAGATTGCAAAGTTGCTTGGAAAACAAGATGCTTCAAGCCAAAAGGTTTTATCGAAACAAATGATGCAGAATACAAGACTACAGATATTATTGATGCCAATAATTTCTTATATAACAATTTTCAATCGCAAAACATGATACTTACAAAAACAGGAGAAACAACAAACATGGAAAAACTAGCAGAGAAACATTTTAGCAAAATATCAAAGACAATTTATGAAAAAAACAAAAAAATACAAGAGAATAACCATTTAAACATCGAAACAACAATACCGACCGCGAGACTTTGGGGAACCGAACAAAATCATATAATGTTGCATCAATACAGTAATCAATGGAATAGTGATACAAACAACAATTTGCGATTAACCATCAACACCAGTGACATCGATTTATTATTCAACAATGAACAAGACAGAGCAAAAAAATTGGGTAAAAATATCAGAATTTATAATTATGAAGAAAATAAATTTATAATATCAGAAAATAATAATAATAGCCTAAAAGAACAGGAATTAAACAGTGATCAATATCCTTACAACACGAACAAACAACACACAATCTATGTGAATGCAGGCGATCATCTTGCTTTTACCGGAAATGAAGGATATATGTTTTTCCAAAATCAACAAAACATATCTGATAGAAAATATAATAACAGATCCTATTTTGTATCGTTAGATGTCAACATGGCGAGTACAGAGTTTTTTAGATTTTTTGGAGCAGATGGACAATTATGTCATGGTTTTTTTACATTTAACAATTGCAACAATAATGCACAAAATTTTCAAAGCTTAAATATGCCGAATACATTTTTATTTAAAGGTAAAACCATAAATGCAAGACGATTTATTACCGATATGAATATTATGCCAAAAACAATAGCACCAAAAATAAACAGAGATAATATTTATAACACATTCAACAGTTATAATATGTCACAAAGTCAACAAGGAAAGCAAAATAACAATGGACATTGTGATTGTTTAAAACAAACTTGCCCGTGTCTTAAAAAATGCTTTTGATAAAAATTGTCAAAACCGCATCAAGCAATTACATTTTAAAAAAATCAACTTTACAAATCATCCAAACATGTTATAAGAATTTAACCCTCCGTGAAAACTTTTGTTTGGAACAGGTGGAGTTTTACGAAAATGTGTTAATAGTATGTCTATTGCCAATGGCTCTTTTTTACACAACTGCATACCGATAATATGCATTGCGACAACAATAAGCAAAAGCTTAAAACTT
>JAFSXM010000025.1 GCA_017444095.1 Rickettsiales bacterium | reverse complement strand
ACATAGCTAATGATACCAATGAGAATGATTGCTTATATCCGTATGTTTTACAAACTAATGAAGCAAATAATCTGTTTATTTTATTAAATAAACTCAATATTACTTTTTTACCAATAAATAAATGGTTAAACCCCCCCCCCCCACAACATAATTGATAGCATTAAATGTTCTTTTGGATTTGGATATTCTTGATGTTCTTTGCATAACATATAAACTTTAATAATCTTAAAACAAAATGCAAGGGAAAATTTAACTGGAGGTTGAGAAGGGAGAAGATGATGTAAAAAATAAATAAATGAATGGATAGAAAGGTAGGTGGTATGGTGGTTATGTTTTTTATATTAAATTATCACATTGCTTGTCAAGTATTATCAAATAGAGCCTTTATTTATTGTATTTTTACAAATATTTTTGTTTTTCTTGCAACTTATTAATAATATTTTCTCTTAAAAAGAGTTTATGCAAAAACTAATTAGTGAAGGTGGGGTTATCCTGAAAGGTGAGATTGAAGTATCTGGGTCTAAAAATTCTGGTTTAGCAGTCATGGCAAGTGCTTTATTGTGTGATAAACCAGTTATGCTCAAAAATTTACCAGATATACAAGATATAAAATCAATGACGGCTTTAATGACAGATATTGGCTGTAAAATAGAGAAAAATGATACAAATAAAACAACCACCATTGATTGCTCTAATATTACAAAAAAAGTCGCAGAATATGATTTTGTAAAAAAGATGAGAGCATCTGTTTTATTATTAGGTTCTTTACTTGGAAGGTTTGGGGAAGCAAAAGTATCTTTACCTGGTGGTTGTGCTATTGGTGTTAGGGCGGTAGATATACATATAGATGGAATGAAGGCACTTGGCGCCGATATTGTTGTTAGACACGGCTATATTGTTGCAAAAGTAAAAAAAGAATTAAAAGGATGTGATTTTACATTATCTTTTCCATCAGTTGGTGCAACAGAGAATATAATTAATTGTGCTGTATTTGCAAAAGGCAGAACAATATTAAAAAATGTTGCAAAAGAACCAGAGATCATCGCACTTTGCGAGTTTTTAAACTCTATTGGAGCAAAAATAACTGGTCAAGGGACGGACATTATCGTTATTGATGGAGTTGATGAATTAACAGGTGGTGAGTTTATTGTTCCAGAAGATAGAATTGAGGCCGGAACTTATGCAATTGCATCTGCTGTAACTGATGGAAATGTTTTGCTTAAAAACTGTACTTTTAAAACTTTTGAGTGTGTAAAAAATGTATTTGATGTAATAGGTATTGGGCTTGAAGAACAAATAGATAACAATGGTAAAATTATCGGTGTTAATAGCTATAAAAAACACAATTTTAAACCATATAATGTTGAAACACAGGTATATCCTGGTTTTCCAACAGATTTGCAAGCTCAAATAATGATACCACTGATAATAGCAAATGGTGTTAGTATTGTTAATGAAAATCTATTTGAAAACCGCATGATGCATGTTGCGGAGTTATGCCGTATGGGTGCAAATATAGAAGTGGAAAACTCAAAAGCAACAATTTATGGAGGAACAAAACTATCAGGAGCCAATGTTATGGCAACCGACCTTCGTGCATCAGCAAGTTTAGTTATTGCTTCGCTTGTTGCAGATGGAATAACAACTATTGATAGGATATATCATTTGGATAGAGGCTATGAAAGAATAGATGAAAAACTCAACCATTGTGGAGCGAAGATAAAGAGGGTTGGTTGATAAAATTGATTATACATAATAACGCGATTCGATGGTGTTATGTATAGTAGATAATAAATTACTATATTTAAATGATCCGACAACACCATTATGTACAAGGCGTCCACCTCATACACACTGAAGGGTAATTATTAAATGTAGAGCATAACACACAATTTTTGTCGGCTTTTCTATAACCTTCTTGATCATTTGCCAGTCTTGCTCCTGATTTT
>JAFSXM010000003.1 GCA_017444095.1 Rickettsiales bacterium | reverse complement strand
TTTTTTTTTTTTTGTTATAAAAATAACACATTCTTGATGTATGGAAGAAAAATTAGAATTAGAATATAGTAATGCCGAAAAAGAAGAAAAGCATTTGAACGAAGATGCCAATTTAGACGAGTCAAGATTATCTGTTGAATCAGAAATAGATGGACAAGAAGAATGTGGTAAAATGTTAAAAAACTATACTATTCCAAAACAAGGTGTAAGTGGCGGTTATAAGAGGACATATATACTTGGAAACAACGATTTTATAAATTTTTTCAGCAAAAACGGTAACAATGATGTATTATTTGATTATCAACGATGTTTTTATTATGCTTTATTGAGAACTATTGAGAATGTCAAAGGCATCAAATTTATTGGTAAAGATATTCAAAGATTTGCAGGAAAAGATCTATTTAACACACAAAATGATAGCGAATTACATTCTTGCTTATGTTTAATAGCTGTATTACTCTTTCAAGATCGCGAAGATGATCAGTGGGAATATATAAAAACCATTGTACAAATGATGTTGGAAAAAATAACACTACAACAAGCCAAAGAAACATTAAAAAAATTTCCAAACAGTTGTCAAAAATAATGTAAGCAACTTGACATTAGATAGAGTGCCACTCTTGTTGATGTCAATATACAATTCTCTCGACAATCTAATTAACGGATTTCCGCAAGCAGAACAAAAAACAATCAATAAGTTTGTGTGTCAACTTTTTTTTCTAATATTTTTCACAAACAAATTCGACATCAAATCGGGAAATATATTAGTACAAACAGACAACCATAATATGGAATTTATACATATAGATTTTGATGATATTTGTGGCCGTGAAGGGATGTTCGATACATTTGAGAATAACGAAATATGCAATCTTCAGACAGAAAAATTGTTTTTAAAATCATTATGGAAAAGAATTTCCAGCAATGAACTTTCTGAATATTTTAATGAATATGTCAAGAAATATACATTAACAGAAGAAAAACTCAAAAAAATAATCAGCAGAACGGTAAAAAATGTCTTTCGCCAAAACTACGATATCCGCAACGGTAAGCCCGAAAACATACAGTCAGATAAGCTTAAACAGACATGCAGGTACTCATTTATCCGAATGCAAGGGTATATGCAGTATATGTTAGATCAATTAAGCCAAAAAAAAATTCTTCTTCAAGGTGGTGATGAACAAAAAAAATTACAACTCATGAATGTTCTTAAAGAAAATCGCGATATATTAGATAATATGCTAAAAAATAACACAATAGAAACATGTGTGGACGAATCTATCAAGAGATACGAAAAATTAAAAGAAGAAGTATTGAAAGAAAAACAACAAAAACAATTAAATAAAAATATTGACAATCATTCTAATCCATCAACGCCTTCAAACAATGATTCCTTTGAACAAAACAACAACTCTAACATAAACAACAACCTCAACCTCAACGACAACAAAAAAGAAATCAATGACAGCAATATCAACGAGCAAGAAAAATCATTAAATATTAGCGGTAATGTTTCACTGTCATATTCAAGTAGTTCCGTTAAATCAAACAACAAATCTAACATAAACAATGAGCTCAACCTCAACGACAACTTAAACAACGACATCAACCTCAACGACAGCAAAAAAGAAATCAATGACAGCAAGCAAAATCATAATAGAAAAAATGGCCAAATGACTTCTTGTGGCGAAATATTGTCAAATATTAAGGATTTTTTTACAAAATGTTGTAGTAATTGTGAAACGAACAACAGCACTGATGTAAATATTGATTCACTGCAAGTGGGCAATACACGAAATATTAACCAATGATCATTAAAAATAACATCTATTTTACAAGCGAAAAAATAAAAAAAAATAAAGAAGTTTTTACATAATTGAATGATTTAGTAATAAAAAATTGAAAATTATAAATACAAGTAATACATTAAAAATGATTATGCGAAAAAACTATTTATCTGTTTGTATATCAATATTTTTTTCCTTGTTGTCTGTTGGCTGTTATCCAGTTCATCACGGATATAAATTTGATAGCCAAGAGGATGCAAAAGAAACCTTGCAAATGATTGTGGATAGAAATGCAAAAATAGATGAAATTGTCTCTAAATTTGGCTCCCCAACATTTATAAATTCACCGATAAACGATATGCTATGCTATGCAAGTGCAGATGGCACGAAAGTAATGTTTAACAGATTTTATAATCCAAAATATGTAATAATGTGTATTTCATTCGAGAATGGTATTGCGAAAAGTTTAGAAGTAAAAAAAATGGAACAAATTAAAAAAGAAAAGTTTGTTAAATATGATATAAAATTTGATAAAAAAGATTATCTAAGTACAAATGAACAAACAAATAAAGGATAGTATTTTGTTAGTCAAGATATTATGAAAGCAGTTGTATTATCAGGTGGAATTGGCGAACCAAGTAATTTTGAAGTAAAGGAACTACCAAGTATAGAAAAAATTGGCGAAAACGAACTACTAATAAAACATTCAGCAATTGGCATAAATTATGATGATGTAATGTATAGAAAGGGAATTTTTCCATTGCCAGATGAAATAGGCAAAAAACCAATTCTGGGATTTGAAGCGGTTGGCGAAGTAATCGGCAAAGGTCAAAATGTAAAAAGTTTCGAAATAGGCACAAGGGTTGGATATGCTCTTAGCCCATTTGGTGCCTATGCGACAGAAAGAGTTATAGATTATAGATATGTATGCGCAATAAAAAACAATGTCTCATCAGATATATTAGCCGGATGTTTAAGAAAAGGATTAACAGCAGAATATCTGTTATTTAAAACAGCATCTTTAAGAAAAAATGACACAATTTTAATTCATTCAGTGGCAGGAGGTGTTGGACATTTAATGGTAAAATTAGCTAAATATTGTGGATTAAAAGTCATTGGAACAATTGGATGTGCTGAAAAAAGAACTATGGCACTCGCCGCAGGGTGTGATATGGTTATAGATAGGAGTTCGGAAGATATTTTTGATAAAGTGGCTGAATTTACAGAATATCAAGGTGTTAAGGCTGTATTTGATGGTATAGGTAAGCCAGTATTTGATGTTTCAAGGCATTGTTTAAGGCCTTACGGCATTTATGTGAGTTATGGATATTCCGGTGGAATGCCTGAACCATTGGATATTTTTACACTACGGGAAAATTCATTATTTTTTACAGCACCAACATTAGAAAATTATTGTGCAAATAGATACGAACTTTTGTTCTCAATAGACCACATTATGAAACTAATAAATGATGGAATTCTGTTGCCGAATGTTAAAAAATATACATTTGAAACAATACCGCAAGCACATATTGATTTAGAAACACAAAAAACAAACGGCTCATTGGTTGCGATTGTTTGAAAAACATTAAGATAATATTTTGTCTTACAATTTTATTGTTTTTTTTTTTTTTTT
>JAFSXM010000002.1 GCA_017444095.1 Rickettsiales bacterium | reverse complement strand
TTACAATGATTTTCAAAATTCATTTAAGGAAATATTAACGAATGATGGCAAAAAATTAAAGGAGTATTACCCTGTATTGAGAACGATGATTATTGGCACTCAACACGGAATTGGTATTCATAAGATGATAGAACTTATTGGAGCCGATTGGGTAGAAGGTGTTGTAAGGCTGTTTCGATAATGATTTGTTTTACTGCCAATATGAAAAGGTGTTGCTTGTTTTTATTTATTGTTGTTCTGGTAAATGCATCGGGTTTTTTATTGGCAGAAAATATTGATAATAACACAGTTTTAATAAACGAAGTTCAAAAAGATGTAAACAATTATGATAATGCATCTATACAAGCAGAGACAGCCATATCAACGATGGATAATATAGAAACTAAAAATACAGATGTTGCTGATAATGGTAATGATGTCGTTATAACTAATGCTGAAAATAACAATAATAGTGCATCTAATGCTGACGATAAAGTTGTTATTGCACAATACGAATTGAATAAAGCCAATGATGAAAAAGAAACACAAATTGCGGAGAAGAATGATGGAAATGTAGGTGTTGTGACGAATGTATCCTCTAAACAAGTGAAAATAATTGGCACAAATGGTGAAAATAATTTTGTTAATTATTATAATATTGGTATGGATTTGTATTTTTCTATTGGTAGCAATACTTTTACAACCATTACTGGTGTTGAGTCATATAAGGTAGGAAATCGAATTTATACATTTGGCATCAATGCAAATTTTAGTTGGAAACTTCAAAGTGGATTGCATATGTTTGCTGGATTGGGTGTTAAATACGATTGGTTTGATAAATATTCATCTGGTGTTATTGGTAGTAAAATGTCACCAAGCATTGGTTTTTATGGGATGTTTGGTATGAAAATTATTGTTTCAAAGTATTTCGCCGTTGAGCCATATATTAACCTTGGTGCAATATTTCTTGGTAATGGAAAAGTGCAATATAACTATTCTTATAGTTATTCTCCCTATTATCATTCTTATAGATATGGCCCTCGTAGGTCTATGAATGTTGTTGGTATGATGACTGCATTGGGGGTAGACTTTGTTTTCTTTAAAGTTTTGATAATTGGAGCTCAACTACAATATAATATGTTTTCTTGTGAGAATTTTAATGGAGCATTGATTGGTCTTGGACACGATGGTGCATCGTTAAGCCAAAATCGTTGGCAACATCATTTGGCTATAGTTGGTAAGATAGGACTTAGATTTGATACTTTGTATCTATCATTGTAAATGATAGCAGTGGAACAATTGTAGTTTGTTTTAAAAAGAACTTTTTTTCTTGATAGTATGCAGAAATATTGCATAATATTCTCCGTGTTGTAGATGGAAGATGAAAAGTTGTTTTCAAATACAGAATGTTGGAAAGATCATTTTTTAGCAGACAAGGCAGAATTTTCTAATGATAAACTACCGCCAGAAGTGAAAACATATTGTCAAGTTGTTGATGGGATTAGTAAGGACAATGGGTTGAATATATTGGTTGTGCCAATATGTGCCCCAGAAGATGATGAATATACAAAACAAAAAGGTATTAAGCAGAGTTTTGGAGGAACAAACGATAGTAGAGAAATGGAAAATATGAATGATCTTATAGAAGAAAGAAAGAAGAATAATTACTACAAGCTGGTTAATGAAAAATACAAAGAATTATGCAATCAAAATAAGCCATTTGGTGTTATTTATGTTTATCATAATAAATATTGTATCAAGCATTGCGATGGATTTGTATATCATAAAAATAAAGATGACATATATGAGTATTTTTCATCATTAGACTCTGATATGCGGTTTCCATTGCCAATAGATTGTGTGCAAGAGGGAAAACATTCAACACAACGCAGACGACTTTATTTTTCATGGAGCAACTTTTACAGAGATTTTTTTTCTTGCAGAACGGTTGCTTTACAATTTATTATATCTTTGATGAGGGATAATTGTAAATCCATCAAAGTATTAAACAACAACTTGATAAGCTATGGTAATGATCTATTTTTTTCTCTTCCTGAAGATTTTGTTAAATATGCACAAGTGGATATTGAATTACTTGCAAGATTATTATGTATTTTTGATAAAATTAGAGAAAACAAATGTAAGCTGAACGAGAAAGAAGATTTGTTATATGACCCAGTATATTATCTTACTAAATATAGTGATAATGATGAATTGAAGCGAAAGCTGTTAAAAAAAATTACACAATTTAACATTTCAAACGAAGACATAAAACAAAAGACTGATATGTTGAAGAATGATGTTTATAGGAAAAAAAATAAGGGTAAATGGTGCAATGTTGGTTTAGCAAAGCTTGGTGCCGAGTGGTATGCAACATATGCTGACAAGAAATTTTTAGAAGAGCATAATGACATTATCAAAAATTACAATCAAGAACATAATACCACAGATGGTTTATATGATAGCGCTGCTTATGGTTATGAAAATTTAAAGGAACCAGATAGGAAAGGAGCACTGGCGACAATTAATGAAACTTATGAAAAGATAATGGAACAGAAAAAAAACAGCAAAAACCAACAATCAACTCAAAATAATAATGCTAACAGCAAGAATAGTGATGATAAAATCAATAGCAAGGCAAATAATGAAGATGATAAATCAAGTATGATTATGAAGAATGATAATAACGATAAGGAGTCCGGAGAAGGTAGCAGAAGGATAAGTATCAAAGAAGAAGAAGATGGTATGAAAAATGGAACTGTTAATTCATCGAAAGACGGAGAGAATATTACCTTTTCTTGTCCTTTTCCAAATTGTTGGTCTTGTAATAGATGCACGTTGTTTAATCTTAAAGAAGAACACAATAATGAGATGAATATGAGAAAATCACAATAGATATTGAATATATAATCTGGAAATCTTGCTATGTTATTATTTATCTTCCATTTTTAATACCGCAGTGAAAGCACTTTGTGGAACTTCAACATTACCACACATCTTCATCCGTTTTTTACCTTTTTTTGCTTTTTTAAGTCAAATTCTCTTTCCAGTTGTTCGTGTATTACGGGTACAAAAGCAGTTGGAATGATGACGGCCCTTGGGGTAGATTTTGTTTTATTTAGATTTTTAATTGTTGGAGCTCGGTTGCAATATAACTTGTTTTCTTGTGAAAATTTTAATGGAGCATTGATTGGTCTTGGACACGAGGCGCGATTGTTAAATCAGCAACGTTGGCAACATCATATAGCTATTGCTGGAAAAATAGGATTAAAATTTGACAGTCTGTATCTTTCGATGTAATCATAGAAATGATTGTTTATACTTTGTTCTTTGTGTTGTTTGATAATTATTTGTTTTGAAAAAGTTATTCATTTTGTTAAAATAGATGCGTGAAAGAAAATAACATAAATAAAGCTAATGTGAATTATAACATTTGGAGGGATAAGTTTTTACCGGAAGGACAAGAACCTTCTGATGATTATTTGCCACCAGAAGTAGAAACATATTGTAAAGTCGTTGATGGCATTAGTAATGAGAACAATCTTCCAATATTTGTTGTACCAATTTATGTTCCTAATAATTCTGTTCTTCTTGATAATGGTGATTATACTGATGGCAAAAGTGGAATAGACCAAATGTTATGTGATAAATCTCTGATAAATTATGAAAAAAATAAGGAACGCGAGACATTATATCAACAAGTGTCTAAACACATCCTTGACTTAACTAATTACCAGAAACCGTTTGGGCTATTACATGTTTATCACAATAATCAAGTCATTACACATGTAGAGCCGTATATGCATTTTTTTAACCAGAATGATAAACATATTATGGTCTCTATGACCGATCTTAATGAACGCGAAGCAGATATTATTGATAAGCAGATTTATGGTGAAAAAGCTAAATTTATATCGACACGTTGTAATAATAATGTAAAATTAATAAAAGATAGTTACGGAAGAGACGTCGATAATATTTTAATTAACAATGGAAAAGAAATTTATAAAAATTATTTTGGATGTAGGATACTGGCTATACAGTTTTTACTTTCTTGTCTTAAAGAAAAACAAGCATTACAGGGTGTATTTAATATTGAAAGAGTGAACGATATTATGGCAATAAAAAATGGCAGATTAGAACAAGCTGAAGAGTCAGATCTTTCTGACAACAATATACCTCTGATAATGCCGTATTTTTCAAGATACATACTTGGTGATTATTTTAATAAATTTCATGAAGTTGATATTGATACATTAGCAGATGAATTATGTTTACATGACAAAATACGGGAACAGTATGTCAATATTAATAATATTATTGATTACATTTCTTCGATTTTACGCATCTGTGATGTATTCACAGCATCAGTAAAAAAAAATTCGGACGCGTATAAACGAAATATTCAATTGCTTACTACAGTGTTGAATGATTTTTATAAATTTGCAAAAGACAATGAGCCTTTACGACAAAAATTAAAACTCCATAATGAGCTTCAACGGAAAGATGTAGAGAATTTAGGTGGCACGCATGACCAAATAAATGATTTTCTGGATGAGATTAAGATTAGAACTCGTTTAATTTTAGCGTTATTTGTCGAAGACAAAAAAATTCAGTCGATCATGGATAATATTTTTCCAAAAGGTGATGTGAAAAGATGGATGAAAGGCGATGAATATCTTCCGCAGCACATTAAACATGGTTTATATGAAAAAATAGTTCACGAGCTATTGAAGGTGATTTATGATGTTAAACAAATAGATATTGGTAATAAGAAACGGACATTAGAGAAAGAAAATATCTTTCGTAAAGCTAAAAATGGAAAACTCTATAATGTTGGTTTAGCAAAGCTTGGTGCCGAGTGGTATGCCAAATATGCTAATAAAAAATTTCTGAAAGAGCATAATGATATTATTAAAAAATATAGTAATGGTAACGTAGATAGTTTGGCATACACAAAGTACAAACAATGCGAACATATTGAGGCAATTGATGAAGTTGAAAAATCGTATGATATCACAAATAAACGGCTGGGAGAAACTTATAATGCAACGGGCAACAGATATTGGCCATTCGGGTTGTGCTCATCATGCAATGGATGTGATAGCATTAGTAATAAAGGTATTGATGAATATCAACAAACACTTGGTAAGTAAGATTAGTAATTATTGTAGTTCTTTTCTACTTCTCTTCCATTTTTAATACCGCAGTGAAAGCACTTTGCGGAACTTCAACATTACCACACATCTTCATCCGTTTTTTACCTTTCTTTTGTTTTTCCAATAGCTTTCGTTTTCTCGTGATGTCTCCTCCATAGCATTTTGCCAAGACATCTTTACGATATGCCGAAATCGTCTCTCTTGCAATTATTTTGCCACCAATTGCCGCTTGAATTGGTATGACAAACATTTGTCGTGGTATTAAATCTTTTAATTTTTCACATAATGCTCTACCTCTTTGCTCTGCACGGCTACGGTGTGCCATAAGGCTTAAAGCATCCATTTTTTCTCCATTTAATAGAATGTCAATTTTTACTATCTCACTTTCTTCATAACGAGAAATTTGCCATTCAAAACTTGCATATCCGCGACTAACACTTTTTAATTTGTCGTGAAAATCAAAAATTATTTCTCCAAGCGGGATATCATATATTATGACAGCTCTATTTCCACCGCTGAATGACAAGTTTTTTTGTTTTCCTCTTCTATCTTCACATAATTTAATTAAAGCTCCTATATGTTCTTCTGTTGTTAAAATGCTTACTTCTGCAATAGGTTCTTCTATGTATTTAATATGTGTTGGGTCTGGCATATCTGATGGGTTATGCACATCTACAATATTGCCATTTTGCAAATGCACTTTATATACAACACTTGGAGCGGTAGTGATTATGTTTAAATCAAACTCTCTTTCAAGTCTCTCGTGGATAACCTCCATGTGAAGCAGACCAAGAAAACCACATCTAAAACCCATTCCAAGTGATGCTGATGTTTCATATTCATAGTTTATACTGCTATCATTGAGTGATAATTTAGCTAAACTTTCTTTTAATTTTGGATAGTCCTCTGTGTCTATTGGATACACACCGCAAAAGACGACAGGTTGAACCTTTTTAAATCCTTCCAGAGGTTGTGTTTGTTCATCGTTAGAAGAAACTATTGTATCACCAATATTGCAATCTTGCACATTTTTAAAATTAGCACACAAATAGCCAACTTCGCCAGCTTTGATACTTTCACAAGGAACTTTCTTTGGTGTAAAAAAACCAAGTTGTTCTATTGTATATTCATTGCCATTTGACAATGTTTTTATTTTTGCACCTTTTTTCAATTCACCATCTATAACTCTAACTAACAAAATTACACCCAAATATGTATCATACCAAGCATCTACCAATAGTGCTTTTAATGGATTATTTACATTACCAGACGGGGCAGGAATGTCGTGAATAATTTGTTCCAACATATCTAATACACCATCTCCTGTTTTTCCACTAACAAGAGCTATATTTGATGTATCTAATCCAACAACTTCTTCTATTTGTTTTTTGCAGTTATCTATTTGAGATGATGGTAAATCTATTTTATTTAATGCCGGTAATATTTCAATACCAACATCAACAGCTTTATAGGCATTAGCAAGTGTTTGTGCTTCAACTCCCTGTGTTGCATCTACAAGTAATACACATCCTTCGCAGGCTGATAAACAACGGCTTACTTCATAGCCAAAATCAACATGTCCAGGTGTATCCATTAAGTTAAAGATGTATTCATTTCCATCTTTTGATTTATACTTTAAGCGAACTGTTTGAGATTTAATAGTTATTCCTCGTTCCTTTTCAATATCCATACTATCAAGCACTTGTTCTGTCATTTCTCTGTCTTGTAGACCACCGCATAATTGTATTATTCTGTCAGAAACGGTGCTTTTTCCATGGTCTATATGTGCTATAATGGAAAAATTCCTGATTTTTAAAATATCGTATGACACAATAATATTTCAAAAATGTAAATATTAAAAGCAAATAATACAATACAATTATCAATACTTACTGGCTGTATCTATGCCATTATTTTGTTCATCTTCCTTACTATACATTGCACTTTCATTATATCCAGAGCCATCAAAACATCCACAACAACCTTTGCCCCATAAACATTTTCCAGTTATTCCATGTTGACCAACTAACATTCTACCAAACCGTTTTATTGGTAATGGTCTGTTTTCATCTGTAACACCAGTGTAATCGCTGATACTATTAGTAAAGCAAGTTGCAATATTTGATCCATATGTATGTGATATTTCCACCCATTGATTATTATCGATATCTTCAATATCTTTTTCTTTTACATTGGCATTATTAATCATATATATTTTTCCATCATCTGTTGTTTTAAACCAAGAAAGATTACCATATTTATCTTTTACCAACCGAAAAGCCGTGTTATTTAGTAAGTTTGTTGTATTTCTATTTATAGGAGAACACAATATGTGTTTGTTACTGACTTTATACCTATATGTAAATGGAGATTCATTGCCAGTAGCCCATTTGTTTCCTACATTGAAATGAATTTCTTGTTTTTTTGTGTCGTAGAACAAAACATTCTGATTCTTTAATTTTAAACCGTAAATATCATTTTGTTTTTCCCCAGACATTTGAATAGTAATTATAAAATTATCACATATCTGATAATATTTGCCGTTTTCCTTTAGTTCTTCATGGTGAATGATATTGCTACCTTTCAGATAAGTTATTATTTTCCCTAAGTCAACATCATCTCCCAATGTAATTGTAATATTTTTTTTTCCTTCTTCGTCTTTGATTTCCAATCCTTTTGGTGTTGGCCCGTCTAGTTTTTTTTCTGCCATAACTTGTTATAACAAAAAAAAAAAAAAAACAATGTTTATTCAGTGAGTTCTTAAAGAGATGTTTATTACCATCCAATTTTCTCAAGTTTGGCTGATAGTAGTTTTTCTGTAATTTTTGTGTATTTTTGTGTTGTAGAAAGATTTTTGTGCCCTAATAACGATTGAATTTGTTTTATATTTGCACCATTTTCAAGTAAAGATGTTGCAAATGAATGTCTTAATACATGAGGTGAAAATGCTTGTAAATTGCGGTTAATTTTTATCTGCTCAAAAATTCTTTCTATATCTCTTATTGGTAGTTTTTTAACATTATTTTTTGCATCTATTTTAAGAAAAACATACTTATTGTTTATCATTATATCTGCTCTCTTTAATGCATTGATATATGTGTGATATTTTTGATTGACGATAGGCAAAATTGGTATTATCCTTTCCTTTTGTCCTTTTGCAATTATTGTAGCTTGTGAAGCTTGCAAATCTTGATGCGATAGTTGTAAAGCTTCTGATATTCTAATTCCGGTAGAATAGAGTAGTGTTAATAATAACCTATCTCGTTCAATTTCAAAGTTATGCTTATATTTAATTATTCCATCAAGATTGTCTATAATTTCTAATATTGTGTTATTATTTACTGCTTTCGGCAAATTATTACGAAATTTTAAACCACTAAGGTTTAATATTGCATCATTTCTAATGTTATGTATTTCATTTAGAAATATAAAAAACATTTTGATAGCTACAATTTGTCGTGAGATTGTCCTATTGCTTACTTTATTTCGCCTATCTATTAGCCATTCTTTGATATTATCGTTGTTAATGTTTTTTAATGTTTCTAAGTTATCAGTATCTATATTTATAAATTTGCAAAAATTATAAACATCTTCTATGTATGTTTTAATTGTATGTTCGCTTGCACTTCTATTTATTTTGAGAAAAGTTTTAAATTCGTGAATAATACTCATTACAATAAATACACGATATTTGATGATTTAATAATCAATTTACATATTATGACATTTTTATTGATTTATAAAATAGTAAGTCATTTTGTAGTGTGATGATTTCATCTACTTTATATTTTATACTCGTTCTTACTATTGTTGTATTTATACATGAACTGGGACATTATTTAGTAGCAAAACTTTGCGGTGTAAAGATTGAAGAATTTTCCATTGGTTTTGGATTAAAATTGTTTGGTTTTAAACGAAAAAATGGTGAATTATGGAAAGTATCATTATTGCCTTTCGGCGGTTATGTTAAGATGTATGGTGATGATAATGCAAGTGGAACATTTGGTTATAAAGAAAAACCAACTGATGATGAATTGAAATATTGTTTAGCTTATAAACACCCTTTTAAAAAGATATTAGTTGCAAGTGCAGGTCCTTTAATGAACTTGTTTTTAGCTTTTGTGCTGTTCTTTGCTGTTTTTGCAACCAAGGGAGTATCCAGAATTTTACCAATTATAACAAGTGTTGAAAAGAATAGTATTGCTGAAAAAATTGGTTTGAAAGCAAATGACAAAATATTATCAATAAATGGATATAAAATCGAGATATTTAAAGATGTTGGTAAGGCATTGAATACCATTATTGGCAATGACATTGAGGTTAAAATTGCAAGAATAGTGAAAGACAGCAATAACAAAGATGTAGAAAAAAAATTTTCTTTTAAAGGTAAATACTCATCTGGTTCGATACTTGGTGTAATTGGTGATAAGATAGAATATAACAAGGTCTCACTTGGTGGAGCCATAATGGCATCATTTAATGAAATATATGATATTAGCTCATCCACTTGTCGTGCCTTTGGAAATATTTTTCTAAAACATAAAACTAAAAGTATTGGCGGGCCAATTACCATTGCTAAACAATCTGCAAAAGCTGGTAAAAAAGGTGCAGTTCAGTTGCTATATTTTATAGCTTTAATATCAATGAGCTTGGGAATTATAAATATAATGCCTATACCTTTACTTGATGGCGGGCATGTATTGTTTAGTTTTATAGAGCTTGTCTCTAAAAAAAGAATACCAAATAAAGTTTATAAAATCGCCATGTATATCGGTATAGCTATTGTTGGATTTTTAATGGTGCTTGGTTTTTTTAATGATATTTTTATACACAGATAGTTTTTAGTTTTTTGTTTATTGTATGTATACTTTTTTCTCATCTTGGTTTGAAAATGTGAATGGTCTTTGGCATATTTTTAGCTATATTACAGCAAGATGTGGAGCCTCATTATTGCTGTCTTTTGCAATTATGCTCATTTGTATGCCAAAATATATTGCTTTTAGTCATAAATGGCAAAAAAAAGGTCAACCAATTCGTGGTAATTATTTGCCGGAACATTTGCAAAAAGTTGGGACACCTACAATGGGTGGTGTTATGATTATTATTTCAATATTAGTTTCGTGTGTTTTGTTTGGGAATTTAAAAAATTGTTATATGGCAATACTTATTTTGTCTCTTCTTGCATTTGGTGTTGCAGGTTTTCTTGATGATTATCGTAAAATTAAAAAAAAGAATGTTGCTGGAATGAGTGCTAAGATGAAATTTGTTCTTCAAACTATAATTGCAGTCGCAGTTGTCCTTCTTGCTAATTATGTTATAGATATAGATGACTATGGTAATACACTTACTTTTCCATTTTTTAGAAAAATAGTATTTAACATAGGAGTATTTTATACTATTTTCCGTGTGCTTGTTATTGTTGGTGCAAGCAATGCCGTTAATTTAACAGATGGCCTTGATGGTCTTGTGGCTGTGCCTATTATTTTAACAGCAAGTGTATTTTTAGTCTTTGGGTATGTAATTAGTAATTTTCAAATGTCTCAATATCTGTTGTTTAACTATCAGGATGGAGCACAAGAAGTATGTGTGTTTTTATCTGCTCTTATAGGTGCTTGTATTGGATTTTTATGGTTTAATATTAAACCAGCACAAATATTTATGGGAGATACCGGAAGCTTGGCACTTGGCGGTGTTCTTGGTAGTTCTGCCGTTTTGATAAAAAGTGAGTTTTTATTAGCGATTGCTGGCGGATTGTTTGTCGTTGAAACATTATCCGTTATATTGCAGGTAGGATATTTTAAAGCTACAAAAGGAAAAAGATTATTCAAAATGACACCAATACATCATCATTTCGAAAAAACAGGATGGAGCGAGATGCAGGTTGTTGTTAGATTTTGGATTATATCTTTCTTTTTTGCCCTTATTGCACTTTCAAGTTTAAAGGTTAGATAGAGTTTTTTATTTATTATCTTTGTGTATTAGTTGATATTCAAGTTGAATATTGTAATGTTTTCCTGCATTCCTTTTTGTTATTAAAATGTATCTTGCGAAAGGCAGATAATTATTGTAAATAATTACATATTTTGATTATTTAATTTTTTTGCTTTTCTTGTTTTCTTTATAAGAAAAGAATAATGCCAAGAAAACAATAGTTAGATATAAAAAGAATTTATACAATGTCATAGTTATAGTGCTGTCTTGAACACTACCTTTAACCATTAAATTGAATGGAGTAACTATTGAAAAGAAACATCCAATAATGAAGTAATTGATGCTGATTGCTGTTGCTTTTTTTGCGAGAATGATAGTTATAATTTGAACTATTGCTTTAATTGTGCCTATTGGTAAGATTGCATAGTCTATGACTTTACATAGTATATCGTCTAAGTTTGGGTTTTTCACTAAAAAACTATGAAAAGATGTGGAGTATGCAAGTGATAATATGAAAATTAAAAATAATCCAACCATAGTTAAGGTTCTTGACATTTTTTTCATTTGTCCTGTAAATCTGCATGTTGTTATCAATGAGATTGAATAGCACACGATTTTAAAAACCTTACTGATGATAAATTGAAAATCAGTTGCCCTTGTTGTGTCTAATACTCGTTTAGTGATAATTGTTGAAAGTGAAACAAGGGTCATTTGGTCGTATGCCAATGATACTTCTTTCGGCGTATCGCCGTTTGCAATTCTATCCTCTGTTTCTTTTTTCCATACAGATACTTTTTGTTGTAGTTTTTTTGAATGTTGGTAAATGATTGTAGCTAATAAACAGAAAAATGATAAACAACAGGTGGATGCTGATAATATCCCACTTGCCATCGTGAAGTTCTTCACTCCATCGAAGTATAAAAATACATTTATAGAAAGAAGTATTACAAATATGTATGTTAAATATTTTTTAACTAACCCTTTTTCAAGTAATGCATAAAAATTACCATATTTTCTCCAAACTTTAAATGCCTTAATTAAGCTATACCAAGCAAAAATATAAAGCATATAATTTAATTGATGAATTGTAAACATTCGCCAATCGCTGACATATTTTTCACAACCAAAATATATCGATAACATTGCAACAATGGTAAAGACAACGGAGCCAATAAGAAATTTTCTTCTGTTTCGTATTGTTTCTATAAAATTCTTAATTGTGTCATTTATTACAATTAAAAGCACAATGAAAAGTAAACAGAATATCAAATATAATATTCTTCTATATGTAAAAATTTCCACAAAACTACGATAATATGTTGATAAATTGACAGCTCCAAATAAAATCCAACAGGATATAAAACCGAACAAAAAAGATGCTAAATAAATTCTCTTATGTGCCATAATAGAATTATATTAAATATGCAATATATGACTACTTCACTCTGTCAACTATTGCTTTAAATGCTGTTGGCTCATTAACGGCCAAGTCGGCAAGCATTTTTCTGTTTAACTCAATACCTGCTTTTTTAAGTTTATCAATAAATGTGGAATATTTCATCCCCATTTCACGAACAACTGCATTTAATCTAACAATCCATAATGCACGAAATTCTCTTCTACGAACACGGCGGTCACGATAATTATATTGTAATCCTTTTTGAACTTTTTGAACAGCAATGCGATAACAATTTTTATTTCTACCTTGATATCCTTTTGCCATTTTTAGGATTTTTTTTCTATATTTTCTACTTGCTACACCCCTTTTCACTCTTGCCATAAAAACAAAATCAAAACAATCTAAAACTATCTCTTAATGTAAAGCTAAATTACAAACTTTCAATATCATTGGTGCATCTTCAACCAATATTGTTGTGCCTCTTTGTTCTCTAATTTGTCTTGCTGACCTTTTTCTCATATTATGTCTTTTATTGGCTTGTGGTGCTCTCACTAAACCAGTTGCAGTCAATGAAAATCTCTTTTTTGCAGAAGACTTAACTTTTAATTTATAATTACTCTTTTTAATGCCATTATTGGTTTTGTTTCCAGTTCTCAATTTTCTCAACTTTTTAAGTTTTGGCTTCATAAGAATTCTCATCTAAATGAGAATATCTCAATTTAAATGTCAAGTGAATTTGTTGAAGAATTATTGTATAGTAAACCATTTCTATAAAATAGAAATTTACATTTCTTGGTCTATATATCTTAATGATTACAAATTTTGATTATTTAATTGCTCTTATTTTTTTGTAGCTCTTCTTCATTTTGACAAATTTTGCAACAATTACTTATATTAAGATATTCAAATAAATAACATTCCTTTTGTTGTTTTCCCTGTTTTGTTTGGTTGCCTGAAATTGTTTCATTTTGTCCTTGTAATGCCGTTATTGTTTCTTTGTTATTTAAATTGATTTCTTTGTTGTTTGTTATTATTTCTTCTTTGTCTTCTTGCTTGTATTGCTTTTCTTGTTCTTCTTTGTTTTTTTTGTTGGCATTATCTTCTTTCATTACTTCGCTTTGTTGATTTTGTTGATGAAAGGTTATTTTTGTCTGTAAACTATTATTTTTAAATAAATAACATTCCTTTTGTTGTTTTCCCTGTTTTGTTTGG
Source organism: Rickettsiales bacterium (assembly GCA_017444095.1). Lineage (GTDB taxonomy): Bacteria > Pseudomonadota > Alphaproteobacteria > Rickettsiales > Deianiraeaceae > UBA4311. Next base: position 25,834 of record JAFSXM010000002.1, on the reverse strand, counting down.
TTGCCTGAAATTGTTTTCTTTTGTCCTTGTGATGTATTGATTATTTCTTGGTTATGTAAATTGATTTCTTTGTCGTTTGCTATTATTTTTTCTTCGTCTTCTTGTTTGTATGACTTTTCTTGTTCTTCTTCTTTGTTTTTTTGATTGTTGGTATCACCTTCTTTCATTGCCCCGCTTTGTTGATTTTGTTGATGAAAGGTTATTTTTGTCTGTAAACTATTATTATTTACTATATTTTTTGGTTCAAATATTATATTATTATCGATGTTTGTGATATTGTTATCAACATTTCGTAATTTTAGACCATTATTATGTAGTTTGCCGTTATAAAGATTTTGTGTATTTTGACTGCAAAAATTATTAAATTTTTTATTAAAATCTTCTAATTCTCCTAATGAACGAATATCATATTCTGATTGACGCTGTTCAATCTTTTCATATTCACGAGTATTACGTAATATGGCAACAAGTGGAAAAAAGAATTTATTTAAATATTCCTGCATATTTTTTGAAGCTGTATATATAATATATCCACGTTCTTTTAGATTACTATATGTGCGCATTAATGATATAGCACATGCTTTTTTTTCATTATCTGTTAGATTATTTCCATTAAACATCTTGTTCAGCAATGATGTATACAGCGAGTATATTAGTTGTACTGGTTGCATTTGCGATAAATAATGCGAACCTCTTTTATTGTATTCATCACAAAAAATACCTTGTTTCTCAAAGAAAAAACCTTGAAAAATTTTATTTTTATAACAAACCATACATATTGTAATATTCTTTTTTGTTTGACTATTAATGTTAATTGTGATATCAAAGTTTATTTTTTTTGCATTTTCTTCAGACACAATGTGTTTTTCAGAAATGTGTTTTTCAGAATCATAATCAATAAGAAATTCTGTAAAACATTTCGGTGAACTAATGTTGACACTAATATTGTCAAAATTGTCAAAAATATAAAATTGATTTTTATCAACAGATTGTTTCATTGAAATATCATATAAGAAAAAAACATAACAACAAAATTTTTTTTATTTTAAAATAAAAATTATTTAGTTAAATGGTCGAATATTTTCCATATAAAAACACAAATCTCTTGCATTTTGAAAATTAAAGGTGATTGCAATCTTATTGATTAGATTTTTTTGTGTTGAAGATAATAGGGTGTTTTTCAAAGTTGTTATTTATTGTGTCTTGTATTGTTTTTTTATCATCATGCACTTTTACACAGGAAGAGTATATTTATAAATTTGAAAGCCGATTAGAATATTTTATGGGTAAAAAGGTTAGGGATGTTATAAATAAATATGGACAGCCAACTAAATACATAAATACAGCTGATATATTAGACCAACAAAGCGGAACATATATGATTTATGATTACACTTCAAAAGGTATGGATTGCCAGATTATATTTAAGTTTAGCAAACAGAAACTTGAAATTATAGATTGGGATTATAGTGGAAGTTGCCCTTCATATTACGGGTCTTTGTATTGGTAAAATGTAATAATTAGTTTTTACTTGTTTATTATTTCAAGTCATTCATTTTTCTTGTAGTTATAACTATGGTTTTTAAAAGTAGAGTTTTCTATCATTTAGTTGTTGCTATTGTTTTGTGTTTTGTATGTTTAATGGCGAGTGGGTGTAAAAAACAACCGCAAAAGCAAGAAGTGCAGATTTTACAAAAAACAATTAGAAGTTTTATTGGCAAAACACCAAATGATTTATATGCAAAGCTTGGTATGCCTGCTAAATATGAGGCAATTGTTGATGATAAATCTAATATTACTGGTGCAAAAATTACATATAATTATGTGTATAATTTTAATGATGGTGTATATGATTGTCAGGTATTGTATTTTACCAATAAGGAGCAGAATAGGATAATATCGGTTGCATATTCATCTGATAAGTGCCATTATATTTTTAGGTGATTTTTATCTAATCTACTTAAAAGTTGCTTGTAAATTATTTGCCAGTAGGCTTTTAAAATCATTTATGCTGTCTTTTTTCAGTTCATTGTTATGATTGTTGGTTTTTTTTAGGTTATTTATTATTTCACTGATTGATGTGATTTTAACATCTCCAAGTCCGCAAGGATTGATATGAGCAAAAGCAGATAAATTATTGTTGTAGTTGATACTTATTCCGTGTGTTAAAAAGCCTTTTGTAATCCTTAATCCAATAAAGCCAATTTTTGCCACTAATGAAGTTTGTTTATTTTTTATCCAAAAGCCTCTCTTGTTTTTATCTGCATATATTTGTAAGATTTTGCTTAATTCATTTTTTGATAAGCCAATGTTGTTAATAATTTCTTCTTCTATACATTTTATAATGACTGGTTCTATTAAAGAAAACCAATCCGTTAGTGTCATTTTTCTTTGTCGTAAATTTAATATAAAATATATCATAATCTGTCCTTTGCCGTGCCAAGTCCATAATCCACCTCTTTGTGTTTTTATTGCCTCAATTCCATTTATTTTTTTTGTCGTATCATCATTGACACTTTTACCGCAGGTATAGATGTCTTGGTGTTCGAAGATGATTATTTTTTCATTATTTTGTGTTATTTGATTTAAATTATCAAACCAGTGCATTGCTTCTTGATATGGAACCAATCTATTTTTTATTACATTAATTTGCATAACGAATTGATATTGTTTTAAAATTTTAAAATCTGTTTTACACTCATTGATGACATCAATATAAGTGCAAAACCAGCAACCCTTGATATAAAGTTGGCATTTTTTGTTATACATTTTATTATGTTGATATTATTGCAACATAAAATAATTACAAATGAGCTTATAAATTGTAAAATTGCAAAAGCAAACATAATAAATAGCACATCTAATACATTGTCTATATTTTCATAATATTGTGATATTGTGGCTATTATTAAAAATAATAGTTCATATTTCGATAGTGTATTTACAAAACCATCATAAAAGGCATCAACAATATTTTTAGATGTTGTAAAATGGCTATTGTCAAGTATATTGTTTTTGGTTGTCATTTGTTTAATGCCAATATAAAGTATGTATCCCAGACATAGAATTTGAAAATACATTAAAATTGTCGCATTTGTTTTGAGCAAAAAACATAAAAAAAATGTTAACAAAGACACAATGAATACACAACAAGACATTCCAAGTGCCGTTGACAGACCAATTTTAGAGAGATAGGATGTATGTTTTTGCAGTTGTGATGGTTTTATTGAAGATAATTGAGCTTTTGTATTATGTATTACTACAAGATATTCTTTGTAAAAAAAAGTATTTATCAAAATCAGGGTAATGAAATATAAACAATGCCAATTCATATTATGTAAATAAACTATTCCATATTCGCTAATGCTTTTGCTTGTGCATCTGCTCGTAATTGCTGGACTATTTCATCAATATTTCCTGTATCTGTTATTTGGTCAAGGTTGTATAATGTTAATCCAATTCTGTGATCTGTAATTCTATTTTGTGGATAGTTATATGTTCTAATTTTTTCGCTCCTATCGCCACTTCCAATTTGTTGTTTTCTATCTTTTATCATTTCATTCTCTCTTTTTTCTTTTTCTGCCTCATAAACCCTTGCTCTTAAAATCTGCATAGCTTTATACCTATTTTGTATTTGCGACCTTCCGTCTTGCATTGCCACAACAATACCTGTTGGTATATGAGTTATTCTTACAGCACTCTCTGTTTTATTAACATGTTGTCCTCCGGCACCTGAAGCTCTATACACATCTACTCTTAAATCTTGTTCTTTTATATCAACATCAACATCCTCCATTTCAGGAAAAACAGCAACCGTGATCGCACTCGTATGCACTCTACCTTGTGTTTCTGTCTCTGGAATTCTTTGCACTCTATGTGCTCCACTTTCATATTTCAAATGTCCGTAAACTTCTTTTCCTGAAACATTGAAAAAGACTTCTTTTATTCCTCCAACCGAACCTTCCGATAGATGCAAAACTTCAATTTTCCATCCTTTTAGTTCGCAATATTTTTGATATATGCTAAATATATCTGCTACAAAAAGTCCTGCCTCATCACCACCTGTTCCAGCACGAATTTCTACAAGTGCATTTCTATTATCCATTGGGTCTTTTGGTATAAGCAATAGTTTTAGTTTATATTCCAAATCAGCTAATTTTTTTTCCAATTCAGCCCGCTCTTCGTTTGCCATTTGTCGCATTTCTGTATCTGTTTCTTCTTGTAAAATTTCTTCAATATCGCTAATCTGCTTAGCAGTATTTTTTATTTCATTTGCACACTTAAATGTTTCATCTAAGTCGCTTTTTTCTTTATTTATTTTTGCTATTTCCTTATAGTCCTGACAATGTTGCAGTTTTTCATCAAGGACATTGATTTTATCAACTATCTGGTTAGCTATTTGCAACATATCTTTTGCCATAATAAACATAGCAAGTATAGAAAAAATAATTTGCAAAGAATTAAGAAAATTATAATATGTCATTTGTTTAGAAGTTTGTTATATGGATGCATTAGCTGATAAAAATGATGATATAAAACAAGGAACTACGAATGGTTATTCTTTTTCAAGTTCGCAATTTTTTAGTAATATCAATGGCAAACATACGGCTTCTATGTCTAGATATGAGAATAGAAATGGTAAAATCAACGAAGCTAAGATGGAGCAATATGATGATGGTGAGAATTCCATTGTAAAGCAACAGCTGAATGGTAAGAATAAATATTTGTCAAATGGTAAAGAAGTTGATAAGAAAGAATATGAAAAACAATTAAGTGAATTTGATAAAAAGACAGGTAATTTACCGAAATTACCAAAAGATGTTGAACTTGAAAAAGATGTTGATTTAGACTTTGATACCTTGTCAGCTAATTTTGATACAACATTGAAAGGTTTGTTTAAAAATATTGGTGGCGATTTTGGTAAAATGTTTGATAGTATTGGTGGTAATCTTTTTAATTCTCAAAGAAGTAATGGAGTGAATTATTTAACGGATGGAAAAGCAGAAAATCTTATTGCTGAAAATGAAAAACTAAAACAAAGAATTGAGAAGTTAGAAAAGATGCTTGCTGAATTAGAAGAAAAGGTGTCAAAGAATGAAAGTTCGTCATTAAACAATAATGTTGACAAGCAAGAGAAACAGAGATAAAGATGTTCTTGCTTTCTTTATTAACATTATATTTTGCATTAAGTCATTGTGTTTAATGATTATTTTTTTGAACTATGAAGACGGATAGGTTAAAGAATACATTGCTTGATAAAAATATAAACAGGAAAATAGAAGCATTTAGATTGCTTTATGAGCTAAAAACATTTTCAAAAGTTGCGCAGACTATGAATTGTAGTTTGTCTACAATATCAAACTTGATTAGTGACTTAGAATATTATGTTGGAGCGAAATTACTTGAAAGGCATGGAAAAAACGGAATATTTATAACACAAGCAGGTGAAAATTTATATCAAAAAACCAATAGTTGGGATAAGAATTTTAAAAATGTTTTTCAACCAAAACATCCAAATACATTGGCAAGTAATAATGTTATTTCAGTTTTCTTACATCCATTATTCGCGAATTATTATTTTATGAACTTTTCTCATTTTCGAAAAACAGAGAATGATAACCTTTTAGCAAATATCAATTTCAATGTTACTGTTGGCGACAAAATACAGGTAAATGAATATTTACAGAATGGTGTTGATATTGTTATTTTTCCTTTTGAATGGGGCGATGTTGGACAATATCAAGATGAATATAATATTTATAGTATAAAACAATATGATTTGTATTTGTATATGAATAAATGTAATAAATATGCAACATTAGATAGTCAATTTTTTACCTGGGAGGTTCTGGCTGACACTAATATTGTGCCAAGTAATAGAAGAATAATGTTTAAAACAGCATCGGAGTTAATACATAAAAGTAGTCATTTGTTGACAACAGATACCTTTGATTTATATTTTTTATACCAAGGTATTGTTAGGAATATGTGGGCTGTGGCGATTGGTGGTGAATTTGAGAAAATTTTTGATTGCAGTAATTTTGTAAAAAAATCTCATCAGTGTGCACCGAAAATTCAATTTGCTACATATTGGATGGTTTTAACCAAAAAAGACGATAATAGAAATGAAATTCTACTTGAAACTACAAATATTTTTAAAAAGCTATTTGATATAGCAAAATAATTATCAACTATTTACACATTTTGATTAGTGCTTTTATCGCCTTAACACTTTCATCAAAGATAACATCTATTGCAACTTTCGGTGTCATATAAAATGGTGCTGTGATGATTTTATTTTTTTTATCAATACATATTTCTCCGGCTGTTTTGGTTTCGTAGAAATTACCATTGTTTTCAACTGCTTCTGCTGTATATTTTCCTTCGTCCATCATAATTGTAATACCTTTTAACGAGCCATTAACAAGGATGTGTGCTAAACAGCCTGCGAAAATTGGTTTTTGTTGGCTATGAAAAGCACAAATGATATTTTTAATTTCATCCCGAACTTTATAATTGAAATTTCTTTTGCATACATCATCATTGCAGTGGATAAAATTACTAAGACTTGTTCCAGTTCCATAGCCACCGGGAAAGACTAATCCATCAAATGCATTGACATCAAGATTTTTTAAATCATCAACCATTCCGTGATTTAATCTACCGGCTTCAAATAACATATTTCTTGTTTCATTTGTTTGTTGCTTTATTCCAAGTTTTGCATTGCCATTTATGACATATTTTTGATTTTCATTTAAGGCAAAACATTCATAATCTGCACCTTCATTTTTAATGGCAATCATCAAGCTTATGGCTTCGTGTGTTTCACTGCCATCCATTCCGCCACAACCACTTAAAATTATTGCAATTCTTTTTTTGTTGTTCTTACTGCTCATAGTTTATATTTTTTATCATTTAATTATTTGTCAATTATTTAGCTCTTATTTTCTATTTTGACAAATATTTTCAATGATACCTTGCTGTTTAAGATATTTTCCAAGTTTTTTGAAGCATTTTTAATGATTTTTCTTAGATTATTTCCATTCTTACCAAGAATAATTTTTTTATGATTATCCTTACCAACTTTAACAACTACAGAAATATTATTTACTCCATTTGCAGTTGTAAACATTTCCGTTTCACATGATAACATATATGGAATTTCTTTTTGCATTAAAATAAAAAGTTGTTCTCTAACAAATTCTGATGCAAGAAAATTGCTATCTTTATCTGTTATTTCATCTTCGTTAAATTGCCAATTTTGTTCTTTTGCATTACTGAAAAAATATTTCAATAATTCATCACAACCTTTACCTGTTTTTGCTGATAAAGAAAATACTTCACTTATTCTATTTGTTTGCCATAATTTATCAGCCAATAATACTTTTTCATCAAATGATACCAAATCTGATTTATTTATGACAGCGATAACAGGAATGCCATTTGTTTTTGTTTTTTCAAGAATGTTTATGGCAGATTTATTTAGGCCACATTTTGCATCTATAATTAGACAAATTAAATCGGTATTGCATAGCCCTTGCCAAGCTTCTTTGACTATCTGTTTCTCTAATTGAGATAATTTTGGACGAAAAATACCCGGTGTGTCAACAAAAACGAGCTGTGTGTTATTTTTTGTTAATATACCTTTTATATTTGTTCTTGTCGTTTGTGGCTTTGGCGAACAAATTGCTAATTTGCAGTCTATCAAACGATTTAATAATGTTGATTTACCAACATTTGGAACACCACAAAATGTTATTGTTAAACTTTTTTGCATATTGTTGTTATATTTTTTTTTTAACAAAGTAGCTATAATGCTTTTTTAAAATCAATTATTGCTTGCTTGCTCGTCTCAGTATGGATATTACATTTTCAAAATGTAGTCCGTGAGAGGCTTTAAAGAGTATGATATCACCATTTTTCATAATTTTAAATATATTTTCTGCCAATTCTTTTGTAGAATTAAAATGTATCTTTTGTTCTACATTTATCAAATTGTCATGAATTATTTGTGTCTCTTTGCCTATCGTTATTATATGCTGAATGCCTATCTTTTGAATATGTTGTGCGATGTAATAATGATATTGCTGTGATTTATCGCCAAGTTCAAGCATATCACCAATTATCGCAACTGCTCGTTTTTTTGGATATTGCTTTGACATAACGGACAATGTTTTTAATGCACATTTAAGAGCTTCTGGACTGGAATTATAAGCATCATTTATAATTGTTATTTTTTTTTTCTTTATTGATACTTTTTCAATATTGCCTCTGCCTTCTGGTATTGTTATATTTGATATGACTTTTGCTACTTTTGATAAGCTTAATTTCATTATTTTTGCAACAGCAAAACAAAACAATGTGTTAAAAATATTATGATAATCAAGACCGTAGGCTTTGCAGTTGATGTATTTAATTGCATTATTCCTTTTTACTGCTAATTTATATTTTGTTTTAAAGTTTTTACAAAAAGAATATTTTTTGATAAATAAATCTCCATTTTCAGTACCAATGCTGATAATATTTTTTACTCCTTCATTTTTTGCATATTCTACCAGTTTATCGTAATACTGGTTTTCTTTATTTAGTATGGCAATTCCATTACTTTGTAATCCTTTAAAAATTTCTGCTTTTGCTTGAATTATGTTCTCTATATTAGACATAAATTCCATATGTACTGGCACAATTGTTGTAATTATCGCAATATCTGGCTGTGCTATTTTTGTTAAATGTTCTATTTCACCTATGTGGTTCATACCCATTTCCAGAACAAGAACTTCTGTATCAAGCTGTGTATTTGCAATTGTGTATGGTAGGCCGATATGATTGTTGTAATTTCTTATTGGTGATGTTGTTTGAAAAAAATGTGATAATGTATCAGCAATTAAGCATCTTGTGCTTGTCTTTCCAACATTACCGGTAATGGCAATAACTTTTGCTTTCATTATGCTTCTATTGTAGACGGCCAACTTTGTTAGTGCATCAATAGTATTTTTTACGACAATGAAGCTAATATTTTTGTTTATAATATTTGTTTTTATTACATCTGGGATATATTCACAGATGACACAGACGGCTCCATTATTGATTGCATTTTGAATAAAATTATGTCCATCATTATTTTCTCCTTTTATTGCAAAAAATATACCACCTGCTTTGACTTCACGGCTATCTATTGCAATATTTGATATGTAAAAATCATCATCAATCAACTTTAATTTGCTGTCTGCAAATATGTGTTTTAATTCTTCTTTGGTGTATAAAATGCCATTCTTGCTGTAAAAATTTTTTTTTGCTTTTTTTAAACAAGACATTTTGAGAAAAAATACACAACAATAAGTTTTATCCGCTTTGTTATGGCCTGCATGAAGTAAAAGTCAAGAATGATAAAATAAACTTGTATTAGTTTTTTTTTTTGTTATTATGAATGTGTATAATTATTGTTTTTATGATGGAAGAAGAGAAAAATTATTCTTATAAAAAATTTAAGGATCCTGTTGATAAAACACCAGAAGTCGACAAGCCAGTTATAAAAAATAAAAGTGATAAAATGATAGGAACAGAACCATCCCAAGATCTTCCAAAGGAAGATCGTGAGTATATTGAAAGGATAAACAAAAGAGCAGAACGATACCTAAATGATCCAAATGAAGATCGTGAGTATAGAGACGGGATTGACAAAAGAGCAAAACAATACCTAAAATACCTAAAAGAAGATGCAAAAAAGGAAGAAAATGAAGAAGAACCAAAAAAGGAAGAAAATGAAGAAGAACCAAAAAAGGAAGAAAATGAAGATTTTGATATTTCTCTCACACCAGCGTATAAAGAAATATGTAATGATCTGTCAAAGAAACAGGAAGATTATGATAATATATTAAACGAACTAAAACAAACTAAAGCTGAGGGACAAGCCGTTTTGAGAATCTTGAATTCGCCATCAACAGGGACGGCAGGAGAGAGTAATAAGGATTTTCTGCAAAACAAATTAGACAGCTATAAAGATAGATACGAAGAGCTAAGAGAAGATTTTTGTGACATAAAAGCAGAATTATGCGATCTCCGTAATCAGAAGGCTAAAATGTTGGATAGTATTGATATTGAAAGTGTTTTTGGTATAACAAGTGATAAAATTCCAAGTCAAATTGGTGGTGGTCAGGACAATATTTTTATTGAAGATCCACATAATAAGGAGACATCAATGTTTTTTGAAAATTTTCAAAACAAAACTTGTCTGACAAGAGATGAATCATTGTTGTTTACAATAGATGATAACGGCAATATTGGTAGAAAAGTTAATTACCAGACATTAGAAGAAGCTGATCTTGATGGCAATGGGATACTCGATAGTAATGAAATAAATACTTATGTTAAGTCTATGTCAGAACAGCATCCTGATGCTATTAAGGTTTTTGATGCGAAGGAAAATATAAGAAATGAACTTGGTATTTTGTATGCAGAAAAAGGTGATAACATTCCAAGTAGTTATAAATATGGCTTCATCAAAGGAACACAGAACTATGAATCATCACCGGACGATCGTTACTATGTTGATTTTAATGCAACTAAATTTGGAGGGAATGATTTTTATAATTTTATAAAAGATCCAGAAACTGGAAATGTAGATCCAAAACATGTTGATGAATTTTATAACAGATATAATTTAGATAATCTTGACAGTCTAAAAAAGCTTAAGGAGGATATGAATAGTGGAAAAACACTAAGTGATTTTGTAATAGAAGATAAACCGGCGGCTACAGTAGCTGACGAAAATATTGAGCCAGGCAAATCAGATCAGCCAGGGGATGGTGCACCAATTGGTAATGATGGACATGATAATCCAAAGCCAGATGGACAGATAGTTAATGATGGTACACCAGTTGCACCGTCTACAATACCTGAACAATCGCCTGTAACAAAACCAATGTCCAATGGTGATGCTGATAGCGGTATTCCAGCTCCTGATACTCCACAATTGTAACTAAAATAGTAATTATCTGAAAGCTGTATAGTTATAGTGGTCGTATGTTGCTGTTTTTTTTGTCATTAGTGTTGCCTTAGGTATATTCTATTGCCATTAAGATTTTTACACAAAAATACACAATAGAAAATATGTTATGACAATTTTTGTTTGATTGTATAATTTTTGTTTATTTTTATTTTTTTTGTATTTCAATGTATTGTTGATTTTGTGAAAGTTTTAAAATTCGGCGGTTCTGCATTAAAGAATGCAAAGGATGTAGAAAATTTGCAATCGATAGTGAGTGGCGATAATTGCAAGGCTTGTGTTGTTATTTCTGCTTTTTATGGAATAACAAACAAGTTGGAACAATTGGCAGATTGCATATTGTTGTTTCAAGGTGAACGAAAAAGTAAAAAAAATAATAAAATCACAATTCTTGAAAGAAAAGCTTTATATCAAAAAAACATAGAAAAACGAAAGCAATTAGTAGATGAAATTATTGATTTTCATAAAGCAATAATTAATGAGCTATCATTGGCTGACGAAAAAAATATTAGCAATGTATTTGAATTATTTAATGATTTAAAAGAAACAGCTTTTAATAAACATTTATTATTTTTTAATAAACGACATTTTGTTGATATTATTTTGAGTTTTGGAGAAAGGCTTTCGAGTAGTATTGTTTATTGTTTTTTGTCTAAAAAAGGTGTTAGTTGTTACTATATTGATGCCAGAAAGATTATAAGAACTGATAGTCATTTCACAAACGCCAATGTGGATTTATTTAAGACTGAAAATTTAATTAAAAATACTTTTAATGATATTTTTGCAAAGAAGAAAGTTAAAAAAGTTATTTGTGCTGGGTTTATTGGTGCTGATTGTGCTTTAAGGACTACAACTATTGGCAGAAATGGTTCTGATTACTCGGCCTCACTTATAGCAAATGCATTAAATGCTGATGTTCTTGAAATTTGGAAAGATACCAATGGGTTGTTTACAGCAGATCCAAAAATTGTAAAACATGTACATTTTATTCAGCAAATTTCGTTTCAAGAAATCGCAGAAATGTCTTCTCTTGGTAATAAGGTAGTGCATATCGATGCAATATATCCTTGTGTGGAGAAGAATATACCAATCTTTTTAAGAAATGTCTATAATCAATCGTTTCAAGGAACAAAAATTAGTAAAGAGAAATATGAAAATTATATTGTAAATGGTATTATTAAAATGGACGATGTATCTGTATTGAAGTTAAATATAGGTGTTCGTATTGATATGATGAAAACCATTGTAAAGATGCAGAAAATTTTAAAATTTTACAATGACGATATTATAACTATATCTCAAAATACAAAACAAAGGTTATTTTCGGCAGTTGTTTCGACGAAAAAGATGCCTGAAATACTTGGAAAGATTAAAACAACATTCGACAATGATATTCGTAAGAAAAATTTGTCTGTGAACGAAGACGATAATAAATCTATTGTTAGTGTAATTGGGGCAAATTTTTCTACTTTTGCCGGTATCTCAGGAAAAATATTTGATGTTTTGCAGAAAAATAATATCAATATTGATGCAATATACGATGATTTTTCTACAACGAGAATATCTTTTGTGTGTAATTTGAAAGATGCCGATAAGGTTGTTAAATTGTTGCATAAAGAATTAGTAGAAACGACAGCCAATGACGATAAAAAAGTAGACAAAAAAGCAAGGTAATTGGAAATAAATATTCTTATCAAGAATAAATAAATATTTAATGAATGATTTTTTACAAGATTTTTTTTTAATCATTATTTAACAATGAAAATTGCAGAATAGTAATTGTGTACTATTATTCTTGGATGGTTTGTGCCTCAATATTTTTAAATATTCTGTTGAAGTTTAGTTCACCATTAGCGGTTGAAAAGAAAATTTTTTCTGCTTTACCTACAATATTTCTAAATGGTATAAATCCAAAATCGACAAATCTGCTGTCTTTTGAGTTATCCCTATTGTCGCCCATACAGAAATAATATCCTTCTGGGACAATATATTCTATCGTATTTGATGCAAACGAATTTATGTCACTTATCAAGATGCTGTATTCATTTCTTTCATTTTTTTCCTTGTATTCCATAGAACTAAACATATTATGATTGGTCTTACTTTTTGCTTCTAAAAGACCGATTTGTTTATATTTTAAAGGTTCTCCATTGATAAACAATCTACCTTGTTTTACTTGTATTTTATCATTCGGGAGACCAATAACTCGTTTGATATAAAATGTGCTTATATCTTCTTTTGTTGGTAATTTAAATACAATAATATCACCTCTTTGTGGTTTTCTTGTTGCCAGAATTCTTTCTTTTATTGGTGCTAAGTTAAAAGGAAATGAAAACTTTGAGTAGCCGTAATAATATTTATTTACCAACACTCTATCGCCATCCAATAATAAAGGGTTCATTGAGCCGGATGGTATTTTAAAATTTTCATAAAAAAATGTTTTGAAAGCGGTTGCAAATATTAAAGCATATATTAATGTTAATATCCAGTCTTTGGCAACAATTATGTGACTTTTATATTTATCTAAATGTAATCTTGTAGCAATTTTATCAAGAAATGCTTTCCTTCTTGCTTTTATACTAACTCTTACATTATCGTCTAAATTTGTCGACATATAGTATGCCAGTGAATGTTTATATTACTTAATACCATTGTATAGTTTAATGATATCATCTATTTCCATTTTTGATATAGCAACTCTCATCATTTTTCTTTCATCTTTGTTTAAGGCCTTAATGCTTTTTATATTACACCTTTTGATTTTTTTTGCTAAAGAAACCAATTCCTTTCTTTTTATTGAATGTAAATCTTTCAATCTAAATGAAATTTTATCATTACCCTTTGCAATGGATAAAACTTCATCTTTTAAGAGATTGACACCATTTCGTTCCTCAACAGAAAAACTATTTATACATTCTTCACTGCTTTCTTGGAATTTTTTAACGACTTTTTTCTCATCATTAGTTATGGTTTTGCCAAGCATCTTTTTTATTGTATAAAATCTTATATTTTTGGCTTCAAACTTGATCTTTTTATGTTGAACACTAAAACACTTTGCACCAATACAAACACCTAATAAAAATATTATCACACAAGATAAAATCGATAATGTAATAATTTTAACTTTTTTCTTATTTTTAAACATATTAAGCAACTTTACATATCTATGTATGTTTGATAAAGTTTTATTTGCAAGGTTTTTTATCGTTGCTCTGTTTAAACAAACTCTTGATAAATCAAATAAATTGTCTTATTGAAATACAACTTATATCAGTATTGATATATACAATAATTTTTTTTTAATTGTTTTAAAAAACAACACCTTTATAAGGTTTAATCCACATATTTATGATATAAAAAATCAAGAGTTTATTTAAATAGAGCATTTATCGTAAAAATATTCTAAAAATATTCATCATTGTAATATGCACATTTGTATTAAAGCTTTTTGTTTTTTAATGGTTTTATATTGTTGTTAATTTTTTAACTCTATTTAATTTGACAATAAATATTTTTTTAATAGACATATTCCATTATGTATAGGTTTTTTGTTTTAATATTTTCGCTGTTATTGTTTAGTGAAAATAGTGCATTTAGTTTTGAGATAGAGAAAGCTAACGATGACTATAATATAGTTTTTGTGAAAAATAAAAGATCTGTAAATGGGAGTAAAAAGAAGACAAATAATACACTTAATAAAGCAAAGATAGATGGTAATAAGGCTATAAAGCCAGTTGGTTCAAATACAAAAATGTATGCATCCGCAACTGGTAATATTAGCGTTGAGGATGCAAATAATTTGCTAAAAGTTTTGGCTGGAGACAATTATGAAATTTCTGCAAAACAAAATTCTGCAAAACAAAAGGAAGTCAATGAGGGTGGTTTAAAAGTGCAATCTGATACAAAGCAAAATATCAAACAAAGTGCAAAAAGTACAAAACAAAGTACAAAGACAGTAAAAAACAACATAAAAACAGCACAAAACACAAAAACTAAAAAATCAGGTGCCTCTAAGGTGGTGGTTTCTTATAATGGAGATAGTGTTTCTGTTGATAATGAGCTATGTAAAATGGTTGCAAGAAATGATGTTGTTAATGTAAAAAAAACATTATCAATGATGAAATATAATTCTAAGTATGTGAATTGGAGATGCGAAAATAACACTCCATTGTTATTATTGGCTGTTGAGCATAATAATTTGCTTGTCGCCAAGCTTTTAATTGAAAAGGGGGCTGATGTTAATCTTGTTGATGATGCTGGCGTTAGTCCATTACACTGGGTTGCAAGAAGTAATTGCGATGATGTTATGGATATGTTTGCTTTGATTATGAGTGTTGATAATCTAATAGTGAATATAAGAGATATTGAAGGCTATACTCCTTTGATGCGAGCTGTTGAATTCGAAAATGTTGATATTGTAAATGCTTTATTAGGAAAACAATCTGATGTTTATATTAAAAATAATTACGGCGAGAGTGCTGTAAAACTGGCCAGAAAAAGACTTGAAGCAAAAAAGGATAATGATGATAGAACAAATATCGAAAGAATATTGAAATTACTGGCAGTGAATGTGTAAAAAAATATGCTTGGAGTAAAAGTTGTTAGAAAAAATAGCCCTGTAATTAGTAATAAAAATGATACAGTGCTAGATGGAAAAAAAGATAATCAGTCTGAGCAAAAGCATATTATTGTTAAATTTGGTATATTTTTTACAATAATTATAATATTCGCAATATGTGCTGGTAATATTTATGGTAATATTTGTAAAAAAATAAAAACTGACATATCGTCTAAACATCGTGAGTTGCAACAAATTAGGCTGGATATACAGAATTTAAAAAATGTTGTTAATGAATGGACAAAAATACAGAATCAAATTCAACAAACTTCTTTTAATGATAAAAGATCGTTTGTATATGATAATATTAATCTTGATGAGATTGTATTTGAAGTGGACAGAAAAATTAACGATCAATTTGATGTATCGAAAATCGCAAGAGAAAAGGATAAGGAAAAAAGAATGATTGCTGGTAATTTTCATATAGAAATAAAACCATTTACCTATGCAAATCTTGTAGAATTGAATAATTTTATTAGTAAGATTGCTGTTGGTTCTAAAAATGAAATATATGTGTCTTCAAAGACTATTGCGGTGAGTTTTACAACTTCGTATGAGAGAGTTATATATCAAATGATAGAATTTATAAAACATATTTTTCCTGGTTTTTTAATTGTAAAATATATATCAGTAAAACCTGCAACTCCTGCTATAAAGACTATGTATTATGATTTAAAATTTAAACATAAGGACATATCGGAGTTAATTGTTAATTCAGTTAGGTGTGAAATTGAAATTGATTGGATAGTTTTAAGCAAGCAACAAAATGAACCTGAAATGTAGAAGTAGACTATTTTTCGTTATCTTGATATTATTTTTGTATGACATTGGTATGTCATTTGCAGATGATGTCGTTAATTTGCAAAAGAATGATGAAAGTTCTAAACAAAAATTATTAAATTCGACATTAGATGATACGATATCATTGGAAGATAAGAAAAGTGAATTTAGTGCAAAACAAATTTCTACAAATAATCTAAACAATAAAATTATTACTTTTCAAATAAATAGAGCTTTAAATGTTGATTTTAACGATATAAAGGTTGATGATGGCATTGGATTTTTGCATAGCGATGATGAGTATCAGGCACTACATAATATGTTTGTTAATCAAAACATTAAGCTTAATACACAACAAAGAATGCAAGATATGCAAGATGATGAGGATGATTATATCAAGGAGATGAATTTAAAACTGTCATCTTTATACTATTACAATGACAATAATTGGGGATGTAAAATAAATAACCGATTTATTAAAAAGAGCAATCAAAATGAGGCTCATAGCAATGTTTCTATTGTTAAAGTCAATAAAGATAATATCTTATTTATATTAAACAGAACAAAAGCAGATGATATAGAAAAAATAAGGAAATTGAAAAAATCTAATTATAAATATCGCAGTGATTATTATATTGTTAAAAATGGTAAAACACAATCTGTTATGTTTAGATTGTATATAGGGCAGAGTATAAATTTAAAGAGCTTTCAAATACAACAATAATCACAAATATATGCAATATTTACTAAACATTCTTGATGTGTTATAAAATATTTGTACTTTTTATAGCTGACTGGTTTGTATATGAACATAATTGCATTTGCTAATGTAGTATTTTGTGTTATTGTTTTCTTGACTTATTGATGTATATTTGTATTTTAATATAGATAGAATATGAATGGAGGTGGCTCTGGCATACAAAATGCTTTTCAGCAAGCAATTAACAAAGTAGCGAACGACACTACTGGTAACATAGCAAAAGCTGCTACTAATGCTGTGAAAGATGGTGCTTTGGCAAACACAGCTTCAGCATTCTTTCATTCAATACAATCACCTTTGACATTCAGTGTTGTGGGACAAACAATTGGGCATATCATGAGTGTTGGCGAAAGAACGAGAATGCAAATGATATCCCAGATGCTTAAAGAAGAACAATTTAGGAATAAAATATTGCTTGTCGGAGAGCAAAAAGCATTAGATAGAGTTAAATTTGACGAGAACAGTGTTCCAATTGGTAGTCTTGGTGAAGAGCTTTGTGTAGATGGTGATAAGTTGGTGTTTTTTATTGACGATCAGTATAATACTATTGATTTATCACAACAAGCATTTAAGACAATGTATGCTGAGGAAACTTCAAATAATAGTAAAATGATTTCTATCCTGATGTTAGCGATGGTTTCGTTGGAGCATTCTGTATTTTTATCTGATCAACGAAAAGATAGTTTACATAATGCTATTCAGAGATATATGGACGTAATTTGGAAAGATAACGGTAGCATTAATTTTTTAACCGGTATATTTAGGGCCGTCGGAAACACAGTTGCTCATAAGTGGAGCGATTATACATACGAAGAATTGGAGCAGGTATATGAAGATTATAAAGCTGGCAAAATTGAAAAAAATAATACAGATGGTTTCAAGGATCGTTTTTTTGACTATGTAAAATATTTTTTTGGTTCTCGCAATAAAGAAAAAAATAGATATATTGATATCGCGGAAGCATTTGATGAATTAAGACAAGAATTAGTTTTAAGTGTTAATGAGATAAAATCAAATTTGCAACACATCAAGAATAAGTGTGTTGAAAAATTACAAACTATGAATCCTTTTAAGGAACCAAGGAAGAGTGAGCTTTTCACACGCATAACAAAGAGCAAAGTATTATTGCAACGTTTATATATGGAATATAAAAATAATGGACAAAATATTGATAATGCATTATTGAAAGTTGCAAATGAGCTTTATAGGCGAAATGAATTGGTTCAAGATAAAAGTTTACTATCTAATGAGCAAAATAACGGCATAAGAAAGATTGAAAAACGACATATGCAATATGCTACTTCGGATGAAGAAGTTAATGAACAGGTTAGAAGGTATTTTAATTTTGATCCAAATGTAACAAGGTCTATAAAACTCGGTGGCTGTGAAATAATATTAGATAAATACTCAAAGATTATTGAAATCCAAAATTCTTTTAATAATGTTTATTATTTAGATTTTAATCAATTACGGAATGATATAGATAATAGTTGTGTTGATAACAAGAACGGCGGTGTTTTGTATTATAGGATACTTCTTGAAACATTGCAAAAGATAACAAATGATAGTAAATATATGTTTAATTCAAAAACTGCAAAAATAATGCAATACATAGAGAGTACAGTCTCAAAGATTGAGAATAAAGCATTGAAAGATGATGAATATGAGTATTTGCCAAATATGCTGTTCCATTGGATATCATCTTTAACTAATAGGCCTATTACGCAACAGAATGTAGATAAAAAGATAGTCACCGTGACATTTATGGACAGCGACGACAAAGACAAAACTTCAAAGCATACAGATGAGAATGATGAGAATATAGATGATTTCCAAAATGTGGCATTTGATATTTTTGACCCGAAGACCGAAAAAATGAAAATGGGGACTATTATAAGAAAAGGAGAGAAAATATATTATAAAGAAGATCCGGGAATGTCAGATTTTAAAGTTGTTTCTGCGGAAGAACTAATGACAAAGCTTGATATTCAAGCATTACAAGGTAAAGATATTGAAAAAGAGTATACTGGTGATTGTTGGAATATGCGTAAAATGCTTGATTTTGTTCAAAAATTACGAGATAAGGAACAACAAAAGCAAGAAAATGTCAACAAAAGTATTAAGAAAACAGCATCTTACATAAGTGATGGTGTATCGGAAGATATAAATGAATATTCAAAAACCAGAGTCAGCACGGAAGAAGGTGCTGAAAAGCAGGATTTTTTGTTAAAAAATATTTCAAATTCTATGCCGATTAATAAATTAGGACGGCAATTGGTAATGACCACAGATGACAATAATGATAATAATGTATCTCTATCCAATGATATTAAAAGACAGCAAGATTTTACTGGCAATACAAAGAGTAATATGTCTTATAAAATACCATCGATGAACTTGCAAAATGAAAATTTGTCTGCAACATTAAATCAATGATGCTTGCTGTATCGTATAATTCTTGATAATTTTATTTTATATGTATATGATTAAACAGCTTCAGCAAGTATTTATCATAATAGCTATTTTATATTAAAATTAGTGATATTATAGATATGTTGCATTGTTGGAACAAAAGTCAGAATTTATGACAACATTGATGTGATTTTGGAAATTCATTTGACAATAAAATTAAAACAATAGCTATTTATCTATGTCTTTAACAATTTTTTCCCAAGCATTTATCGCCACATTCGCAATGTTATGTGTTGTTGGACCAATATGTATGACGGTAATAAATACAACGGTGATATATGGATTTAGAATTGGAATATTTGCCGGTTTAGGTGTTGCTGTTGCTGATACATTGTATGTTGTTGGAGCAAGTTTGGCGATTTCTGCATTAGAAAGTATATTGCAAAGTAAGGCAGTTGTAGTCATTGGCTTGCTTGGTGGAAGTTTTTTGTATTATTTGGCATATAGATTTTGGGTTGCAAAACCAAGCACAAATGCAAGCACAACTGTTTCTGGCAGTAAATTGAAAAGTTTTGTGGCATTATTTTGTTTAACTCTAACTGGTCCTACTACAATGATTACCTATTCTGTTGTATTTTCAAGCTTTTTGGGAAATCAAAATTTTAATGCTCTATCGGCTATATTTGGTGCTACACTTGCCATATATTTATTTTATTTCTTGGTTGTTGCAATTGTATCTGTTGTTAGAGCGAAAATGAACGACAAGGTTATTATTATTTTGAATAAAATTGCCACCTGTATTATCGTATGTTTGGCCACAAAACTTATTTATGAGGGTATAAAGGCATTATTGAAATAATATGGTTATTGCATCCAATCTTTCAAATGACAAACTTATAGAAATATACCGAGAAATGTCTTTTATTAGAAAATTTGAGGAAAAATGTGCCATTGCTTATCAGCAGGGGTTAATTATAGGTTTTTGTCATTTGTATACAGGACAAGAAGCTGTTATATGCGGTATTAAAGCCAATATGAACAAGAATGACAATATCATTACTTCGTATCGTTGCCATACACAAGCTGTATTATTTGGAGAAGATCCGTATGCCGTAATGTGTGAGCTTTTTGGTAGAAAAGATGGTATTTCAAAAGGAAAGGGTGGTTCTATGCATATGTTTGCTCCTGATAAGAATTTCTTCGGCGGACACGGCATTGTAGGGGCACAAATTCCAGTTGGTACTGGCATCGCTTTTGCTGAAAAATATAAAGGAACAAACAATATTTGTGTTGCAATGATGGGAGATGGAGCTGTTAATCAGGGGCAGGTATATGAGAGCTGGAATATGGCATCTTTGTGGGATTTGCCAGTTCTATATGTAATTGAGAATAATAAATATGCAATGGGGACGGCTGTTGAAAGACATTCTTGCGATGGAGAATTACTTTATACTCGTGGAGAGCCAATGGGTATAAAAGGCGAAGTTGTTGATGGTATGGATTTTTTTGCAGTTTATAGTAAAGCAAATGAAATTATCAATAAGGTTCGTGACGAACAAAGGCCATATATTTTGCAAGTTAATACATATCGTTATCGCGGTCATTCAATGTCTGACCCAGCGACATATAGAACGAAAGACGAGGTGAAATATTGGAAAGAGCGGGATGCTGTAAAACATTTTGCATTAAGGTTGCAGGAATTAAATGTGTTAAAAGAGAATGAAGTTGAGGCGATTAACGATGAAAATGATGAAAAAGTGAATGATATATTTGAAAGAGCAAAAGCTTGCGAGCCAACAGACATAAGTGAATTAACAACTGATATTATTTGCTAATAAGATGCAATTTGTCTCTCTCAATAGAGATTTATGTTGTTGATTAGTCAATAAATGCAACAAAACCAGTTATAATGAACGATAAAATTATAACAACAGCAATAACACGAGCTAAAATCTTCATAGAAAAGTAACAATTATACATTTGATTAGTATAAATAATAATCAAGTTATGACATTAAACGTTATTTACTTTTTTTTAGGTATTGCTATTGTATTTTCTTCTTTCAAACTATAGTAATCATCTGTTATATCTGCTTCTGTTTCATCGTCATCATCAAGTTCCGGCATATTATGATTTATTGTGCGATGCTGACATAGTTGTTGTGCTTTATGATATGCTTTTGTAAAACCTTTTAACGAATATGTATCAACGGCATATGTTCTTTCAGCAGATTCATAAAATACTAATAGTTTAATACCATTTTGCATATATTTAATAATTCTTTTATCAGCATTTCGTTGTTCTGCCCAAGCGAAGTTTTCATTTTCAGCAACAAATCTTTCCTGTATGCCGTCTATGCTAACGGGGACAATTGAATTTAACTTCATTTGAAAATCTGCACTAATACTAATTTCAACCTTATTTGCACCAAATAAAGATACCATAATATATGGTTTTCTTATACTTTGGTGATTTCCAATCATATCAACTGGATTTGATATTATGTAGCAAACTTTACCATTATTTTGAGTTATAGTAAAAACTTTCCAGTGTTTATATGATTTTTCAAATGAAGGCAGTGAATTATCGATGTTTTCTTCGTTTGCCATTAAAACAAATGAATTCGTTGTTAACAAAAGTGACAATATTACTAAGTATAAAACCTTACTTTTAATAAAAATAAGTAGTCGTCCACACATATTGTTATTTATTGCAGTATTTATAAAAAATAAAGAATAAAATACAACAAATCTAAAATAGATTATTTATCTTTAATCTTTGTTCTTGATTTCTGTTAATTTAGCTATAAGCTCGTCAGAAATTTCTTTTGGAGATTTTGTCCCATCAACATGAATAACAATACCTCTTTTTTCATATGTCTCCAATACTGGTTTTGTGTCAGTTTCATAAACATTAAATCTTCTCTTAATGGCATCTATATCTTTATCATCATCACGAATTGTAAATTCTGTGCTACCGCATTTATCACATACTCCGTGTACATGTGTTGGCTTTGTTGTTTTATGATAAATCTCACCACATCTTGAACAAGAAAACCTACCGCTCAATCTATCCACTAATGCATCCATAGATATATCTATTGACACAACGGCATCTATTTTGGAATTATATTTCTTTAAAAACTTATCCAAAAATATCAATTGTTCTATTTGCCTTGGGAAACCATCAAAAATTACACCATCGTATGTACAATCTTTACATAGGGCATTTTTCTCAATATATTCTCCAATTAGTTTGTGTGTTATTTTTGTTGGAACGAGTTTTCCTGCACTTGTATATTTTTTTACTTTTTTTGCATACTTTGCAGTTGGGTCTTTGCTATATTGCCTCAATACTTCACCGGCAGAAACTTGCAGTAAATTTAGCTTCGCCTTCATTAAATCACCTTGTGTTCCTTTTCCAGAGCCAGCAGCACCTACTAACACGATGTTAAACATTTTTTTTCCAGAAAGTTCAATTTGTTTCTTTTTGAGAAAACTTTTATAAGAAAAGCACATAGCAACTATAGATAAAACAACAACAACGGAAATGATTTTTTTTAAAACACTCACATTCGACTATATGTTTTTTGTTATAATTGTCAATAATTAAGTATAATTGATTGCTATGTTAAAAATATGACTTGAAAAATATTGATTTTTAAATTTTATGTGTATGAGTAAAAATGAGATTATGTAAGTTGATTTACAATCAGAGGTTGCAGATTTTAGTTGTAAAAGAAGTATTTTGCAACCAATTTTAGAAGCCGTGTCAAACTCTATTCAAGCAAACGGAAGCAATATATATATATATATATATAACGATAAAGAATTTTTTAACGATAAAAATACTAAAAAATATTTTTCAATTCTAAATATTAAAATAGAAGATGATGGCGATGGTTTTATACAAGAGAATATTGAAAGGTTTTGCAAACTAAAAAAGAGGACAAAAGAAGATAAAAATAAAAAAGGTTGTAAAGGCATTGGCAGATTGTCGTATTTAAAGTTTTTTGATTGTGTAAAATATGAAAGTATAACAAAAGAAAGCAAAAAAATTAGTTTTAGTTTTGATTATGATTTTGATAAAGATAAAATTAAAATAGAAGATTTACAACAAAATACACAAAATAAAACAACTGCTCATTTTTATAGAACAACAAAAAAAGATAAAGAAGAAAAATACTATACTTTACAACAAATCAAACAATCAATTTTAGATGAGTTAATGGTTATGTTATTCTTTTATAACTATACTCAAAATAAAGAAATAACTATTACTTTACAGGTTGGATATAAAGAAAAAGATAATGAAGGAAAAGATATTTTTAAAGCGATTGATAAACAAACAATAACAAAAAATGATATTCCACAATTTAAAGATGATATAAAATTTGAGATAGAATACAGAGAAGACAATAACAAGAAAACACAACAATTTAATCTTTTATATCATATTGAAGATTGTAAAGATGGTGGTTTTACAAAAACTTCTTATTGTGCCAATGAAAGAGAAGTTTGTGAGTTTTTTAAAAGTGATAATAGTTTTAAACTTTATCAAACTAATAGAAAGAAAATATACTTATTATTAACATCTGCTTATTTTGATGAAGAAGGAAAAGTTAACGATGCAAGAGATGATTTTAGAATAAAACCAAAACAAACCGATTTACAATGCCCTATAAATTTTGAAACAATAGATGAAAAATTAAAGCAAGAAATCTCAAAGTTATTTAAAAAAAATAATATTAACAACGATAACAAAATACAAAAACAAATTAAAGAAAAACAACCATTTTTAGCATACTATTTAATAAATTCACAAAAAAGCAACATTGTAGATAATGATAAACTTCTTGATTTTGTTTATAAACAAAAAGAAAAAGATTTAAAAGAATGTTTTGAGAATTTTAACAATGACCAGCAAGATAATAAAGAAAAACAACAAAAACTCTTTAATAAAGTATTTGCAACAACACTTGCCGAATATATGGCTTTAAGGCAACAAAAACTCAAAGAACTTGGAGAAATGATAAAAAATAAAGAAGAAAATGAAGATAAAATACACAATTTTATATTTCCAAAAGGCGAGGTTTTAAAAGATAATGATGAATTTGAATTTTTAGATAACATCCATTCAAATAATCTATGGCTTTTTGACGATAGATTTATGAATTACAAATATGTTTTTAGTGATAAAAAGATAAAAGAAATTAAAGATAAAATTAATGACCGCACAAAAACATTGAGTGGCAAGGAACCTGATATTTCTACAATTCTTGATAATATAGAAGGAGATTATAATGGCTTGTTCATTGAATTAAAACATTTTTCAGCAACATTATCAGAAAATGAAGATGGAATTAGTGAATTAAATAGATATGTTAATGCTTGCGATAGTGATAAATTAAAAAATGTTGAAGCTTATTTAATAACTAACAATTTTACGGAAGATTTTGAACAAATTTTAATAAATGGGAAATATTCAGATTGGAATAAAATTGTAATAAAAAATGGTTCTTATTATGTAAATAAAACAAAACCACAATATATTTTTCCAATAGAAACATTGTATAATTTATGCAAAACAAGACACGAACTTTTCTTTGAAATTCTTGAAAAAGAGGTGGAGATGTATAGTAAAAATAATAATTTATAAATTTACATATCTTTCAAAACAAACTCTCTTATTTCTAATATCAACAATTCCATATTGTAAATTGCTATTCAAAATTTCATTAAACACATCAATTTTACTTTTCATTGATTGAAAATAACTTACATAATAATCCAAATACTTTGTTGCAACACCATTAAATCTAATCATAAACTTCTTTAACATTGAATGAAAATTGTTTATATTATTTAGATGATAAACCTTATTTTCAGGTTTTCCAAATTTTAATGATTTCAATTTTACATTATTAAGATTTCTATATGTCCTATTTCCATCGGTAATTAAAACACTATCTTTAACTAAATGTCTTTGAAGTAAAACAACATCATCTTTTTCCAAACCACCAAATCCTACTGGTTTTGTAAAACTTGCTTTGTTTCTATCTATGGCAGTAATAACACAGATTTTAGTTTTCTTTGTATAAGTATAACAACTACTATATCCTCTTTTTCTTGCATCTCTTCCTTTAATATTTCTACTTCCTTTTTTTGCTCTCTTCAAAAAATGTCTCATCTGCTTCAATTATACCTCCTAATTTATCATTATCATCTTTCTTTGTTAAAACTTTTAATATTTTATGTCT
>JAFSXM010000024.1 GCA_017444095.1 Rickettsiales bacterium | reverse complement strand
TTATAAATCAATATACACAATATCTTTAAATGAATCAGGAGGAGTAGTAAAAATAACAAAAAAAGGTGAAAAAGATGAAAATAAAAATTATGCAGAGGAAATCTAACTACTATTATTTGAAGGTGAAATAAACAAAGTGTTAACAGAAAATATAGAATACGAACTTGATAGCCAACAAAAACAAGTATTTGATACAATTAAAAACTATATTGGTATTAAAATTGAAAAAGACAATAAAAAAGATGAAGAAAACAAGAAAGAAGCAGATAATAAGAACGACAATACCATTGAAGACAATATCACCAACCAACAATCAAGCACTGACCTTAAAGCAGTAAACAAAAGAAAATGGTTTGGTAGATATACAGATACAGATGGTCACAAATACTTTTCTTGTTGTTGTTTTAATATTCCGTTGCAATAGTCATAACCATGATTGTTTAATGATAAGATAAAATAAATAAAGAAAACGATTTAAATAAAAATGTATAAAATTATAAGTTAGTAAAACAATGTCGTGATGAATAAAAACATTTGCAAATAAAAAAACTTTTTCTTTTCTCGTGAAGTTTTTTTATGTTAGAAAAAACTCGTAATATTGCAATTATAGCACATGTAGACCATGGCAAAACAACAATTATAGATTCTATCTTTAAGCAAAGTAATAACTTTCGAGATAGTCAGTTAAGTGATGAAAGGATAATGGATAACAATGCAATAGAGAAGGAAAGAGGTATAACTATTTTTTCAAAATGCACCTCAATAACATACAATGATTATACTATAAATATAATTGATACACCTGGGCATGCTGACTTTGGCGGTGAGGTTGAACGAGTGCTTTGCATGGTTGATAGCTGTTTGTTGCTCGTTGATAGTGCGGAGGGAGTAATGCCACAGACAAAATTTGTTCTTGGTAAAGCTTTGAAGCAAGGATTAAGACCAATAGTTGTTATCAATAAAATTGACAAGCCAGACCAGAGAGCAAAGGAAGTTGTTGAGGAGATTTTTGATTTATTTGTAAATCTTGACGCAACGGACGAACAACTTGATTTTCCTATTTTGTATGCATCAGGAAGAGATGGCTGGGCGAGTGAAGATATTAACCAAAGAGGTGGTGATTTAAGGCCATTGTTAGATAAGATTATTGATTTTGTGCCTTGTCCTGATGATAAATATAATGATGGTGAATTTCGTTTTTTGGCGACAATGTTGGAGCAAGACAATTTCTTGGGAAGGGTTTTAACAGGTAAAATATACAGCGGAACAGCAAAATTAAACCAACAAATTCAGGTATTGGATTTACAAAATAATGTAGTGGAAAAGTGCAAAATCACGAGAATTCAAAAATTCGTTGGTTTAAGCCGTGAAAGTGTGCAAGAAGCCGAAGCCGGTAGTATTGTGACGATAGCAGGTTGTTCTGTTGGCACAGTTTCTAACACTCTTTGCTCAGCTGGTGTTAAAGAGTGTGTCCCGTCGACACCTATTGACCCACCAACATTGTCTATGACAATAGGGCCTAATACATCACCATTCGCTGGAAAAAGCGGAAACAAACTTACATCAAATATGATTAAAGATCGCTTGGAAAAAGAAGCTGAAACGAATATTGCAATAACAATTAAAGAAAGCAGTGAAAAAGACAGCTATGAAGTCGGTGGAAGGGGGGAATTACAACTTGGTGTCTTGATAGAGACTATGAGAAGGGAAGGTTTTGAGCTTTCAGTCGCAAGACCAAAAGTGATGATACACATTGATGAGAATGGAAATAAAACCGAACCTATTGAGGAAATAACAATGGATGTTGATGATGAATTTACAGGAACAATTATACAGAAATTACAAAATAGAAAAGGTGAAATGACGGAAATGAAGCCATTTGGTGTTGGTAGAACAAGGTTGGTATTTTTAGTGCCAACAAGGTGTTTAATGGGATATCAAAGTGAGTTTATGACCGATACTCGTGGAACTGGTGTGTTTAATCGTATTTTCCATAGCTATGCACCATTTAAAGGTGATTTACAAAAATATAGAAATGGTGTTTTGATTTCAACGGAAAATGGTGTTGCAACTGCATACGATCTTTGGAAATTGGAAGACAGGGGTGTCATGTTTGTTAAACCACAGGATGAAGTTTATGTTGGTATGATATTGGGCGAACATAATAGGGAAAATGACCTGCCGGTAAATGTTGTGAGAGGAAAACATTTAACCAATGTTCGTGCTTCTGGTAGTGATGAGGCGGTAAAATTGATACCTGCGAAGGAAATGACCTTGGAACAAATGATAGCTTACATACAAGATGACGAACTTATTGAGGTGACTCCTGATAAGTTGCGGTTGCGAAAAAAGTACCTTGATCCAAATGAAAGAAAAAAGGCACAAAGAGGTTGAAATGTTTTGATGTTTTTTTTATGACAAAGAAATATTTGCTATGTTTAATTTGTTGCTTGTCTGTGTTGCCTGCTTGTTCTACTACTTATTACATCAAGCAGACATTAAAAGATGGTGCTATTGCTTGCAAAGGTAAAAGTTGTGATGCTTATCCTGTGTCGACAACTTGCACTGGCTCATCGTCAGGCATTCGCTTTGGTATGATGAGATTTGGTGGAGGTAGTAGCAATTGCTACACTGAAATGAAACAACCTTTAATGGTATTTATAGATAATATAGATGGAGTTGAATACTACGATGGTATGATATTTGAGTTGAATAAAGATGTTAAAGATATTCAACAAGGTGTTTATAAGTACACAACGCTTAATGGAGAAGAGCGAACATTGCCACACATGGTTTTTGTTGATAAGAAGAAAAAATAACATATCCTATTATTAGGAATATTATTTTTATTTTTATATGTGGCTTGTGGATTGGTTGCGAGATATTTTGCCTTCATGCTTAAAAGATGGCAAAAAGGAAATTATAACTAAACTGCCTGAAGAAAAGAATGCTAATATAGCCGGTAATAGCACACAAGATAACACAGGTGTTGTGGCAAAAAAACGAAAGCAGAGTGTTAAAAAGGTTTTTGGTACAGATAATCTCAAAAGAAGAAAAATAGTTAGTAATCAAAGCGATAATATTAACACAAGCAATGTTAACATACAAAACAACATTAATTACTTAAATGTTAGCATGATACAGGAAAACAACAACGAAGATGATTTTATAGAACCGGACGATAATGAAATACAAATCTTGATTGATATTATGAATACAACAAATAAACAGGCAAAACAAAATAAAAATTGCAATAACAATGTTAAATTACCTTTGAATTTAAAGAATACATCATTGAATTATGCTCTATAACTGGAATTGACAATGATGCTTGTTGCTAATAGCTTGTTATTTAAATTCTGTATAAGGAGACCTAAATGAATATGATTTTCGTGTAAAAGCCAATAAAATACCGAAAATTATACAGCTTGACAACATAGACGACCCTCCATAGCTTATAAATGGCAGTGTCATACCTTTACTTGGAAAGAAATTAATGTTGATACCTATATGAAAACAGGTTTGAATTAGAAAAATCAAAACTAACCCATAAATTACCCTAATATTAAATTTGGTATTTCTATAATTAGATGCTAAGTGTCTGTATGCAAAAAACATATAACCACATATCATAAGGCAAGCAAAAATAATGCCAAATTCTTCACATATAGATGAAAAGATATAGTCCGTATGTGCATCTGGCAGTTGATATTTAACATCACCTTCGCATAGTCCAGTTCCAAACAAATCTCCGTTGTAGATTGATTCTATGGCTTTTTTTGTTTGATATTGTTCGTGTCCTCCTCTCATGTGTATAAAACTAAATATCCTTTTATAGAAATGCGGAAAAAAGAAAACACCAAGTATAACAATGGTGATTGTTCCTACGATTGCCATACTGGCTAATACAAAAATATTAACACTTCCAAGAAAGATTTGAACAAACCAGATAGATAGATATGTTATGGTCATACCAAAATCTGGCTGAATTATCAATAAAAACAATATTATACCAATTAAATATAATGAAAAAGATGCAATGAATTTATTATTTTTCGTTGCCGAAAGTAAATATGCATTCACAACGATAAAAAAAGGTTTCATTAGCTCACTTGGTTGTAAAGCAAAAAAGCCAATATTTATCCATCTTTTTGCACCTTTGATATTTGTTCCTGCAACTTGGCATAAACATAGCATCAACAAGCACAACAATAACCCTATAAAACAAAGATTTAAAATACTCTTTTTTGTAAGCATTGATATAAATATAATTATACATATACCAATAAAGCTAAACAAAAGATGTCTTTGTGTAAAATAATATGCTGGTAAGTGTATTCTTTTAGCAACGACTGGCCCAATGGAAAAGGACATCATTATTCCAAGTGTAATTAGTCCAAGTGCAAAAAATAATGTATATCTATCTATGTCAAAAAACCATTTTTTTAAGAATTGCAAAAATGACATATTAGATATAATTTTTGAGAAAATTACTTCAATAAAATAAAAAACAAGAAGGTGGTGGTAGTATAACTATAAATGTAGAGTGTGTTATGATAATAATTCAACAATATTTTGTTTAAATTTGTATTTTTGTTTTGCGAGTTAAAGCATTGGTATATCCAAATCTTTCTTGCAAATTATTTTTATTTTATTGTCCTCTATATGTAGGGCATGTAGCTCAGCTGGTAGAGCAGTTGACTTTTAATCAATTGGTCGAGGGTTCGAATCCCTCCGTGCCCACATTAACTTATTTATCAAGGCTTATTTAATTTAAATTTGTGTTTTAAAATCGTTCTTTACACCATTTCAAACAATCAAGACAATAATTACAACTATTCTGGTTTTTTTGTTCATATCCTTTAAGTCGTGGTTCATTTTTTTTGCCATTGTTGCTTATTATCTCGTAGTTATTATCTTCTGAGTAGATTTTATTTAACTCTTTTGTCACTTTTAGCAACTCTTCTTCGTTTACATCTTTGTTGTTGTTGTTTTCCGTTATATTGCTACTTGATCGGTTCTGGCCTGTATTATTGACATTTTTATTACTTAGTTTGATTTCATCAAAAAAATCATCTCTTTCTTTATTTTTTGAATTATTATCTGCATCATTCTCTTTATTGTCAATGCCATTATTGCTATTGTTTAAGCTATTATTTCCTTCTTCGAAGCTGTAATTGTTTTGGTTATTTTCGTCCATATTATATGAGTTTTTATTTATTTCTTCATCAGGAATATTATTATTGTGTACTGTTAATTGTTGAATTTTTTCTTTATTGAAAGGAAACTTGTTATATAGCTTCTCGAATGCTTTTTGAATATTCTTACAGATCATAATTTTTCCTTTATCAAGATATATTACAATCTGATTAGTTTTGCCATTGTCTTCTTGTACAATGTAGATGGCCTGTTGGTTTTCGCTCAAACAAATATCTGCTGGTGGCAAAATGTTAAAATCTGCAAGTTCATTTGGATTATCTGCATTTTCCATTGTTAATTCTATACCATTGTTTTTGTATATTTCTTTTAACAAGTCATTGTTAACTTGCATATTGTCACACTTTTGACTATTAAAAGTTCGAATTATATACTCATAAAGCAACGATAAATCATTTAACTTGTCCTCCATACAAACATTATTCTTTTCTTTTTTTTTATGTCAAATTACACAGCAATCAAATTAACTATTATAAAAATACGATTAAATTTTTTTAGATATTACTAATGCTCTTTTAGCAAAACAATGTTTTCATCTGGGGCAGAAAGCTGTAAGAATTGTCGCAGATATTCATCTAATAAATCATCATTTTTATCTGGATTTGATAGTAGTTGCATGGAATGCTCTATCCTATATCGTTCGTGTGCGATGTTATTATATGTTTGTTGTTTTTGTTTTAGTTCTTTGCTGTATTTGAGATAATGTTGTGGTGTGTTTTTACCACGAAATAGCTGTGATAGTATCAATATATTTGCCAACAACAACAAATAAATAGCTTTTTTATATGTTTTTTTGTATTGATACTGTGCCATTAAAAAACAATATTATACATTTAAATCTTAAATCTTAAAAAGATATTTTATTTTTCAATTAATCTTAAATATTTTTTGCTATGTTATGAAAAAGTGCTTGACTTTTAAATAAAATACACTATATCATATAATGTAAAACATATGACAGATTTAAAATTATTTTTGAGTAATTTAACAGAAGAAGAAAAAGAAAGATTAGTTTTATTATTAGCTCAAAGCAAGAATAATAAAGATGAAGATTTGTTATTGTCTAAACTTCCAAATAGTCATCATTGTCCTTTTTGCAAGGGAAATAAAGTAAGAAAAAATGGCAGACAGCAAATGTATTGTAGGGATTGCAACAAATATTATACATTAAAAACAAATACAATCTTTTTTAGCAGTAAAAAACCTTTAACATTATGGAAAAGATATATTGATTTAATGATTGAAGGAAAAAGTTTAAGATACATTGCAAAAGAATTAAATATAAGCTTGCAAACATCTTTTTATTGGAGACATAAAATATTATCAGTGTTGAGAAAAAATGATAATGATAATAACAATAAACTTGATGGTATTATTGAAGCAGATGAAACTTACTTTAATGAAAGTCAAAAAGGAAATAAGAATATTACTAATAGAAAACCAAGAAAAAGAGGTTTTAGTAGTGAAAATAGAATTGTTGGATTATCACATAATAAAGTTTGTGTATTAACAGCTATTGACAGGAACAAAAAATCATTTGGTATTCCTGTTGGTTTTGGAAAAGTAAATAAAGAAGAAGTGGAAAATTTACAAATACATTTGAAAAAAGATAGTATTTTAATCACTGATGGCGACAAATCTTATCAAACTCTTAAAAACATCAAGTTAAAATCTTTGAAATTTGGAAAACCACAAGACAAAGTTTATCATTTGAATAATATAAACAATTATCATTCACAACTTAAAAAGTTTATGGTTCGTTTTAATGGTGTTGCAACGAAGTTTTTAGATTATTATGTTGAATACTTTAACTCATTAAAACAACAAATAGATATTTTTGCATCATTATTTAATACTGATATGAATTATAAAGTTTGTAATATTAGAACAAAGAGAGTTTGTTTTGAAAATCCGTTTGTGAGAGAGTTATTTTAAATTAAAGTGTTTTTCAATAGCATCTGCAAGTTTTTTTAAGTTTAAAATACTACTATTTTCTATAAAGTTTTCTTGTTTCAATTTAGTTTCAAGTTCTTTATTTTCATCAAAAACTATACTAAAATATATTCTTTTCACTGCTTGTATTGTTTTATATTTTTTTGTTTTAACATCATCATTTTCAAGAAAATCAATATTCACAATAGAACAAATCTTTTTTCTATCATTGTCTGTTAATAGTGATTGAATATCTGTAATTGTTTTTTTTGTAATAAAATCTCTTAAATTTTTTACTCTATTGATAAGAAAATCATTCCAAATACAATCAAATTTATTTTGATATTTTGTTGTAGCGTTTTCTCCGTCTTGGTCTTTATCTAATAAAACTAAAAATTTTTTTCTATTTATAATTGCACTTGTTATGATATCAGCAAGATTGCTGGCACCAAAACCATTAACTATACATACATTTTGTGTTCTATCAAGAATAATATAACAAAATAAGTTAATAAAACAATAATCTTCAAAACCTTCACATATTAAATTATGTTCTTGCAATTCTATATTTGGAACTTGAACTCTAAAATGATCAGTGAAAACTCTTAAACTTTTAATTTTATTTTCATTTCCTATTAAATCTGATACCTTATAGACATTTATTCCATTTGTTTCATTGTTTTCTAATTCTTGTCCATACATATCGTAAGCAACATGTGTTGCATTTGCTATATTTTTCTTGTATAAATAATGTGAATGTGTTGAATAGATAATATATGAATTTAATGATTTGTCATCATTTTTTGTCATTTTTTCAAACACTTCAACTATGCTTGTTTGCACATCAGCAAATAAATTACTTGCCGGTTCGTCAAGTAAAAATAATGTTTCTTTTGACTGACAATACAAAGTAGATAATAAAAAATTAAAATACCATCTAAAACCCAAACTTTTATCCTTAATGGAAAATGGATTTCCATCTTTATCTTTTATATCTATTTTTATTATGATTTCTGGACTTTTTGAACGAAGTCCATCAATTTTGAGTTGAAAAGTATCAAAATTTCCAGCATCATTCTTAAAATAATTCATCCAGTGTGTTTTTATTTCATTTTCAATATGCTTGCTTATTTTACTTAAATCTTTTTCTACTCTTAAAGTAGAAGCACCACCATCAAAATACATTCTTGACAATTCTTGAAAACCTAAAAAATTATCACCTAATACATATTTTCCAATTTTTTCTAATAAATTTTGCCAATAAATTATTTCATCTTTATATTTATTATCATTCTTGAAATCAAAAGGTGTTTCCTCAGGGAATTTTGTAAAAAAATCACTATAATAATAAGCAACTGGATAAATTTTATTTTCTCTAATAACATTTAAGTATTGTTCTATTTTTTCTTGTTGTTTTACTTCAATAATATTATCATTTCCATTTTTATCTTTTGTTTTCTTTTTGCATAGTATTTCAAAAGGTTTTTGTTCGCTTTTTTGTGCTTTTATAAAATGATAAATGAATTCAAATGTAATTTCTTCATCTTGCTTTAATTTTAATATCTTTTCTTCTTGTGCAGTTATTATTAAAGACACACCAAAAATAATATCAAAATTTATTTCATCGCTTCTTTTATTAACACACTCCATTATACCATCATCGTAAATACTGGTCAATTCTTTACCTTCTAATAATGTTATAGCATCTCTAATTCCTTCAAGAATTGTTGTCTTGCCACTTTCATTTTGACCTATAATACAATATAATTTATTGTTTTTTTCAAGTTCAATACTTGTTTCTTTAATTCCTTTATAATTCTTAAAATAAAATTTTTTATAAATCATCTTGTTTTCCATATACAAAAAAATTTAAAACATAAAAATCAAGTATTATTTCAAAACATAGCTATATTTTTTATCGTTTTTTTTCAAACGAATACCATTGGTTAAGAAAATTTTAATTATTTTATTATCATAACCATTATTGTTATTCATCTTGTTTTGATGATGTTATACCTTATTTTATAAACACGGAACATCACAACCAAAACAACGATAGACTTTCTCTCCATTTTTATTAGTATATGAACCAAAGCATTTAGGTGCATCATCCATATTGGTTTCTGCTGGTTTGTTGTTAATATCTGCTTCTTCTTTCTTCTCTTTTTCTTCGTCTTTGTTTCCTTCATCTTTTTTATTGTCTTTTTCAATTTTAATACCAATATGTTTTTTAATTGTATCAAACACTGCTTTTTGTTGGCTATCAAGTTCGTATTCTATATTTTCTGTTAACACTTTGTTTGTTTTATCTTCAAACAATAGTTGTTTAATTTCATCTGCATCATCTACGCTTTCTCCACCTTTTTTTGTTATTTTTACTACTCCTGATTCATTTAAAAATATTGTGTATATTGATTCACTATTTTCGTCTTTTGCTGTTTCAATCTCAACATTTGTAATTTTATAGTTTTCATCTGTTTGAAATGTTATTTGACATTTAGGCATAATGTAGGAGTTTTTGAAACATGCCATTATCCATTTTGTCTTTCCTTCATCATATCCATGCTTATAAATACACACACCATTAAGTTTATTTTCATCATTTGGGTTGTTCATGAAATAAGGTTTATAAGGTGGAGATGCGTGGAGAGTAGAATATTTAAAATCTGACACTTCACATATCTTACCGTCATTGTATTGTAAGACAACATATTCACCATTTTGCTGAAACAAAATATCCTCCTCATCTATATTGTGTTTTTTTAATTCTAACATTGTGTTTGCTATTCTTATTTTAAGATCTTTTTTTACTATTTCAATCAAATCGCCATCTTCTGGGTCTTCGTCAGTCTTATTGTTCTCTTTCCATTCTTTAATTTGTTTAGTGAACCAATATTTTTTTATACAATCTTTAATGTTATCATCATCTTTTTCATAGTCACCATCATTTTTTTTATCGTTATCATCATCTTTGATGGCATCTTTGATAGCATTAATAACACCATCTATTATATTTTCTAATGATTTTTCCTTACATGCATTCTTGTTCGGGCCAACCTTAAATGTTTTTTCAAGATTTCTGCTCGTTGGTCATCGGTAAATCCATAGTTTGGTTCTTTTGGGTCTTTTTTCATACTATAATCTTATTTAAGATAACAAAAAAAAAAAAAACAAAAACAAATTATTATAATATTATAAGTCCATTATTGTTCCGCTCGAACAAAGCTTACTACACCAAGATTTTA
>JAFSXM010000023.1 GCA_017444095.1 Rickettsiales bacterium | reverse complement strand
TTTAAATAAAAATAAAAAATACAAACAAATAGATGGTTTTGTTCCAGTTTCCATTACAAATACAATCAATACAGATTTACTAATGGTAAAAATCAAAGAAAAAGTATTACAAATAGCTGAATTGGAACACTCACCACTTGTAATGAATGAGAGATACGAGATTTTATTAAAACAATGTTTAGAAGCGTTATCAAGTGTAGATTTTGAAACAATGCCAATAGAAATTATTGCCGAAGAATTAAAAATAGCTTGCGATAAAATAGGACAAATTACAGGACAGATATACACCGATGATATACTTGATAATATTTTTAGTAAGTTTTGTATAGGAAAATAATGAGTGATATTCTTTTAACTAATGGAGAGTTATGCGATAAATTAAAAGCTCATCAACTTGGACTACAACATTATGCTTTTTCTATATTGTTATTCAATGAAAACAATGAAATACTTTTACAAAAACGAGCAAAATGCAAATATCATTCCGGTGGTTTGTGGAGCAATACCTGTTGTAGCCATTTTAGAAATAATAAAGAATTTGCAAACAAAGAAGATACGGCCAAAGCAAGATTAAAAGAAGAACTTGGGATGGATTTTAATAATGCATTAACACAAATACTAACATTTAGCTACAACAAACCAGTTATAGCAAACAACAACAACGATAATGATGATAAATATTTAATTGAAAATGAAATAGATGATATTTTTGTAGGCAAAATCGCATCAAATACTACATTATTGTTAAATCAAAATGAAGTTGATGAGATAAAGTTTGTAAATCTTGACAGGCTTATAGCAGAAATAAATACTAACAGCTTAATATACACACCATGGCTTATTGAAATAATGAATAATGACGATATTATAACAAAAATAAAAGCTTTTTTACAAAAAAATTGCTAATTTATCAGCATTAACAATAATATATTTATGATAATAGATGAATTATTAAAAGGCAAAACACAAATTCATCAATATATTTCGTCCCTATTTGATAATCAACGAGAAGAGTTATTAAAAACAGGATATTTTGATAAACAATTACAACAAAATCCAGCACTAACAATCCATCAAGACAGCATAACATACAATCAAGAACAAAACAATGTCATCAATTATCTTTTCAAAAACAAGAAAAAATACAAACAAATGCCAATAAGGCAACAGTGTGTTTTAGAGGAAATTGTAAAAGAAGTAAATAAAATTAACCCACAACCAAATAATCATATCGGCAAACAAGATATTTTTGTTATATCGGATGTAGAGGGAGATGTTTATTCTTTGTTACGATTTTTAAAACACATTGGTGCTTTACAAGAGATTAGTATCAGTGATAAAAATGGTAATCCACAACTTATTCCAAGTTGGAATGATAATTTTAATGCAAAAATTGTATTTGACGGCGACCACACTTCGTGTAGAAGTTTCTTTAACAAAGAATGTGTAGATATTTTGCTGTCTTTACAAGAAAAATTTAGTAAAAACAACATCTTTTTAGTTAAAGGTAATCACGAATATAACATATACTATGATGGTGGAAAAAAAGGCAGTGTTTTATATGATGCAAAAAAAAGGATTTATGATAAATGTATAGACAAAGCAGTAATACAAAGTGGTAAAAATATTTATCATTTTATGCATTCGGCAAATTTTGCATTAGCGAACAATAAAATAAGACTACCGAAAAAATTTAATACAGAATTTGATGATGTTATCAATTTTCCACGAACATATAAAATGAGCGATATGAAAATTATAACAGATATGTATGAATTTCAATGTTTTTTAAACAAAATTGGCTTCAAACATCCACAAAATCATCATATCGTCTTTGGACACGATATAGACTGGGATAAAGCTATTTCAAAGAGACTGAAAAAATATGGTCTTTTACCTGTTGATAATGATAACAAAAATTATTTTCGTATATCAAATGATAAGATTGTAGAATATGATAACGGCACAGGTATACAATTAGAGAACTATACTATTGCTAAACCACTACTTATAAACAATATAGAACAAAATAACTATAAAAAATATATGAAATATTACAATATGCCAACAAAAAGATATAAAAATAAAATATTTGCAAATCTTACAAATAAGCACTTATACAATAATGCAATGCAAACACAAAGATTAAAAAACAAATATAATAGCACTATGAAAAATATATTTTTAAATACAATATCAAGCAATCGCAATCTAAACGGATATTATTTGCCAAATAAACCAAAATATTTCTAATCATCACATTGTATAAAAATAATTGTTGGATTTATCGCCATGTCATTCCAAAAATTAATATTTGGATAAACCTCTATATCATTACTAATTATTTTATAAAGCCTCATACCGTCTGGGATTTTTATGTGTCTCATTTTAATAGCCTCAACTAAGTTTTTTACAAAAAAAATACCATTAAAATTGGTTTTTATCTCACTTATTGTTCTTGGTATCATTGTTTCACACCTCTTGATATCGCCGTCACTATATTGCAGGAAAAAAATATTCTTATGTGTATCTTTCGTATTATTGAATTCCATAAGTTGTTTTATAGTTATAATCATCCGTGCTTTGTTAATCTCTTTTAGTTTTGCAATGATGTTTTTTAAACTTGTTTGCCCTTCAAAATAAACCAAATATTGTTCCAATCCATAATAAACAAGAAATGTTTTAAGAAAATCTATTATAGCCACATCATTGGTGTTTTTTAAATCAAAAATGATATGTTTTTCACCAAAATATATCGTATACCAAATATCAGCATTTGTATAATTATTAAATATCTCAATGTTGGTTTTATCAAGTTGTTTACATAAAAATGATTTTATCTCCAAAATTTGATTGTTAATCTCTTTTTTATTCACCAGAAATGGTTTATTTTTTTCAAAAAAGTCTGTTGTTTTATGAAAAACATCGCCATTACAACAAAAATTTAAAGAAAAACAGCAATGTAATGCACAATTTAAATAATATTTCAAATCCACGTCATTGTTTTCTTTTGAAAAATACTTCATATCAAATGGAGTATGTATAAAAATATCATTTTTTTTTAAAAAAGTTAAATTCTCCTCGCTGATTCCTGTTTTGATGTTTTTTAAATAATTATCAGGGTGAATATCTATTTTTTCAAATGTTGCATTTATCTTTAACAGACTTAAAATCTGGATAACATTGTTAATAACCAAAAAATCATCTTCATTTGAATAGCTAATGGCTATTTTTTTCGCTACTAATGTAGATTTTGTTGCATTTATTTCAACCATTCTTGGTTTCTTTAAACAATAACAATCTATAAACACAACCTCGAAAAAAGTTATATTATCAAATTTAGTTCAAATTTAGCAAAGCAATCTTTAATAAGCATCACTTCACTAAATTCTTATAAACATAATCTACAATCAGCTTTACACCATAACCAGTTGCAGTATCTGCATCTGCAAAAACACTTCTTGAAGTTGCAAAATCCACACCAGCTATGTCAATATGAGCCCAATTTTCGCTATCAGCAATGAAATTCTCCAAGAAAGCACCAGCGGTTGCACTACCACCATACCGCACCTTACTTAAATTTCTTAAATCTGCAACATTTGACTTCATGTTTTCACTAAATTCCTCTCCCATTGGCATAATCCAACACTTATCACCAGTATTATCTCCGCTATTTTTTAAAGCATTCGCAAGTGCATCGGAGTTGCTAAAAACACCAGACATTGATTGCCCTAATGCAACCATAATCGCACCAGTTAATGTAGCCATATCTATTAAATATTTTGGTTTATATTTTGTTTGTGTATAATATAAAACGTCGCCAAGCACAAGTCGTCCTTCTGCATCTGTGTCTATGATTTCTACTGTTTTGCCAGACATTGATTTAACAATATCGCCGACCTTTTGTGCTGAACCACTTGGCATATTTTCAACTAAACCGCCAACGGCAACAACATTAACTTTTGCACCCATTTTTGCCAATGAATAGACACTGGACATAATAGTTCCAGCTCCAATCATATCACCTTTCATACCTTCCATATATGGAGATGGTTTTAATGACAGACCACCGCTATCAAAACAAACACCCTTCCCTACCAAACCAAGGTCAAACTTATCACTGCTTTTATTACCTTTGTATTCAACTACAACGACTTTTGGTTCTTTAACGGAGCCTTGTGCAACACCAATTAGCATATTCATCCCAAGTTTTTTTAGTTCCTTTAAATCAAGAACTTTAACTTTTACATTTTTAACATTTTTAAATTTCTGTTGAATTGTTTTTGCAAAACTTTCAGGATAGACAACATTTGCAGGTTCATTACCAAGGTCACGGGCAAGAAAAATACCTTCCAATTGTGCATTTAAATCTTTCAACTTGCCTCTCAACTCACTTGTTGCATTTGCATCAATTAGAACTTTGTTTATTGTAATTTTCTGTTTTTCAGCTTTTTCATCCGTAATATATTTATCAAATTTATATGCCTTTTGAGCCAACCCAAAATAAGACATCAGCAATAAAATATCATCTTTAAATTCTTTATTTTCCAAATATTCACCAGAAATAACAACATCAAGCTGTCTTCCTTTTGGCAAATAACAATACATTCTTGCACCAGCAACTTCAAAATCAAAGTTAACATTTTCATCATTTTTACCTTTATTTTTATTGTCCTTTTTTCCAGCATCTATTTTGTCAACACCAACAAGAATAACTTTTTTCTGTTTATTATATCCCAAATCTAAAATTTGATTTTTTTCTGCCTTAAAGTCTTCGCCTTTTACCTGCTCACTTGCATTTTTAACATCCACACTATCGTTTTTCTTTAAAAATTTTTCTAATCCTTTTTTATCAATCAAATAAACCATTACATTTCCATTTGAACCAAAAGACACATCCGGAACTTGATTACTTATAATGCCAACATTTGCCTTTAAAACACTTTTTTTTGCATTTGCAACTTTCACACCACTCATAACACAACAAAAAACAATTGCTACACAAAAAACAAAAATAAAACCTCGTCTTAAAGAAGAACGAAATTGCATAGCATTACTATAAAGATAGCGATAATATGAAATATAAAATGCAAGCCTTGCCATTAGTGCACAATAAACTATTTATGAATTGCTTGTTTATAAGCATCTAAAATAGCTTCTGGTATCATCTCACTAACCGTTGGATGTGCAAATATGACATTTTCTAAATCATCTGGTAATAGTTCAGCAGTTTTACCAACCAAAACCGAATGTATCATTTCAGTTGCATTTTTGCCTATCATATGACAACCTAAAATCTCACCAGTTTTTTCATCTAATATCATTTTAATAAAGTTATCAATTTCGTTTGTTGCAATAGATTTTCCATTACCAACACCGGTGAATGTCCCAATTCTATATTTTATACCTTTTTCAACACATTGTTGCTCTGTTAACCCTGCACAAGCAATTTGTGGAAAAGAATATATGCAAGACGGAATATTATTTTTATCTATTAAAACAGGAGATTTTTTATTTTTGCCTTCCATTTGTGCAATTTTATCGGCAACTAAAATGCCCTCTTTTGATGCCTTATGGGCCAGCCAAGGACCATAAGTGCAGTCGCCTATGGCATATACATTGTCAATATTTGTTCTACAAAATTCGTCAGTCTTTATGACATTTTTATCTAATTTCACTCCAATGTTGTCCAATCCAAAACCACTAACATTCGGCACAACACCAACGGCCAAGATTAGCTTATCAACAACAAGTTTTGTTTTCTCACCATTTTGTTCGTATTCAATTTCCACCATTTCTTTATTACCATTTTTTATTTTTTTATTACTCAAAACCTTTGAGTTTGAAACCACATTTATTCCTTTTTTTAGGATAAGTTTGGTAAATTGTTTTTGAATATCATTATCTAAAAAAGACAAAATACCATTGCCACGATCCAAAATCACCACCTCTGCACCAATAGAATTATAAAAAGATGCAAATTCAACACCTATTACTCCACTACCAATTATTGCAACTTTTTCAGGTTTTTCATCAGGCACCATCGCACCACGATAAGTGCATATAGTTTTTTCATCTATATCATATTCATCAAGTTTTCTTGCACTCGCACCAGTTGCTATAATAAAATATTTTGCCTTAACAATTTCTGTATTACCATCTTCTTTTTTTACCTCAAGTCTATTCTCGTCTATAAAAACACCATAACCATTAAAAAGACTAACTTTATTTTTTTTAAATAACATCTCAACACCGCCCGTAAGTTTCTTAACTGAATTTCTTGAATGTTGTACCATTTTCTTTATATCAATGTTTTTAACATCAACATCTATACCAAAATCACCGCATTCTTTAACCGAATTACAAAGCTCTGCACAATGTAATAACGCCTTGGTTGGTATACAACCCCAATTTAGGCAAACACCGCCTACATTGTCTTTTTCAACACAAGCAACCGAAAGACCATTTTTTGCACAACGAATGGCCGACACATAACCACCAGGTCCAGCTCCTAATACACAGACATCAAACATACCTACAAAAATATAAAATGATTAACAATATTAGTCTTTTTTGTTTGCTTTAACAAGTTTGTCAACTTCTTTTTTAATAATTTCATTTAATTGCTCTATTCTTTTTGATAAACTTTTAAAATCTTTTACTGAAATAACTTCACTAATATCATTCCTAACGGCTTGCTCGTAAAAATGCTTTGCATAGTCATAATTATTTTGTTTATCATATACTATACCAAGATTATAAGAAACCAATGCATTTGAAGGTGCTAATTCATTCGCCCTGTTTAATGCAGATAGAGCCTTATTTGTATCCCCAAGATGCACATAAATCAAACCAATTTGTGCCAATATATCCGAATATCCTTTGGAATTATCATTGATATACAATAAAACATCTAATGCATCTTTATATGCTTTATGTTGTAAGGCGAATAATAAATTATTCACAACTTTTTCACGAGCATAACGATTTATAATTAAATCACTATAAATTTCTATTGCCTGATCGTATTGCATTAACATATAATATGTTGTTGCAAGCCCAAACTTCGCCTCATTATTTCCGTTATTATTTTTTAAAGCTTTCTTATAATACATTATGGCAAGCTCGTATTGTTTATTAACAAAACAATCGTATGCCTTTCTTATATCTATACCGCTTAATCCCTCCTTTGAATCTTTCGCACTTTTTACTTTTATATCAATTTTTTTATTACCACCAGAATTGATACTTCCTACTTTAACATTTTTTGAATAAATTTCATCATATCCTTTCATCTCTTTTCTAAAATCGTTAATTTGTTTATCTGTTAATTGATTATTGTTCTCTTTTTGTATTTGAGAGTTTTGGTCATAAATGTCATCTGTTATTATATTTTGATTCAAAGATGATGTGTTATTCTCTGGTAAGCCCATAATGTTGTTATTAGTAACATTATTTTCATTTGCCGGAATAGTAATAATCTCTGTATTCTTCATTAAATTCGCTGTATCTGCACTTGTTTGATTTTGAGCTTTTATAGTGTCTTGTGTAACATTTTCAGCAAAAGCACCATAACAACACATACTACCACATAAAGTGTATACCGCAACAACCGATATAAATAATGCCCTCATAACGAAACAAGTTATTATTTCAAATCAAAAGTAAAAAGCAAGTTTTTGCTATTTACACAATTGCATTGTGTTAAGCTATTAAAAATTTCTTGTTTTTGTTTTTTTTTTATACTATCTTTTTTGCACTATGCAATATGCAAGTAGAAGCAACAATCAATTTTGTGCGTCCAGATCCTTTTATAAAAGGTACCATTAAGAAGAATAACAACAATAGTAATGTAATTGATTTTGATGTTAATGTTGATGAGAAATACGAAAACAATGACACTAATACACATCTAAAAGCATGCTTTAATAAGAAAAACGAAGAAAAAAAATCGGTTACATTCAAAATACCAACAAAACAAGCTACCTATAACTTCCATTATCTGGTCTCTGCAGTTACATCTGCATGTCGACAAGTCCTTCCAAATGAATTCACGAATATAATTAATGACAACATAATTATTAATTATACTGCACAAGGACAAAAGAAACAACAGGAAAATAACCTAAAAATGCTTAATAATCTTGACGATGTAGAATTTATTTTTGATGTAGAAGAACCAAGCATAAATAGTCTTTCGCAAAGCATTGAAATTATAAATAATGATATACATAACAATAAGAAAAATCGCTGTTTACAATGTCTAACAGATTGCTGGAACAAAATAACATCAATTTGTGGTAATTAAATTTGCTTTTTATTATTCCTTTAACATC
This sequence comes from Rickettsiales bacterium, assembly GCA_017444095.1. Classification (GTDB taxonomy): domain Bacteria; phylum Pseudomonadota; class Alphaproteobacteria; order Rickettsiales; family Deianiraeaceae; genus UBA4311. The sequence goes on along the minus strand of JAFSXM010000023.1, from coordinate 3,621 downwards.
TTTAACTTAAATTAAGTGTTTTGTTAATGTTTACCATTGCAATCGTTGGACGAGCGAATGTTGGAAAGACAACTTTATTCAACAGAATTGTTGGAAAAAAACAAGCTTCAATAGTGGCGAATATTGTTGGAACGACGAGAGATAGAAACGAAGTAGATGCTGATTTTTTTGATATCAAGGCTAAGTTTATTGATGCGGCTGGTATTGAAGTTAGAAACAACAAAGACACAATTTCAAAACAAATGTTAAAACAAGCATTAGAAAGTGTAAATAAAGCAAACTTATGTCTATTTGTTATAGATGGCACCAGTGGTGTATTAGATAGCGATATTGAAGTTTTTAATATTTTAAGGAAAAACAACAAAAAAAGTATTTTATTGGTTAATAAAGCAGAAAATCCTGATAAATTATTGATTGATGATTTGTATAAAATAAATTGTGAAACTAAAATATTAGTTTCAGCAGAGCATAATTTAGGCTTTGGTGATTTGTATAAAGTATTACTACCAGAATATCACGAATGGCAAAAAAAACAACAAAACATCAACAATAATACATCATCTAATATTGATATTGAAGATAATAATAAAACTATAAGAATAGCAATACTTGGTCGTCCAAATGCTGGAAAATCAACATTTTTAAACAATCTGTTAAATGAAGATAGACTTTTAACAAGTGATATAACCGGAACTACAAGAGATAAGATTGAATTAGACTTTACCTATAATAATCGTAAGTTTGTATTAATAGACACGGCAGGTATTAGAAAAAAACACAAAGATGGAGATAGTTTGGAGCTGGCATCTGTTGATAAAAGTTTAGAAGCACTACAATATGCTGATGTGGCGATTATGATTATGGATATAACCACTGCATTAGAAGAACAAGATTTAAGTTTATGTCAAAAAATATGTAATGAAGGAAGGATATTGGTAATTTGTTTTAATAAATGGGATTTTGTCAAAAAAACACAAGAACAAGAACTTTTAAATGAATTACAGAATAGAATAAGGAAATCAATAGCACAGGTTAAGGGGATTATGTTTTTTACTTGCTCCGCGATTATGGATAATAACTTAACATCTGTATTGGATGGCATTATTCAGCTTTACAACAAATGGGACGGCAAGATTACCGCCGGACAATTTAATAAAAAAGTCGGCGAATGCTCTACAACGCCAAATAACATAATCAACACATTAAAAATTAAATATATCAACCAAGTTAAACATCGTCCACCTACTTTTATAGCTTTTAGTGGCAAAAATGAAAAATATATTACACCACAACATGTAGAGACATTAAAAAATTGGCTATACCGTGAGTTTGATTTAACAGGAATTCCGTTACGAGTTTCTATTAGAGGTAAAAAATAATAATACCATATATCGTAAAAGGATGTTTTAATTGATTTATTTTGTAAATTTCATATAAACAAATAAATCAAAATGTTATGCAGGATGTTAATAAAGAATTAGAAACATATAAACAAAAAGAATTAGAAAAACAAAGACAAGAACATATAAATGAATTAAAAAAAGACATAGAAGAAGAGCAGAAAGAAGAGCAACAACGAAAACAAAAAGTCAGCAATGATGCCAAAAAACTACTGACAGATAACAAACAAAGTGATGAAGAAAAAATGGAACAAGCAAGAAAAATGCTGTCTTTCAAGAATTATCATTGGCAAAAGGCAAAAAATGAAATATCGTCCAACATTCTTTTAACAAAAGATAGGTTAAAACGAGATGCATTAAAATTTATAAAAGAAGTTAGAACCGATAGACTTGCATCTGATGCGGAAGTATTACAGTCTATATTGCAAAACAAAGAAAAAACATTTAAACAACAACAAAATATAATACAAAGCCAGCAAAGGACTTTACAAGATGGAGCACAAAATGCCAGAAGCGAATTGGAGTATGAATTACAACAAGCACAAATAGAGTGGATGCAGAAAAAAATGGAGATTATGCAAAAAGAGTATGAAAGTAAACAAAAAATATTGCAAGCAGAAATACAATCTTCCAGCGACGAATTTAAAGCCGAAACTTCAAATAAATCCCAAATTAGCCAGATGATAAAAAAAGCAGATGACAAAGTTAAAAAAGATAAACAAGAATACAATAAAAGAAAAAATGATTTACACGACCAACAAGCAAATGCAAAACAAATAATCAAACAATTACAAGCCAAAAATAAGAAAGAGAGAGAAAAAGACAATAAAATACAATTATCAAAAGTTGCAAACACAAACGATAAAACAAAAAACAATATTAAACCAGCATCCTCGTTACCAGATATTAAAGAAAACAAAAAACCATCCGTAGGATTATAAATTGACTATTGTAAATGCAGTCGTTGTGATTATTTATAAATATGTTTCTAATAAAAAACAATATTAAATCGTGGATATTTTATATAATTTGTGTTTTTATTCATGCAGATACTTCATTTTCTGCAAATTTTACAAATGGAGAATTGACAGAATATCACGATTTTACAAAATTGATGTTTTCGTCAAAAATTACCAACAATATTGGTGTAAGCAACCAACTTCTTGTTGTAAAAAACAACAATGCTTTCATTCGTGAAAATCATAAAAACAGCTTTGAATATATTAAAGTAAAAGATATGTGTTATACACTTGAAAATATGTGTGCCGTCTGTATTAAGAATGGTAAAATATACAATGTAGTTTGTAATGCTAATAAACAAAACACAGAATTATTAACGGGATTGATGATTGGAGACCTATTTTTTAATGAAAGCAATGATGATTGTAATAAAATGAAGTTTGATGTAATAAATAATTATTTCGTCAATAACAACACAATAACTTATGCCATTTATCAGCTATTTTTAGTTGGATATTACGATGTAGCAAGATTAGTTTTATTTAAAAATGATGATACAACAATTACCAATAATTATGTTGATAAAGAACATAATATAGATGGCACACTTGCAGAAAATAAACAGATAAAAAATCTTATTACAGAGAATTCAGTGCAGGCTTTTGTTATTTCAAGTAAAAACGATGTGAGTTGTTCTCCTTATGATAAATTTTTAATTTATAACCATAAATCATTAGCTGTCATCCAAGAGGAAGCAAAAAAAAATAAAAATAAAACAAACAATACAATAAAAAAGAAAGACAAAAATACAGAAGACTATAAATACATATACGGCAGAATTGCATTACAAGGATACAAACATTTACAAAAATATGAAAATTTAAAAGATTTAAATAATATCGTCATTGTTTTGCAAAATGATAAAGTAAAAGAAATAAATATTGTTGCCCTTGATTTTAAATGGGATATAGATAAAGGACAGCAACTGTTAGCACCATATTCTTTTGAATACGAAATGCCAAATAAAAATAATAATACCAATAATAATCCAATACAGCAAAGAAATAATTTTGTTCACCCTCTCATCGCCAACTCTAAATTTTACACTAAAAATATTCGCTAATAACTGATATAGCTTTTACAAACAAATAAAAAATAAGAATTATTAAGAAGTTTGTATTAGAGAGCTAAAAAAAAACAAATATTTATTATTATTGATAGTATTACTGTTGTTATTTGTTTGTTTGTTTTTTTTTTTTTT
>JAFSXM010000022.1 GCA_017444095.1 Rickettsiales bacterium | reverse complement strand
TATTCTGCTATCGTTGCATACGAAAAAGTTGCAATGATTTCTTCTAAACACAATGTTTTTAGTAAAAAATCTATATCAAGGCATATTAGTGCTTTGGTAAAAACACTAAAAGGTCGTTTTAGTCAACCGGAACAGGTGGTTGTTTAAGTTTTCGTATATGGGCCCGAGTGGTTTATTGCTATCAATTTTAATACTTATCTTGTTATCAATGTTCTTTTCGTTAGCAGAGACTGCATTTATTTCCGTTCCGGAAGAGAAGATATTTAAAATGTCGCAAGATGGAGATAAGAGGGCAAAAATGACATTAAACCTATTATCCAATAAGGATAAAATTATCAGTATTGCCTTATTGTGTGATAATATTTCAAATATTGCAGCATCTTCTATTTCCGCCGTGTTTTTTGCTGATTTATTTGGTGAATATGACGAAATCGGCATATTGCTATCAACCATCATAATGACCATCTTGGTGTTTGTGTTTGGCGAGGTTTTGCCGAAGATGATAGCAATGAGACAGGCGACAAGTGTTGCATTGTCAATAACTCCGTTATTTGTTTGTTTATCTCGTGTTTTATTACCTATTTTATGGATTATAAATAAGATGACAGGCTCTATTGTAAGATTTTTTCATATAAAAAACGAGGCTGATAGTGAAAATGCAAATAATTCAATTCTTGGTGCAGTAGAGATGTATCATAAAAAAGGAACTTTGGAACAAGATGAGAAAAATATGTTAAGCGGTGTATTGCAACTTGATAGCATAGACATGAAGGACATTATGACACATAGGAGCGAGATGTTTGCAATAGATATCAACGAAGATGTTGATGAAATTGTAAAGAAAATTATAGACAATCGTTATACAAAAATCCCATTTTACGATAAATCTGATGATAATATATTGGGTGTACTTTATAATGTTGATTTTTTAAAGACTTTATACTCAAAAAAGAATATAAATAAAGAAGATATAAAAGATATGCTTAAAGAGCCGTGGTATTTACCCGGTGATGCAAGTGTTGGTGGACACTTACACGAGTTTAAAGAGAAAGGTAATGTGTTAGCTTTTGTTGTTGATGAATTCGGTGGAACAATGGGTATTGTTAGTTTGGAGGATGTCTTGGAACAAATTGTCGGCGAGATAAATAGTGATAATGGTAATCTTCCTTTTGAGTGCAAAAAAAACAATGATGGTAGTTATATTGTTGATGGTGATGCACCTATAAATGAGTTAAATGAAATAATTGGCAGTAATTTCATTGATAGCGAAGTATCTACTATTGGAGGGTTTTTAATCAATAAAATCAACAAATTACCAGCTGTTGATGAGGAATTTGATATTGATGAGTATAAAATTCAAGTAATAGAAACAAATGAGACGAGGATTTTAAGATTGAAGATTATTAAAAAATAATAAATCAGCGAATTGGAAACTGCAAAATTGTATTGTTTATAATACTTACATATAAAAATTGTCTTAGAGTATTATTTACTTTGTGGTTTTTTACTTACTCCTTTTTAGGAACCCCATAATCGTATGTTGCACATCTTGCAAGATAACATTTGCTGTTGCATAGTGTTTCTCGTCAGCAATAGAAAGCAGTAATTCGTAGTTTGAAAGATGATGAAACTTTCTTACTGCTTCTGTAATTTTTACATTTTTTACAACAAATGGTCTGCCTAATTTATCGTGAGAGATTGTGATATCTTGGAGTGATAAGTATTTATTGTTGATGCCACAACCAATTGCTTTTCCTAATGCTTCTTTTGCTACAAATCTTTTTGATAAAAAATTTATTTTGTTATTGTCATTTTTTAATAAATTAAATTCTTCAATTTCTGTTTTTGACAATATATGTTGCTTTAACCTATCTGGTTTTTCTATAAATATTTTCTTAATGCGATTAATTTCCAATATATCGATTCCGATGCCAAGTATCATAGAATGTTATAAGTTAAACAAATATATTATATTATAAACATTAGAGCCGGATTTTCCAACATTTTTTTAATATCATTAGCAAATGGTGCAAAGGAGGCTCCATCTAACACTCTATGGTCTATTGAGAAAGTGATATTACATACTGGTTGAATTTCGCATCTATTGCAGGAATTAGCTATTGGCTTGTTATGTATCGCACTAATTGCAATAATGCAAGATTGTGGTGGGTTAATAATGGAACAAAAATCGTCAACATCAAACATGCCAAGATTTGAAATTGTGAGACAACCGCCGTTATATTCATCATAATTAAGTTTACCACTTCTTGCTTTTGATACGAGATTTTTAATTTCTTTTGATAAATCTATTAAATTTTTCTGGTCTGCATTTTTAACAACAGGTGTAATAACACCATCTTCAAGTCCAACAGCGATAGCTATATCTATATTGTTGTATTTCCTGATTCTTCCGTCTATCCAAGCTGTATTTACAACAGAATTTCGTTGAATAGCTTTTGCTATTGCAAAAACAAATAAATCTGTGGCGGAAATCTTATATTCAGGTTTTCCATCTTTATCTATTTTTGCCATATTATTTATTTCATTTCTAAAATTAACAAAATTTGACATATTTGGAGATATTTTCATGTACCAATGCGGTATGTTTTGTTTGCTTTCTGTTAGTCTTTTTGCTATTGTTTTTCTCATATTTGTTGGCTCTATGTCGATATATTCAATACTATTTCTTGCAAGACCACTATTTTTTGATGAAAGTATCTTCTCTATATCTTGTTTTATAATCCGTCCATTTGGCCCACTGCCAATGCTAATTTGTTCTAAATCAATGTGATTATCTGTTGCTATTTTTTTTGCCAATGGACTTGCAAAAATCTTTTTACAAGTGCTCAACTGATTTACAGAAATATCAGCATTGTTATTGGTTTGAATATATGATGCTTGTTGATTTGAATTATCATTGCCTTGTTTCGATTGAATATCTGTGTTGATTTCCGTATCTACTTTACCATTTGTTGTTGTGGACGATTGATAGTTAAAAATATCTTCGTCGGTATCATTCTTTTCTTTAATTAAAGCTATTGTATCACCAACACGAACATCTTGGTTTAACTCAAATAAAATTTTTCCCAATACACCCTTTGATTGAGCTTCTACTTCCATAACTGCTTTGTCTGTTTCTATTTCCAATATAACATCACCAGCCTCAATCTTATCACCAACATTTTTGTTCCAAGACACAATTTTACCTTCTGTCATCGTTGGCGACAATGCTGGCATTTTTACCTCTGCTACCATAAATTGTTTAACTCTTAAAGAGTAGATTTGTTGTATATTTTAATTTGCAAAAAGTTTTTTTTTTCTTACTATTGCTAATAGTAGTTATTTTTTAATTATGAAACATGAAATTTTTAGTCAAAAAAAACCACCTAAAACAGAGATTGTAAAAGAATTTAAAAGATTGGCCACTATGACAAAAGAGACATTAAGTATGGAAAGAAATGTCTATGCTATGCAATATTTTACATCTTGTTTAATTGATGTGTTAGGTGGCAGAGAAGAAATCATTGTAAGCAAAAATAAAAGTATGAGTGATTATGCATTAAAATTAAAAATGCCAGTAGATGTTACGAGAAAATTATTTGAATTACTACATTCTGATTATAAAAAAAATAAAAAATCGTGGAACGACATTAAAATTGATAGTGTATTGTTTTTGTTTTCAAAAATTACTAATACCTTGGAAAAGGAAGCTGTGATGTTTTCAGATGAAAGATACAAAGAGTATTTATCATATTGCGAACGAAAATTGGAGCAACAAGGAGAGCAAAAAAAATGTGACAAAGATGTAATAAACAGCTTGGCAGATGAAAACCGTAAACTTAGTCAGGAAAATAAAAAGTTAAAAGATAAACTAAATACAAAATCATTTGTTAACAAATCTTGTGACGCAAGAGAACAAGATGATATAAGGAGAATAAAAAAAGAAAGAGATGTTGCGATTGAAAAGTTTGAAATGTATAAGAAGGCTTTTCAAGATGTGGTAAACAAGGTTAGATCTATGGCTAATGTTTGTGAGGGTGGAAATAATTTGAATAATTCATATGATAATGTAATTGAAAGTTCAAAATTGTAATCAATTTATCTTTTCCATTAAAAACAAATACATATTAATATTTTTCTTTTTGTTAATTGGCAAGTATTAGAATTTGTTTTGTATTGTATTTGGCTCTATTATAAAAACTCTTGATTTTACATCAATAATAAATGTTATGTATGCCAACAAATATTTACTTGTTCTATTAGATAAAATAGTATTTTTGATAAATACTTACTAATAGCTGTTTTTTATTGAAAAAGAAAAAGTAAAAATTATCAAGAGTTTTTTTTACCACAGAGCTATGTATTTTGCTCTATTCCATTTTTTTCTTGCTTTTTATTTTCTACTTTATAGTCGAAAGTTTATGTTCTTGAGGAAAAAGCAGGCTAATGGTGGAACTGACGATGTTTTGCAACAAATTAAAGAGAAAATCTCTGACGCAAGTGGTGATGGTAGTAATTTGAATGGTAAGATATCAGAACAGGCATCAACATCACAAAGTATGGATAATGCTGATGTTGGTTATAATGATGAAGATGATGAATTGTTGAATATGCTGTTAAGTGATGATAATGAGGATGATGAAGAAGAAGATGATAATGATGATTTAAATGAATTGTTAAGTAAGAGTGGTACTAATTCGAATGAAAATGATATAAAAAATTACGGCAAAAGCGATATCGTAAGTAATGTAAATACAAATAAGAATGAAGATATTGTTTCATCGTATGCCGATCATATCGATAATGAGAATAATGACATTGATGATGAAAATGTAGAAGAATTGGATGATACAGATGATGAAAGTGATAGTAATATTGGTAATAATAGAAATGTCTCTTTGGTTGATGATGTGGTAAATGAATTAAAGGATGCTATTACGGACGATAAAGGTAATGATAGTGATAGCGGTGATGTAGCAGATATTCAGACTGTCAATGAAGAGGATATTGATGAAGACGATATAGAATTTTATGATAAAAATGGCGATGATGGTGTGGATGGCAATGAAGATGAAACTGTAACTATTGAGAATGGCAATATTGGTGTTTCCAGTAATGATGAAGAGCCTGTGGATGATGAAGATTATATCAAAAACGATGATAATATATCACAGTTGGATATTGACGAAGGTAATGTGGATTTATTGGATTCTTCTATAGATAATATCAAGGAAGACATCAAACCATTAACGAATGAGGCTTCGATGGATGCGAAACGAATGGCGATTGCGAAACCTTCATACGGGAAACAAAAAAGTATACAATCTAATGTAGGCTTGGATGTTGTCTCTATCAGTGAAAATACAAGAAGAAGTGTAAGACGAAATATTTCCAATTTGATAGAACAGGTTAAGAGAAGAGTTGTTGACGAAAGGGATTGTGGTTCAAATAAAGACAATGGTGGCAAAACATTGGAACAAATAGCAATCGATTTAATACGACCAGTTGTTATAGATTACCTTAATGATCATTTGGAGAGAATTGTGTCCGATATTGTAAGTGAAGAAATTAGACGAATAACTGACGATGTAGACAGATAATTGTTTATGAGTATAATGTGTATAGATCGTGACTATGTGTGTCTATGTAATAATACTCTATCGAAAGTTTATTATTATGCCGAAAAATTTAGTGTAGATTACAAAAAGATAAAAAACTATATTAGTACGATTTGTAAGAATGGTAAGCTGATTGTTGTTATTGGTAGTTTTTATACGAATATTGATTTTATACAGAAAAAGAATGATAAGATAGATTTTTTAGATTTTTTACAGTTAAAACTGAATGATAAAGATGTTATTTGTGGTAATATATCGTTATTAAATAAGAAACAAACGGAAGCCGTAGTGACTACGATCAAAAGTAATGCACAAGAAAATCATATCTTAAAAATAATAGAAATGTTGCAACAGTATAATATTGATTTAAAATATATTTATTGTTTGGAGCAATTGCCGTTGTTATACGGGTTGACATCGAATGTTGACCCTTACGGCAAGAACTATATACCTGAATTGGATATTGTGGTAATTTTGTTAGATAATAAGTTTTTTTTATCAGCTGCTAATGGTAAAGATTTTATACTTGGAAGAGAAATTATCATTGAGCAAAATGTCGATATAGTTGCAAGTGTGGCAAATGCACTTTCGATGGTGATGAAGAATATTGAAATCACATATACCAGTATACATTCAAAATCTAAGATTAAGATTTTTGGCTTTACAAATAGCATAGATATTGATGGTTTAAAAAGTAAAGATGCCATATTAGAGAATATGGATATTTCGTACAATGAATTGCCGATGGGTGGAAACAATATTGATGCTTTGCCGAGTGATTTAATGTATGAGCTTTTGTTGATTAAAATTGCATTGCCAAGGTTAAAGTTTTTACAACCATTAACAAGTGGAAAGATAAAAAAACATACTCAGATGTTTAGTATTATTAGATATGTGAAGTTGATATTTTTTCTTTCTTGTATAGCGATTGGTTGCCTATTTGCATATTACATTGTTTCTATTTCAGTATTAGAAGTTGAAAGACAATTAAAGAGAAGTAATGTTACCGAAGAGAAACAAAAGTTGCAAAAATATCAAGAGGACAATAAGAAAATTACGAAAGATGTTGTTGATGTTGCTGTAATGAAAATGCAACAATTAAAACTTGAAGATAGTTATAACGAGCCTTTAACGACAATTGCAAAGATTACGAATGATAAAAAATCACTTCTTGATGTGCAGGGTTATCAGTTTGATTGTTTGAATTCAACCAAACAGGATAAAATTTTCTTTATATCATTTGAAATTGAAATGTTTAATAAAGGTAAATCATACACATATACACAGACAACTATAAATCAATTAATCACAGATGTTAGGGATGAATTGCAAAAGAAGTATAATAAAGTTGGTGTTTTTGATGAAAAGGTGCCAAAAGTTGGTATTAAAGAGCTCGCGGTTGAAGACTTTTTTGATACAATTTATGTTGTATGCACGAATGACATGAATTACAATTTACCAATCGATGATAAACAATTTAAAGATTTTCTATTAAATGGGAAGAAAACATCATAGCTGATTTTTTTTGCATATTATTAACCTTTATTAAACGATGTTAGATATGAAATTTAAGCTAATAGTTGGGCTTGGTAATTATCCAAAAGAGTATCATTATACACGACATAATATTGGTTTCTTGGTTGTTGATGCAATTAGAGATGGTAATTTTACTTGGCAAGGACATAATGGTGTTGATTTGTGTGATTTTAGTAATTGGGAGGATGATAAAAAGTTTAACGGCTATATTTCAAGTGGTGTTTTGTTTGGCACTGATTGTTTGTTATTAAAGCCAAAAACATATATGAATTTATCAGGCGAAAGTGTTATAAAAGTTGTTAATTTTTATAAAATTGATGCAAAGGATATTATTGTTATACACGATGAGGCAGATGTTGAGTTTGGAAAAATTAAAGTCTCAAATTCTATGAGTTCAGCAGGACATAATGGTATAAAATCAATCAATCAATGTTTAAAAACGACATATAATAAAATTCGTATTGGTATTGGTAGACCACAAAATACACAACAAGAGTTAAGTGATTATGTATTGTCAAAATTTACTAATGACGAGATTGAGGCGATGCCGTCCTTATTTGCAAATAGTGTATTGACATTAAAAACCTTGCTATAACCTTCTGAAAAGGTTAAGTGAATATAAAATGGTTAATTTTTTGATTTTTTTAAACTTTGTGTTTATGACAGGCATTATTTTACTTGTTATTATACAAAGGTCGGCAGAAAGTTCTGTTTTGGTTTCAAGTCCACATTTTGCCCCTGGTGGTGCTAATAAACTTTTAATAAAAATAACACGGGTAATGGTATGTCTTTTTATTGGTAATTGCCTATTGATTTCTTGTATAAAATACAATCACGGAATTTCTAATGAAATAAATAAAGTTGAAAATGCTGTAAAAATTCCTTTTGAAGGAATAAATAAAACAAATGGTAGTGGGGTTGCCGATATTGCCAATAAACAAATACCAACGGACTAATTACTTGATTTGTTAGTATGTATGGAAAAATATTTTTATTAAATAGCAATGTTCGTATATTTTGCCTGTTTATTGTTTGTGCCTTAATTTTATTTGGTTCGTATAATGCCACTTGCGAGGCAAAAAATATATCTATTGAAGTGAAAAACAATGATAATAGATTATTGTTTTTGCAAGCTTTAAAAGATTTTTCCGCGAATTACAAACAAACTACATATACTGAAAAAAAGCCAGAATATGCTGATGGTGAGTTGTTTATAAAAACACCAAATAAGATAATGATAAGACATAAGACGAAAGTTATGACTTTAAAAATTGCTTCTATCGATGGCGTTTTGAAGGCAGTTGATGAAAATGTTGGACAGATTACTTATGTGGAAAATCAATACAATGATTTGCTAAAATTGTTTGATAATAAGTTGGATGCAAAAGAACTGCACTATAATTTTAACAACGAGCTTTGTTTAGCCTTTAAACATCAGGATGCATACTTAGATGGGTGTTTGAATGTCGATGTAAAACAAAATACCATTAAATCAATGTCGTTATATGGTATAATTTTGCCAGATAATGGAAACAAAAACAAGAATGATGATAAGAAGAATTATAAGTTGTCAAATGATGATATTGTTAATTCCAAGTTTATTCCAATTATAAGATTGGATTTTACAAATACAAAAGTTAACAAAGGTATTAGTGATGATGTGTTTGAGGTAAAAGATAATCGCATTTTTGGTGATGACGAGTAGCAGGATTGAAAACTAAATTTACATATATTTATGCTTCTATCAATAGATACTGAATTTGAACGACGACATACATATAGACCGATTTTGTCAATAGTTCAAATTAAAGAAGAGGGCAAGGATGCTGTTATTTATGATGTTTTGAAAAACAGAGATAAAAATGAAAACAAGAGATATTGCGAACAAGCCGATATTAAAACCAGTGTAGAGGATATACAATATTTGAAATATTTGCTGTCTAATGATGATAATATTAAAATCATACATGCTTGCAAGCAAGATATGGAGGCTATTTATTATCATTTTAATATTGTAATGAAAAATATTTTTGATACACAAGTTGCTGGAAAATATCTTGGTTTCGGTAATGAAATTGGGTATGCGAAACTTGTTAATCTTGTTTGTCATAAAGAAATTGTTAAAGAAAAACGATTGCAACATTCAAATTGGTTAAAGAGGCCATTGACAGGCGAACAGATTGTCTATGCAAAACAAGATGTTGAGTTTTTACAGCCAATCTATAATGAAATGATTGCAATGTTTAACAAAAATCAAACCGCATACCAACAATTTCAGCGAGAATGTAAAGAATTAGAAGATGAAAAATATTATAAATTCAACCCAGCATTAGTTTGGCAAAGATATAAACATAAAATTGGCTATACAAAAAACTATCAACTTATCAAACAACTATTTTTTGAACGAGAAAAACAAGCTTACCGTCGTAATTTACCAAGAGAATTTGTTTGTAAGTTTGAAGATTTGGTTAGGTTTGCGAAGAATAATAAATGATTTGTAAAAACTATTATTAGTGTCTATCTGAAAATATTATATTGTTTTTTTTTGTATATCAAGCACAAATGTGAATTGCCAGCTACGGCATATCCGGCATGTACAATTATTAAGCCCTAACCCTGTATACATTTCCGAACACACATGTTTGTGTAGCATCAGCCATGCTAACAATACTACCACCCAATATGCTGGCTTTATAACAAGTAAATTTGTTACAAGCATAACTTCCGCTTACATCGCAGGAGCTACTACTGTAATATACTTTCGAACCAATCTTTGGCGAGGGATCATGCCTATATGAATAATAAACATATCCTATGGATTGTGCTGTACTGCAACTTATTTTGTTATTATCAATATATTGACAAAAATACACACTATTTGAATTTGCTGTATTGCTACACCCAGTACCTTCACCTGTGCAATATTTATCTTCCACTTTCTTCGTCTCACAACTCTTCTTTGTTGAGCCATAGAATTTACAATCGTAAGTGTAAGATGTGTTAGTTGGGGTACTTGCACAAGTTGTTGCATTTGAGTCAGTGCAATATTTATAACTCCTTTCTGTGCAATTTCCGCTAATTGTTTTCGC
>JAFSXM010000021.1 GCA_017444095.1 Rickettsiales bacterium | reverse complement strand
GTTGCAACTAAATACTTGGATAACTATGTAAATTAGTTTAGAGAGTTTAGAGATAAAATAGACACCTTTAATCAACTTTTACAATTACAAGGTTGTTATAGATTGGTGGATTTGAGAAATAGGAGGGTTTGTTTTGAGAATTGGTTTTGATACATTTATAAATGATAATCTGTTATTTCTATAATATAAATTGAATCATCATTACAAGTAAAAAATAATGTATTTTTAGTTCCCCCAAAATGACAATGCCAAATTTACTATCTTTATCTATATCTATATCATCTTGTAAATAAGTATATAAGTATAATTGTCTTTGTTGCTTTTTTCTATTGGATAAATGTTATATTTATTACACACATTTCTAAATATTGTTTGTGTTCGTAAATCTTCTATTATAGATTTTACTTTATTATTATTTAATAATTCTTTTCTTTTTTCATCTATTCTTTTGTGATATTTTATTTCTTTTAATTTTGCATCAAATTTTGCGTTATGGGAAGCTATTTTTAAAGTTTTACAAAAATCGGCAAAAGGTAATCTATCTTTATAATTATTCGCCATTATAGCTATCTTCAAAAACTCTTGAATAAAAATCTACAATATCTTCGTCTAAAATTTCATTGTCATCCCTCATCCTTGCTCTTATCCAAGGTTCTTCTTTATGTGTTTTATCATCTAACTCATCGGCGGTAAAAGAACTATAATTATCAAGAATACCACTCATAATTTCTTTATCTTCATCGCTAAAATTTTCATCATATTCTTTTTTATATTCTTCATCAAAAGGAATAACTTGATAACCATAATCTTTATATTTACCATATACCTCTGCAACAACTGGCCCGTGTAACCAAGCAAAAATTTTTTCATTTATAATTTTTTGACCAGTATAAATTAAATACCAAACATAAATATACCAAAGCAATTTTTGTAATTTTTTTGGCGAACAATCATTTATATTGTTTCTTTGACAATATCCAATATTGTAATTAGCAACTTCAACCGAGAAGTCAATTTTTTAATTTAAATATTAGTTAAGCATAACTAATAATTAAATTAAAATTTAATTAAAACATTATTTTTAATAATCAATACTATCTTTATGGTTTTCCATTGAATTTTTAGAACAAACATAATGTCTTGTTGTTGTTTGCTTTTTATTTTCAAGTAATATTTTAATCATAGCTTATAAATAATATATTGATTTTAATTTTGTTTATTTCCCCATTAAATATGGGATGTTTTTATGTTATCTGTTAAGCGGAGTTTTGTTGTTTGTAGTTTATGTTTGTATTTAGCAACAAGTGTGTCTTGTTCTTCCAAAAAAGACATTTGGGAAAGACAAAAAATAAATGTTAATTATAAAGCATATAATTATGGTGCGATAACAGGTGAGAAACCAATAGAACTTAATTCGGTGGAAGGCATGAAAATGTTAACACAAACTCCGTATAATAAGCCATTTTTTGCATTGGCTCAACATTTCAGTGGGCAAGAATATCCAACAACATGTGGTCCAGCAAGTGCGAGAGTTATTTTGAGTGCGATTTACGAAAGAGAAGGGCGGTCTTTTTTGCTTGATGCTGATAAATCTTTGGTTGAAGAAAAAAATGGTGTCGACAGGCCAAGATATATGATGACAGAAAGAAATATCTTTACTCCATACAAACAAAAAGGTGGCAAGGTTAAATATGATGTTGTTGCAAGACAGGAAAAAAACGATGATGGTATTTACAGCGGTGGTATTGGTTTACAAGATTTAACTGATGTTATGCGGGCACATAAAAATGTAGATGCGAAATATGTAATATTTGCTGGCGATGATGCATCAACTGCTGGTGCTAAACAATTTAGAGATATGGTAAAAAAGATTACATCATCCAATGATGTGTATTTAATTGCAAACTATCATATGAGTGCGATGTATGATAAAAATTCAGGTCATTATTCTCCAATTGTCGCTTATTATGAGGACGGCGATTATGTTTTGGTTATGGATGTTGCTTCACATCTTGGTGTTTGGGTATGGATTAAGTTAGAAGATTTGTATCGCTTAATGAACGGAACTCTAAGTGGTATTAAGCGAGGCTATATTGTTGTAAAACGAGCTGATGCTGATTTTGATTTAAATGAAGTGAAAAACTACGATGATGGGATAGCTGACTTAGTACAGAAACAGATTGACGAACAGGCATCAAGCGATTATCGCGGGAATGATAATGCTGTTGCCAGTGGAACAACAAACAGAGATGATGGCAATAATTCTTCTATTATCGATAGTTGTGAAGCTGATATCAACGGCAAATGTGGCATAGAGGATGGCTCTGTTATTTTTGAAAACAAGCTATCTGATGTATCAAGTGAAAATAATAAAACAAAGAAAGTTGTTAAATTACGAAAAGTTAAAGTTAAAGGTACGAAGCCTTTAAGAAAGGTAAAAATAACGAATATAAAATCTTCCAATAATGGTAAATAAAAGTGTAATTAGTTTATTTCTTTTTGTGTGTCTATATTTAAAAATATTTTTAACTTAATCATTGGTGACGAGAATGCAAAACATATTAAGAAGTATCAAGAAAGAGTTAGAGCAATAAATGCTCTTGAAGAAAAATTTTCTCAATTTTCGGATGAGCAGTTAAAAACTCAAACAAATATTTTTAAGCAAAAAATATTAGATGCTCGTAAAGATGATAGAGATGATGAAGAAAATTATAAAGCAGAGCAAGAAGTTCTAAATCAAATATTGCCAGAAGCTTTTGCTGTTGTAAGGGAAGCATCAAAAAGAGTGCTTGGAATGAGACATTTTGATGTGCAGTTGATTGGCGGTATGGCTTTGCACGATGGAAATATTGCCGAAATGAGCACTGGTGAAGGAAAAACTTTTGTTGAAACTTTACCTACATATTTGAATGCTTTAACAGGTAGAGGTGTACATGTTATAACTGTTAACGACTATCTTGTAAAAAGAGACAGCGAATGGATGGGGAGAGTTTATAAATTTTTAGGTTTATCTGTTGGTTGTGTTAACGGACAAACTGATATAGAAAATAGAAAGGATGAATATGCAAAAGACATTACTTATGCTACAAATACCGAGCTTGGTTTTGACTATTTAAGAGATAATATGAGGGCAACATTGGATGAAATGAGTATAGTTAATCGTGGCTTTAATTATGCCATCGTTGATGAAGTTGACTCTATTTTGATAGATGAAAGCAGAACACCACTTATTATAAGTGGCCCAGCACAATATGACCCAAAGACTTATATTGCCATAGATAAAGTTGTGAAGCAATTAAATCAAGAGGATTATGAAATTGATGAAAAAAGAAAAAGTGTGCAACTGACGGAAGTTGGCAACGAACATATAGAGAAGTTGTTAAGGTCTTATGGTCTATTAGGTGTAAACGAAGAGCTGTATAGTGGTAATTCATTTGCTATTTTGAATTTTATTATTCAATCTTTAAGGGCTAATACATTGTTTCATAATGGTGTTGACTATATTGTTAAAGATGGGGCAGTTTTAATTATAGATGAATTTACTGGACGAATAATGGATGGTAGAAGATATGGTGAAGGTTTGCATCAAGCCATAGAAGCGAAAGAGGGAGTAAAAGTTGAGGCTGAAAATCAAACATTGGCTTCTATTACATATCAAAACTTTTTTAGAATGTATAAAAAGTTGAGTGGAATGACCGGAACTGCAAGTACTGAGGCTTCAGAGTTTTACGACATATACAAATTACCAATTGTGACAATTCCAACGAACAGGCCTGTTATAAGGCAGGAACTTGATGATTTGGTTTTTAAAAATGAAGAAGATAAGTTTAATGCTATTGTTGAACGAGTTAAGGAAGCCAATAAAAAAGGACAACCTGTTTTAATAGGAACTATTAGTATAGACAAATCTGAAAAATTATCTGCTTTGCTGAATAAGGCGGGTTTAAAACATAACTTATTGAATGCAAAATATCACGAAAAGGAGGCTCAAATTGTTGCAGAGGCTGGTAGATTTGGAGCTATTACTATCGCTACGAATATGGCTGGTCGTGGAACTGATATTATGCTGGGTGGTAATGTACAAAAGGAGATTGATGATGAGATAGCAAAGGCAAAAGAAAAATTAGACAGAAATATTACTGATAGTAAAGAACTGGCAACAAATATAGCTGATATTGAAAAAATAATTGGTAGCAAGGAAGATAAAGAAAATAAAGATATTAAACAAGAGAGTAATGTTGGCTCTATTGATGCTTTAAAGATAGCCGATGAAGTGCGAGAAAGACATAAAAAAGAATATCAGCAAGTTGTTGATGCCGGTGGGTTGTTGGTTATAGGCTCCGAGAGACATGAAAGTAGAAGAATAGATAATCAGTTAAAGGGTCGTGCTGGTAGACAAGGAGATCCGGGACAAACACAATTTTATTTATCTTTAAAAGACAATCTTTTAAGGATTTTTGGTGGTGAAAAGATTGATATGTTTTTATCAAAAATTGGCTTTAAGGGCAATGAGCCAATGAACCATCCAATGTTAAATAGCATTATCAATAAATCACAAAAAAAGATTGAAAATTTTAACTATGAAATTCGTAAAAACTTACTTAAATATGATGACATAGTTAATGAACAGAGAAAAGTTATCTACGAACAAAGAATGGCGATTGTTAAGTCTGATAACATTAGTCGTATTTTTAAACAAATAGTTAATGATGTTAATGAAGACATTATTGCTCGTGCTACACATAACAATGAGGTTGATGTTCGTGAACTAAAAGATATTATGCAACAGACATATTTGTTTGCAAAAAGCGATATTAATTTGTCAAAATATGATTTAGAAACATTAAACACTTTTTGTATTCAAAATTATTCGAACAACTATATGAATGTTGATTTGTATTCATTGGCAGAGGTTCAAAGAAGAGTTATGTTGCAAACATTGGATGAATGTTGGAGAGAACATCTATACTATCTTGACCATATTAAAGAGGGTATACATTTGAGAGCTTATGCACATAAAGATCCTTTTAGTGAGTATAAATTTGAGAGCTATACATTGATGCAAAAAACAATGAATAAGTTTATTTATATGGTGGTTGGTCGTCTTTTTAATATTCGTATTGAGTTTAATAATGAAGAAAGATAGTTGACTATAATAAAATCTATTTATTTAAAATATCTCGTTTTTGAATAGCTATGATTAGAAATATTTTATTTTTGTGTTTGAGTGTATTTGCAATTTCTTCTTGTGCTTCTGTTGCAAAGGATCAAGCTAAGAAAAAAGCAAAAGCTATGGGACTAAGTATGGCTTCTTTGAAGGAAGGTGAGGCTTGTAAGTATATTGGTCTTATAGGCGATAATAGTGTTTCAAAGGCAAAAGCTAATGGTAAAATTTCCTTAATGTATTTCAGCTTGACTGATGGCAATTTTGTTAGAAAGTGCACCTATGCTTATGGTAGATAGGTCTTTTCTGACTAACCACTGATTTATATTGAGTATTTAATTAGTCTTTAATTTGTTTGTCTGTCTTTTCAGTAAAGTATTTTTTACTCTTTAATTTGTCCGGCAAATAGCTTTCTTTGTCGTATGGTGTGTAGTTTTTACCATATCCCCATTGTTTCATCATTTTTGTTGTGCCGTTTCTAATTTTTAGTGGTATTGGTAAATTGCCAAATTTTCTTACATCTTCAAGTGCTAATGCTATTGCATCATTTGCACGACGATCTTTTTTACATTTTGCCAAATAAATGGCTCCGTGTGCTAAGTTGAGTTTACATTCTGGCAATCCTACTTCTTGACAAGCTTGAAATACGGCATTAGCTATCATTAAAGCATATCTATCTGCAAAGCCAACATCTTCACTGGCAAAAATTACCATTCGACGAGCAATAAACAATGGGTCTTCGCCTGCATCTATCATTCTGGCAAGGTAGTATACTGCACTATCTGCTTGACTTGCACGGAGTGATTTGATGAAAGCTGAAATTGTATTATAGTGCTCTTCACCTTTTTTATCATATCTTATTGATTTATTTTGATATGCTTGCTCTATTGTTTGTTCTGTTATTTTACCATATAAATCTATTATATTTTCCATTACAGATATGATAAATCTTGCATCTCCATTTGCCATACCTGTTAGGATTTCTAACGATTTTTCATCTATATTGTTATCTACTTTTTTAATAATTTTTTTTATGTCTTTTTCTGTAAGTTGGTTTAATACAAACACATTACATCTTGATAGAAGTGGGGCAATGACTTCAAAAGATGGATTTTCTGTTGTCGCACCAATTAAATACAATTCTCCATTTTCCACATAAGGTAATAAAAAATCCTGTTGTGCTTTGTTAAATCTATGTATTTCATCTAAAAAAAGTATTTTTGGTCTTGCAAACATTGATTTAGTATCTATTATTTTTTTTATATCATCTTTTGATGCTGAAACTGCCGATAGTTCATAATAATCAGCATTCATTGATTGTGCATATATTCGTGATATGGTGGTTTTTCCTACACCACAAGGGCCATATAATATAAATGAAAACAAACGATGATTTTCTATTGCAATTCGCAATGGTGCATTTTTTCCAATTAAGTGTTCTTGTCCCACACATTCATCTAATGTCTGTGGCCTAATTTTATTTGCCAATGGTTGCATAATCTTATTTGAAGATATGTAAAATTTTTGTCAATATGTGTTTTATAACTTGCTTTTTTGATGTTTAATTTTTGATAGTTTTTTAGTAAAAAGTTTGAGCTTATGTATAAATGTAAGTATTTCAAAATCCAAGAGCTTGTGAGTAAAATTGTTTATGATAGATATGGTGATTTCTGTTTGAGGTTTTTTAGTGATGATTTTAAGAAAGACTTAGATACAATTCGCGAACATCATAAAAGTGGTTTAACTATAAATGATTGGGTTTTTGGTAAAACAAATTTTTCACAATGTGGCTTTAGAAGTAATTTAGACCAAATGGTTAAAGGCAAGACGATATTGTATTGCTCTGCACATTGCATGGGAAAAGCAGTTGATTTGCATAGCAAAGATAATGTAAAACTATGGAATGATTGTAAATACTTAATTGAAAATGGAAAATTGAAAACCATTAAGAGGCTGGAGAGCCAAGAAAGCACAAAAAATGGTTGGGTTCATGTTGATTGTTTTGAGACCAATGATGGTAAGTTGGAGATATTTAAAGGATAATGATTAAATAGTGATATGGCGAGCGATATATTATTATCTGTAATCAGATAATGTCTCCGTCATCGTTAATATCATTAAACATTACAAAATTGCCATCACTTTTTTCAACAACTTGACCGAGCATATAGGCATATTGTTTCCATTGTTCTTTGATTGGAGTGAAGCCGTATTTTAACAATATATCAATATACTCCTTTGATTTATTATAGATGTTATTTATGAAAGTTTTGCTATCAAGCAATTTTCCGGTTAATGTTTCAAAATCTGTTGCTGGCATACGAGCGGTTTTAAAACTATTTTTTACGAGATTGATGGCAATACCTATAATGAGATGATTTTTATAAAATTCTGCTAATATACCACTAATTTTCCTTTTGTTAATGAGTGTGTCATTGGGCCATTTAATTTCTATTTTCATTTCTTGTAGAAATTGTTGTTTATCTTTATTATCAGTAGAAGCAATTATCTTTTCTCTTTCATCATTTAGTATATCTCTAATTGCTAACGAACAACAAAATAGTATGTGGTTTATTTTGATGTTTTGATTATTTACATTCAGTATCCATGACATCAACACATCACCTGCTTTTGATTGCCAAGGAATGTCTTTTTTTGTTGTTATCCCGTTTGTTTGATTGATGGCGACGATAATTTTATCAGCAATAAAACCACAAGCATCTATTTGTCGTTTTGCTTCAATTTGCGTGCTATCTATTTCGTTAAATACCTGAATATTCATACCAGATATTTAAACGATTATTTTACAAATTTTTTAATTATTTCTTTTGCTTTTTCTGCATTATCAATTCCGGAAACTTTCACCCACTTACCATTTTCTAAGTCTTTATAATGCTCAAAAAAGTGTTTGATTTCATCAATAACTTGTTGTGGCAAATCTTTAATATCATTGATATTTTCGTAGGCTTTATCAAGCTTTTTTGCTGGAACACAGATAATTTTTTCATCCATACCTTTTTCGTCTTCCATCAGTAATACACCAATTGGCCTTGCTTTAATTACAGAACCTTCTTGTAATTTCCAACGAGTTAAAACTAATGCATCAAGAGGATCTCCATCGTCTGCTAATGTATGTGGCAAAAAGCCATAATTAGCAGGATAAAACATTGGTGTATGTAAAAACCTATCCACCATTAAAGCTCCACTTTCTTTGTCCATTTCATATTTTACATTACTATTGGCTGAAACTTCAATGATAACATTAACATTTTCAGGATAATCACCCAATGAAATTTTTTCTACATCCATATATTAAACAATAAATATCTTTTAACTTGAATGTTTTGCTTGTTTTATTTGCAAGTGTTTTTGTTGGATATATGCGATAAACACTTATGTATAATTAAGTGTAAAACAATTAGTTCCACAAAATCTAACTTGATCATTATCTATACCGCAACAATAACAGCCATAAGTATATTTGTCTTTTCCTTCTTGTCCATCTTCAATATTTATTTCTATTTGCTTAAAATATTTGTTATATAGCTCATCGTTTATTATTCCTATTTGTTTCAGTAGGTTAAATAATTCCGGTTCTTCTATTAAGGTATCTCTTAAAGACTTACCTGTCATTTCGTCATCAATAACTTCCCGTATTGCATTTTCGTTAGTTTCGCTAAGACTATTTTCATCAACCTTATCCTCTATCATATTTCCTTTTTTAATTTCTTTTAATGTATATTTGCCTTTTTCTTGCAATAATTTAATTCTAAATACTGATCCACCGCCGACTGTTATGTTTGGTGCATCATTATTTTTGTAATCATAACATATATCTATGGTAACAGTTTGGTGTATATTATCTCTGTTGATTACAATATATGTGCCTGATGTATGAATACTGCTCTTGTTTTTGGTAGGCAACCAAGTACCGTTGCATATCTCAGCTCGTGTATTGTCCCACGACATAGCTCGATAATGTCCTTGTGTCAACTGTTGTTCATTATTGAAAATTCCTTTTGTATACCTATAATATTGATCATTACCGTTTGACTTATACACTATTTGATAACTGTTGTTATCATCGTTGTTTTCCATAGCTATCGTTATTGTTGTGTGTTTTATTGTATCAGAATCTGGCCTGTCTATTTTGCAAAAAGCTTTGAAGTTTTTTTGTGAAATATATTTTTCATGCAATGTGAGCGTATTTTTTTTAATTTGTTGTTTTATATTATCTATATCACCTTGATCTGTTTGTTCTGTTGTTTCCTGTATAGGGTTTAAAAAATGTTTCATATTGAAATGATGTAAATATTTATATCTCCGATCCCAATCACTAGTGTATGTTTGAACATCCTGTAAATGGTCGTCAATTTTTTTTGTAAAATATTGTTCAAAATCATTGTAATTGTTATATTCTTGTAAATCTGGAAGTTCATTTTGTTCGCTTTCCATACTTGTAATGATAAAAAAAAAAAAAAAATAACAACAAGAAAAAAAATTTTCTTGTTATATGTGTAATTCTATTTTAAATTAATGTCCTCCTTCAAGTGCTTCGTTGATGTATACACAAGAAAAGACGGAGAAAATGTATGCTTGCAATAAAGCAACAAATAGCTCAAAAGCCATCATAACTGCAAGAAATGCAAATGGGACAATTCCTGCAACACCCAGCATAATTACAAAAAAAGCTATAACATCAAGCATAACATGCCCTGCTATCATATTCGCCGCCAACCTTACAGCCAAACTTACTGGTCTAACAAAAAATGAAAACATTTCCAAAACAAACATCAATGGCACTAACCACCAAGGTGTTCCTGATGGTATGAAAATTTTATATGCCTTTAAACCTCTTTTAGCAATAATGATGGCAATGCAAACAAAAAACATTACGAGTGCCAATGTAAATGTGATTGAAATATGACTTGTTTGAGCAAAGGAACCCGGAATTAGTCCAAATAAATTTAATGTTAAGACAAACAGAAAAATTGAAAATACAAATGGAACATATTTCTTGCCTATCTCACCCAATGAACCAGCACAGATGTTTTTAATCGTCAGCATTGACATCTCTAATCCAGATTGTAGGCGGTTGGGAATAATTTTATTAAATTTACCAAGCAAAAAACTTATAATTAAAACAAACACTATCGCACCGAACATTGTTAATGCTCCATTTGTTATACTGAAATTATGCCCAAAAGCCTCTATGTTGATTAAGTTTGTTAATTCAAACTGATGCATTGGGTTAATGCCACCGCTCATATTTATTCCATTCTTATCTTCTATCTTCTTTATTATTGTCAATAAAAATGAATTATATTACTTTTTATGTGCGATAAAACACAAGAGTTAATTATCTTTCTTAAAATTTACAAACATCTTAATCGTGCTATAAAACCCACCAGCTATACATCCAATAAGCAAGATGGTTAAAACGGCAATATTTTTAGAAAAGAAATGTTGATATATGTTGTATAAGACGAATGCCGTTATTACACCTGCCAATATGTCTGCAAAAAAACCATAAATAAAGGCCATATTTTTATTTTTTGCAATATGTGGTTTATGTGGCTGTTGTTTTGATGTGATTTTTTGTTTAAATTCCAATATTTCGTCTTTAAGTTGTTGGTTGTCTGCCATAGAGTTTTTATAGTTATCTTGTTTTAATAATATCAGTTTATTTGTCAAGGTCGATGCTGGTTGGTTAAAGTGTTTTTCATTGACTTTAAAAAAGTATTTTCTTCTTTTCAATTTAGTTTGCGATCGTGGTGGAATGGTAGACACGTAGCCTTGAGGTGGCTATGCCGAAAGGTGTGGAGGTTCAAGTCCTCTCGGTCGCACCATTATTTATTTCCTTTTAACCTATTATGTCTAATACATAACATTTGGCAGTTTTCTTTTGTGCTTTCACCGCCTTTGCTCCAAGCGGTTATGTGGTCGGCTTCCATTTCTTCATATTTCCATATTTTTTGTTTATTTGCTCCATTTTCCGCTATACAATCTGGACAATTTGAAATTAAAACCTGATTATTTTGTGCTTGATATGTCTGTTCTTTATACTTTGATTTTTTAACACTTTCTTCAAAAAATCTTATATCAAGTAATTTTGGATCTTCGCAATTACCTAATATGTATTCGTATATTCCGCTTTTATTTTTAACTGCAAAATCTGTAAATAATTCTCTAACTTTTTGATTTATTAACATTGGCTCATATTTGTTATCTTTATATTCTTCATAAAAATCATCCCAAGGAAGACCACACATTTCTTTTTCAACTTCCATAAAAATTGTTTCTATCCAATTAATAACTTTATTTTGATACTCATATAATTCATTTATATTCTCATCGTGCCTATGTTTTGACATATATTCATCTATATTATGTCTGCTAACCCAATCTAAAACAACTTCTAAAATCTCTTGTCTCTTTGGATTGCCCTTAATATATGCTTTTCTTTTTTTGTTTTGTGGATTAGTTGAGTTACTAAACTCTGCTTTTGCCAAAGAAACAAATTTTCCACTATAAATTGCATTTCTAATTTCTTGATTATTTAATGGAACTCCTGCGATATTGACCGTCTTAAACCATTCTCTAACTTCATTTGCTGTACCTTCTATAAAATATATCATCAATTTTGTATTTAATAGCAATTTTTGTTGCTCTTCTTCCAAACTATGAAAATAATACGGAACATCGTTGTCGTCCATTATTGAAAATTTATGTAAATAAAATCTTCCAATACTTGTAATTCTCTGTTGCCCGTCAAGTATTTCATAACTATCTTCACCTGTTTTTACAAAATAAAACACTCCAATAGGATATTCTTTTAATAAAGATTGTATAACTGCAACATCTTTTTTACCATCACCATAAATATAATTTCTTTGATATTCTGGCTGAATTGTCAGTTTTCCATTCCAACCATAAAGTCCTTTTTCTTCGGCTTCGCTATATTCAAAACCTTCAATAATTTCACCAATAGTTAAATCAGTTCTTAAAGTTGTTTTCATAATATAAACACATTAAAACAATAACTCATTTTTTATTTCTTTTTTTAATAAATAATCGTTGATAACAGGAATATATTTCTCTTCCTTCATTATTTCTAAAAAATGTTTTGCCGTGACCTCTGCCAATTAAATTTGCATTTTCATTTGTTTTACCGCCAGAAGCACCAGTTTTTTCGTTTGTTGAATTTAAAATTTCTTTATAATCATCATATTTTTTAATATCTGGCACTAATTCGTGGCATTCTCTTTGTGTTGCTCCCAAAATCTCAAACTCCTCCGGATTGTGATTGCCAAGATATGTAATAGGAACTCCCATAACTCCATCATAATCACTTGGGATTAAACTAACCTTTGGCACCTCAATAGCATCATAGTTGTCGTATTTCTCATATCCATTTGGCAAATCTTTTTTGTTGTGTCTCAAGTTTTCTTCCATTGTCATAAAGTGCATTTGTTGATGTCTTTTGTTGTGTTCAAGGTTGGTGAACCATCTTGTTAAACCAGTTATATTTTTAGTTTGTTCGCAAATTGATTTATTGTTTTCATCAAGCATTTCTTTTCCATTTTCATCAAATTTTGGAATATCAAAAATGTTTGCGATACTAACACCAAGCCATAACTTATTCTCTTTAATATACTTAAAAGTTTCCTTATATGTTATAGCATTTTTATTTCCAATAATCAAAAACTTCTTGTTTGCCTCCATTATCCAATCAACAAACTCTCTAAATAAACTAAATGGTGGATTTGTTATTATAATATCTGCTTCGTCCCGCAACTTTTTTACTTCTTCGCTTCTAAAATCTCCATCACCTTCTAAATATCCTTTGAATTCAAGGTCAAACATATTTATTGAACCATCTTTGTTTTTATCTCCTTCAAGTGTAAATATCTTGCCCTTGATGTCGGTTTTCATTATATCATACAATGGACTATCTTTTTCAAGACAACTTTGTAATAAATCGTGTGGAAAACTCTTGCTATTCTTTGCATAACTTGTTGAAATCAACTTTTTAATACCTAATCTTTTAAAGTTTTGTGCGAAGTATTTTGTAAATTTACTTTTATCAGGGTCATCACAAGGACATAAGATAACTTTATCTCTAAAAACATCCTTATTGAAATCAATATAAGCATTTACTTCTTTTTCTATATCTTCATATTGTGTATAAAATTCATCATTCTTTTCTTTCTTGGCTTTGTGTAAGTTGCTGTTCTTTTGCTTGTGTTGGACTAATTCATCTTGCTCGTCTCTCTCTCTCTCTCATGTCTAACACATTTTGTTATGTGTAATTGATAATAATTGTCAATGTTTAATGACATTTTATATGTTAATGTGCTGTGTTGTTATATTTAAGTTTACTTTCCAAATAACTCTTGACAATAAAAAAACAAACCAAAAGCATTTAGTGTATTTAGTTTATTAGATGCCAACGATAAATCAGTTAGTAAGACATGGGCGAAAAAGACAGATTGTAAAGTCAATGAGCCCTGCATTAAAGAATAATCCACAGCTTCGTGCTGTTTGTTTGAAGGTTTATACAACTACTCCAAAAAAACCTAATTCGGCTTTAAGAAAGGTTGCTCGTGTTCGTTTAACAAATGGAATGGAAGTTATTGCTTATATCGCTGGCGAAGGGCATAACTTGCAAGAACATAGTGTTGTATTGGTTAAGGGTGGTCGTGTTAGAGACTTGCCGGGTGTTAGGTATCACATCGTCCGCGGTGCTTTGGATTGCCAAGGTGTTGCTAATAGAAAACAAGCAAGGTCAATTTATGGTATGAAAAGACCAAAAGAGGCAAAGAAATAGTTTTATTTTGTTGATATGTCAAGAGGAAAAAAAAGAAGTCCAAGAAAGATAATTCCTGATGCAAGATATGGTAGTGAAATGATAACTCGTTTCATAAATACAATAATGGAGGATGGCAAAAAAGAAGTGGCTGAAAAAATTGTCTACTCTGCACTTGAAATGTCTAAACAAAAGATTATTGAGAAATATGGTGATGTAAATTCCGGCTTTAATACCATTATTATGTTGCTTGGGCCAACAGTTCAAACGAAAGTTAGAAGAGTTGGTGGTGCAAATTATCAAGTACCGGTTGAATTACCTGAATATAAGAGAGTATTTCTTGGAATGAAGCTTTTGAAGAAGGCAGCTCAAAAAAAGAAGGGTATAAATATGGATAAAGCATTGTCGCAAGAAATTAACGATGCAATGGAAGAGAAAGGAGAAGCATATAAAGAGAAAATTACTATTCAAAAAATGGCAATGGCTAACAAGGCCTATGCACACTTAGCATAATGTGGTAGATGGTTGTTCTATGGTTGGTTTTGGACAGCTGATTTTAATTTTTGCTATCGTTCTTGTTCTTTTTGGTGCGGGGAAAATACCAAAAATTATGAAAGACTTTGGTATTGGTATTCGTGCATTTAAAGATGGATTAGAAGGTATTGAGGACGAGCTAAACTTGAAATCGCAGAGCAGGCAGAAAAAAACTAATCGTAAAATAAAGGAGGCTAAAAAAGTTGAAAACAAGTAGTATTTTAGCTTTTGTGATTTTTTCAATCATTCATTGTTATAGTGTTGCATCTGTATGTGTGCCTTTACTTTTATTTTTCTATAATCACTATTATTACACTTGTGTATTTTTATGGCAAAAACACGATTACACCTAATTGACGATTGGCAGGTGGAGTCGGTGGTTCTTGCTAATTTATTACCAAATGATGCTCGTGTGCTATTCATTTACAATGAAGATTATGAGCGAATTAAAAAAATATGCGAAAAGAAAAACATAACTGCAACTATTATGAACGATGATATGGTTGCACTTGAAAAAGCTCGTGCTTATAATTTTGATATTTTATTTGGCAATATTAACTCTGGGCAGTTAAATGATGTAGCCGACAAATCTTTTGATTGCATAGTGGCGGAAGATGTTATAAAATCTGCAAGGTATCCAAGTGATTTTTTGTTAGAGGTAATTAAAAAAACGGATAATCTAATCATTAGTAATACTAATCGTGCTCATTGGAAGAAGAGGATAAAATTTTTATTTACTGGCTCAATGTATATTAGTAATCAGTATGATGTTATACCTGATGATAAATATGCTTGGTTTAATAGAGACCCTTGGACTTTGTCGCATAAAGACATTATGCATCTATGTACATGTTCTTCTTTAGTTGTAAAGCAAGGTGTTATGATTTATAGAAATGGTATTATTGATAACATATATGACATTAGGAGTTCGCCTAATTTTCATGCTGATAAAGTTTATTATGTTATTACTGATGATAGCAGTATAACACCTGTATATAAAATTGGAAATCCAGTTTTTAATTAAAGAGCAAGCATTAGAATAAGAAGCACATATTTTAGTTGTTTATAATTGCCAACAATGATTTATTGGTCCGCATCCTTTACCAAGATTTGGATTATTTCTTATTGCACATTCGACATATTTTTTTGCTAATCGCACTGCATTTTCTACATCAAGATTTAAAGCTAAGTTGCTTGCAATAGCAGAGGATAATGTGCAACCGGTTCCGTGTGTATTTTTTGTTTCAATTTTATCGCCATTTATCCATATACAACTGTTATTAAAACAAAGGCAATCATCACATTGTGTAAAATGTCCTCCTTTCAAGAGAATATATGAATTTTGTGCTGTTGAGCCAATAATTTTCGCAACATTCTCCATATCATTTTTTGTTTGGATTTGTATATTTTTATTAGTAATTTTTTGATATAATACTTCTGCCTCTGGAATATTTGGTGTTATGATGGTGGCTATTTGAAATAATTTTTCAATCATAGATTGTATAGCTTCTTGTTTTAATAAACAATTTGTTATTCCGTGATTTGCCGTGCAAACCATTACCGGATCGATTACAATATTTTTCGCATTGTATACTTTCAACTTTTCAGCAGTAATATGTATTTTATCTGCTGAAAATAAAGCTCCTGTTTTTACAGCATCTGGTGTAATATCACTAAAACAGCTATCGATTTGTTGTGAAAAAAAATCATTAGAAACTTCTATTGCCGATTGTATGCCTGTGGTATTTTGTGCTGTTAACATAGCCAAAACAGACATAGCATAACATTTATGTGCAGTTATTGTTTTAATGTCTGCTTGTATGCCTGCACCACCACTACAATCAGAACCGGCGATTGTTAAAACAGTCTTCATCGAATGAATAAAACATAGTAAAAAATTAAAAGCAATTATTGAAAATTTAAGTATAAGTTATGATACAAATGTCGTTTTATATGCTTTATTAGCTAATAGTTGTGGCTATTGACAAAATGTAAAATTATGGTATAATGCAAATGTTTATCCCCTATGGCAGTTATGGAAGTTAAATTAAATGGTTCTAAGGTAAAGTTGAAAGAAGGAATGATGCTGTATAGTGCTTCACACGGCCCTGTAAAGGTTGTTTCTATTGAGGAAAAGGAGTTTTTTGGCGAAAAAGAAAAGTTTTGTGAAATGAAATCAGAGCTTGAAGACATTAAGATTTTAGTTCCGATTTCCAAAATGAATGAAATGGGTATTAGACCTATTATAAGTCAAGAAATGGCTAAGAAGATTGTTGATAATGTATTAAGTAAACAAGCAAAAAGTGCAAAAGGTATTTGGACGAAGAGAATTGTTGAATGTGAAACAAAAGTGTATTCCGGTAATACATTGTTGATAGCGGAGGTTATCCGTGATTTATTTGGTGGTATGAAAGATATGAATAAGTCTTATGCTGAAAGAATATTATTTGATAAGGCATTTGATAGATTTGTTCTTGAATACGCGATAGCAATGAATATACATCAAGTAGATGCTAATAAGATAATCTACGATATACTTAACGACAACTACATTGCCACACATCAATCCGAGGTTAATGTTAACAAGAATGATGATGCTGGCGATGATTTCAGTGACGATGATATTGATGAAGTTGAAGATGATTTTAGTGACGACGATGAAGAGGTCAAGCATAGTGGCAAAAGAAGTGCATAATTTACTCTATGTATAGTATTTTGTTCTAAAATCTCTTCTTGACTTTTACAAAAACATCAAGTTTTCCTTTGACTACAAGATGGTTCCATCGTCTAGCGGTTAGGACATCAGGTTTTCATCCTGACAACAGGGGTTCGATTCCCCTTGGAATCACCATTATTTTTAATATCACTTTTTTATTGTAATTATGTTATTACTTATAGAAGTATAGTATTTTCTACTTTTTCGTTTTTGTCTTATCTTGGTTAACGAACTAACAATAAGTTATGGTTATTGCATAGCAAATGTTATGCAGAAGTTTGCAATTAGAATATAAACACTTGATAGAACTACTGTTGAAATTGTGGTATTTTTTATACCAACGGCACCATCTTTTGTTTTATTGCCTTTATAACAAGCAATAGACGATATTATTAAACCAAAAAACAATCCTTTTACTATGCAAACCATATAATTATGGATATCAAATCCTTGATATAACAAGGTAAAAAAATATGTGTCAGTGTAGCCATAAATATGTGTAGCAATAAAATAACTACCTATAAGTCCAGAAATAAGTGAAATAGTATTTAAGAGTGGTTGTGCTATTGTCGTAGATAGTATTCTTGGTAAATACAGAAATCTATACTTATTTATTGACATACTGATTAAAACATCAATTTGATTATTACAAGCCATTGAGCCAATTTCGGCCGACATAGAAGAGCCGACCCGTGATATGATAATTAAGCCACATATTACTGGGCAAAGTTCTTTTGTCAAAGCTAACAGCACAATATATGGCACTTGGTCGTTAATACCAAATGATGATAGACTTATGAATAATTGCAATGTTAATACTGCTCCTGAAAAAAAACCTGTTAAACTTACGACAGGGACGGAGCATAAGCCATTTACATAACATAAATTCAAAAAATTTTTGAAAAAGAATTTCTTATGAAACAATGCAAGAAAGTTTTTATACAGAAATATACAAAATCTACCAACCGCCTGCATACAGACAATAAAATTATATCCAATAAAATGGAAAATATTGAAGATAACCTGAAAAATCCATTGCTGTCTAATAAATAGAATTATCTTTTCCATAAAGCAAAATAGTAATTCTAACGGAATAATTAAAAAGCAAGATTGGTGATTATTACAATAATCATTTATTGCTTTTAATGTTTAATTATTCACATATTTATTGTATTTATGAAGAAAAAAAGAATACACTATTTTCGCAATCGTAAATTTTTGCCGAGTGTGTATCAAACAAGTATTACTAATACTTGCGAACATATTTCTGTTGCAATGTTTGTTAAAATGATATTGAGAGGTAGCTGGATTGGTATTATTTTTACCACAATGGCAGGTGTATTTAGTGATTTTACTGATTTTGCTTATGCTCCAATTATTTCACAATGGTTCGTGAGAGTATTGGAAAATTATAATGGTTCACGGATGGAATTGGTAAATACACTTATAATACCAATTATAATTGTGTTATTGGCTTGGATTATCCCTGATACAATTGGTAGAGTGGCAAGTTATTATTATGCAAAAAAGATAGAACCAACGATTGATGCTAAGCTAAAAATAACTTTTTTGAATAGAACAATGCAAAACTCTTATGAATTTTTCACTAACAATTCAACTGGCGATGCAATGAGTAGTTTGTATAAACTCCTGATGTCTATTAAAACCATCATTAGGAGGACATCAAGAGAAATTATTCCTCATTGTTTGACATGTGTAGCAATGTTGGGCAGTTTTATTATTTTACATTGGAGCTTGTTCTTGATAATGATGGGCTACTTAGTCTCGCACACTCTTGTATGTGTTTTTACTTATAAAAAAATTAGCGCTCTACAAGCACGTTCAGTAAATGCTTTTACAAAGAATATTGCAAATCTTACAGATGTTATAATGAATTTTTCCAGTGTATTATTGTTTTCGCGAAAAAAATATGAGCTGAAAAGAGCAAAAAGACTTCAAAACACAGAATGTTTGAGAATGGAAATATCAAATGTTTTTGTTGAAAGGGTAAAATTTATTAGGCTACTTCTATGTTTTACATTTTGTGGAGCTGGATTATTTGCCGATTTATTTTATCTTTACGCTAATAATCGAATAGGCCTGGCAGATATTATTTATACAATATCTTCTTCTGGCGTCTGTGTTGGTCTGATAGGACTTCTACAGGATACTTTTCTTGATATGATGGTGGAATTTGGACAAGCCCAACAAGGGCTTAATATACTAAATGGCGGAAAAGTGGCTGAATCGATAGAAAATGGCACAGATATTAATGGCATCACGGGACAAATTGATATAGAAAATTTATCATTTAGTTATAAAACTAATAAAATGATTTTTGAAAATCAAAATTTACATATAAAAGCAGGTGAGAAAATTGGTCTTGTTGGCCATTCTGGTGCTGGGAAAACAACTCTAATAAGCCTCATTATCAGAAATCTTACTCCAACCGGTGGTAAAATTATGATAGATGGTGTGGATATATCTGGTATTAGCGATAAATCGTTGGAGGATTGTATCTCTGTTGTATCTCAAGATACAACTCTATTTAACAGAAGTGTGTTGGAAAACATCAGATATTCAAAACCAGAGGCAACAATGGAAGAGATTATTGAAGTTGCAAAAAAAGCGAATGCACATGATTTTATAGTCAAATTACCTCTTGATTACTGTACGAATGTTGGTGAAAGAGGTATGTTATTAAGTGGCGGTGAAAGATAACGCATCTTGATAGCAAGAGCAATGCTAAAAAATAGTCCAATTTTATTACTTGATGAAGCCACTTCCGCACTTGATGCTGAAAATGAAAAATTAGTTCAAGATGCTTTAAATATTTTAATGAAGCATAAAACCGTTATAGCAATAGCACATAAATTAGATACTTTAACAAAAATGGATAGAATTATTGTTTTACAACAAGGAAAAATTGTCGAACAAGGCTCTCATGATGAATTAATAAAAAATAAAGACAGTGTTTACCTACAGTTATGGAAAACTCAACGAGAATGTGTATAATGGTGATTTGCAATTAAAATCACATTGTATCCATAACAACGTCTTGTCTAATTTTTAATTACTGCCCTTGTTGCATTTACAAATTCTTTTGTCGCCTGCACTATATCGTTGTTTGCAAATATTGCAGAAATTACAGCTACTCCATCGATATTTGTATTTTTTAATCTATCTATGGTTTGCATTTTTATTCCACCGATTGCAACAACTGGAATTTTTACTGATTGTGTAATTAGCCTTAACTCTTCCAGTGAAACACATTTTGCATCTGGTTTACTTTGCATATATTCTGGAAATAAAGCACCTACACCAAGATAGTCAGCACCATTTTTTTCTGCTTCTATTGCTTCTTGTAGATTGGTTGCCGACACTCCTATAATTGCATTGTCGCCAAGAATTTTTCTTGCTTCTATAACATTCATATCATCTTGTCCAATATGCACTCCATCCGCCTTACAAGCCAATGCAACTTCAACATTATCATTGATAATGAGTGGGATGTTATATTTATTGGTAATTTGTTTTACTTCAATGGCTTCATCTAAAAATTCCTGAACATTAAGCTGTTTTTCTCTAATTTGTATAATTGTTGCACCACCAATAATGGCTTGTTCAACTGCATCTGTTATTTTTCTTCCTTGATATCCTCTATTGATACTATTTCTATCTGTAATTGCATATATTTTTAGACATTGTTTATCTTTTAGCATATTTAGCTTTGATATAAAAATTCTGTTGTAGTCAAGCAAAATTTTAATCTATTTTTCCATTTTGTTGCTATCTTTGTTAATTGTGTTGATTAAATCTAAGTTTGTTTTTGTTGCAAAATTTGATTTAGTATCCTGTTGATTTTTACAGTTTTCGTTCATATTTTGTTCAAATTTTTTTTCTTCATTTTTTATGTCTTTTATATTTTCATTACCAATTGGTGCCTCCTTCTCATCTTGTCTATTTATATTATTATTATGAGGGTTTATGTTTTTCTCATTTATATTCTCTACGACTAGGTCTGGTATTGGAGTATCTGTTCCTAATGGTGTTGGGGTTAATTCCTCGGCTTCTTGCTTATTGTTATAGTTGTTATTTTTTATGGTAAAAATAAATAATCCAGCTGATGCTATAAAACCAAAAGCAAACCAAGCTGATACAAAACATAAACCAATAAACAAAGCTAATGTACCAAGAAAGCCGAGAAAAAATGGTAAAACAGGTTTTCTATCTTTACTTGTTGTTGGTACATAATTTGACGAGAATTGATGTAAAAAATTATCCTTACCAATCTGGTTTGGTTTTATATCTTCATCCATTACCAACTCATCATTGCTTATATTATAACCATCTTTCGGCATATTAACTTATCCAGTATATTATCACAATGCAATTATTATGCAATTAAATATTGATAATAGAAAGATGCAGTGAAACATAAAGCCTGTGCTTTACAATTAAAATTACAATTGATTGATTTATCTGGCACGACTGATTACAATAATGTTTGTATGGAACACTTTTTTCCTTTTAAGAAAAGTATGGTGATTGTTTCGTTGTGGAATAATAAATATTTAAGATGTATTTTGTTTACTGCAGTTATTGTTATTGGTTTTTCTGCTTTTGCATATGCTATGGAATGTAGTGAGGACGATGTCAATCCTGCTTTTAAAGCAATATGTGATATTATTATCTTTTTACAAGGTAGAGCGACAAGAGCTATTGCTTCTTTGACTATTATGATGTCGGCTTGGGGAATAATGAGTGGTGGAAAAATTAACTGGCAAGAGCTATTGCAGATGGCTATTGGTTTTGGTTTATTTTTTTTTCCAAAAACATTGGCATTATTCGTTTTGCCGTCAACAGTTTCTGGAATAAGTGGTGGACAATTCAATCCATCTACCATTTACACACCTGATGAAATACTTACCTGTATCTGTAAAGCCATTATGTAGGCCTGATTGTGTGTCCAAAATATGAAGAAATATGAAGATTGTTGTAAACTTAAATAAAGAGAGGTGCTGTTTTCCAGAAGCTATAACTACTGTCGATAAGAAGTTTATCACATCAAAGAATAATATTAAAAAATGGATTTATCTATGTTTGCAAAGTGTCTTTTCAAAGACAAGATTGGCAGAGATAAAACATATTATTATTGATATAAATTTTGTGAATAGAGATACTATGATTGAGTATAATAATAACTTTCGTGGTATAAACAAAATTACAAATGTTTTGTCATTTGCCAACAATGTCATTATTAAGAATGGATGTGATACAGATATTGATATAGCACTTATTTCACTTGGCGAGATGGTGTTATGTTGTGATAAAATATTAGAAGAAGCACAAGAATACAATAAAACTTTTATTGAACGATATACTCATATTTTTATACATAGTATATTACATCTTCTCGGATACGACCATATTGATGAAAAAGAAAGAATAAAAATGGAGCAACTTGAAGAGACGATTTTATATCAACTTGGCATACATAATCCGTATTCAATTTTGTAATCCATTTATTGAATTAATTGATTGAGGTGGCAATTGGCATATTATAGTTGTATGTGTAGATATTTGTATATTTTTTGCTTTCTATTTGTATTGTGTAAGCAATAAATTTTGCAAAATCAATCAGTTGTTTACCATTTTTTACATCTATATTTAATTTATCACATATTAACTCTGTTGATAGAATTGCCTGTTTTAATAAAATATCGGCTTTGTCAATGGTATCTTGTGGTATATTTGTGAGATAATTATTGTTATTATTTGTTATGAGACCATCTAATATTTCCAATAGACCACAAATATTATTAACATAATTTGTTGACAACCTTGTTGTGTCTTTGTTTTGTCCAGATAAATAGGTTATACATTCGCATCCAGCTAAGAAAAAAGTTTGTAATTTTAATTTATGCATTCTTATTATTTCATCTTTAAAAAAAGTTTGTTTCTTTTTTGACATTACTTTCATAATTTGTCGTGTTGACACACCATCTTTTCCATTAAAAGATGATAATATTTCAATCAATTTGCATTTTTCATTTTTTTTTAATGATACATTATTATTTTCACTTGAAATAAGGTAAAATACCAATGAAACCAATGCGGAATGTGCAATTATTGTCATTTCTTTGCCAAATTTTTGATAACAACTTAAAGAATTATGTCTAAACATTTCATTGTCTATTTCCGGCAAACTACTTTGCATAACATCTGCTGTATGTAAAAATTCTAATATTGTTGCTATAAAACGTTGTTTTGGTTTCTGTACATCAAACAAATTACCAAGTATTTCTACCAGAAATGACCTATAATAGGTTTCTCCACTTAAAGCGACGTATCTAATTATTTCGCCAATTTTTTCTGTATCCTTACTGAACTCTTCATTGATAATTCTATTGATATTTGCACGAATTGCTTTTTTTCTTAATTTTATTGTTTCGTAGATTTCAATTAAATCATTCGGTAAATGCTGATCGTCGTAAAATATCATAATGTTGTAGCAATTATCAATTTACATTAAAATAATATTAAAAATTGCCATCCTGTCAATAGATAATTATTTTACGACATCTGTTAAGACATCAACTGTAAAATATAGTTTGTTATTTTAACTAAAAATTGATATTTTGTCTTCCTTGACAAATAAATTGTATTTAACTTATTTTTGGTACGAGAATATGCCAAAGTATAATGATAAGATATTAAATTATTATAATGATGATACATATATTGGTTCTCTTGATGAGAAAGACACAAGCATTGGGACTGGTCTTGTTGGTTCTCCATCTTGTGGTGATGTGATGAAACTTCAAGTTAAAATAGATAAAAAGGCTAATAAAATTGTAGATGCCAAGATATTAGTATTTGGTTGTGGCTCCGCGAAAGCATCCAGCAGTTATGTTGCTGAAAAACTTATTGGTTTATCAATAGATGAGGCTTTAAAAATTAAAAATACCGATATAGCAAGAGAGCTTGGTTTGCCACAAATAAAACTGCATTGCTCTGTGTTGGCAGAAAATGCTATTAAAAGAGCGATAGATGATTATAAAATGAAAAATGGCATTATGGTTGACGATGCTGATAATAATACAAATAATAAGCAAAATAAAGATGTAATAAATACGGATAGGCAAATTAATAATAATGATTTTACACTGGACATATCAACAGAAGCATTGGAATTTACAAAGCAAAATTTAGCAAAAGTTGGCAAAAAGGTTAAAGGTATAAGGCTGGAAATTGCAGAAGGACATTGTGGTTTAATGTATAAGGTAAAATATGTTGAGGAGAAAGAAAAAACGGATTATGATTTGGATTTTGTAATAGATGATTTACATATTTTTATAAAACAAAATGAAAAAGATATTTTAAATGGAACAAAAATTGATTTCAAAGAAGAAGGTTTAAAGAGGGGGCTAATTTTTACAAATCCACGAGAAACTGGCAGATGCCATTGTGGACAAAATTTTTTTACACCAGAACAGAAAAAGAAGAGCAAAAAAGATGGAGCTTGTGAATAGATAATTGTTAAAGATATATCCGTTTCTATGACATACGAAGAGTTATTGCAATTAGGGATACGGCAACTCGGCTTTAACAAGAAAAAAGACATAGAAGATTTACTTTGTTATTCTGCAAAGATAACATTGGCAGAATTATTGGCTAATAAAAATAACGATGTTGGAAATGTTGCTGTTAATATTTATCACAAAGCATTGGAAGAATATGCCAAAGGAAAGCCAATCGCATATATTATACATAATGCTTGTTTTTATGGTTATGATTTTTTTGTTAACGAGGGGTGTTTAATACCGCGAGTTGACAGTGAAGTTTTGATAGAGAATGCTTTACGGAATATCAATATAAATCAAAGTAGCTCATTGAATATTTTGGATGCTTGTTGTGGCAGTGGTTGTTTGGGTATTACATTGACAAATGAATTAGCAAAAAAGAATATTAAATCAACTTTAACTTTAATTGATAAGTCAACAAGTGCAATGCAGATAGCGAAATTAAATTGTGAAAAACATAACATTCGTGCAAAATATATTATTGCGGATGTGTTATCTTATGGTTTTGGTGAAGAAAAATATGATATAATTATATGCAATCCTCCGTATATTGAAACCAATGAAATAGATAATCTGGATAAACAAGTTAAAGATTACGAACCAAGAATGGCATTAGATGGTGGAAATGATGGGTTAAAATTTTATCGTTTTCTATCAAAAAAAGTAAAACAAAGTTTGACACATTCTGGCTTTGCAATATTTGAGATAGGATATAATCAAGGGAAAACGGCGAGAGATATTTTTTTACAACAACATCTTTCAGTTGATGTTATTAAGGACTACGGAAAGAACGATAGGGCATTACTTGTAAAGTAATTTCTTTACATATCATCGTATTTGTCAATTACATTCTCGTTAGCGCTTCAATTCCAAATATTTCAAGAGCATCGTGTAGAAGGTTTTTAATACACTTTACAATTTGTAAATGTATAATAGTAATATCTTTATTATCTTGAATAAATTTTAGTTTATCATTACTAATTCCAAGTGACCAAAGTGAATGAAATTCTGTGGCAAGCTGTATGATATAGTTTGCAAAAAAATATGGCTCATAATTTTTGACGGCAAGTTCTGTAAATCTTGTATAAAAGCTTGCTTTTACTAATAGGCGATGAAATTCATTCGGTAAAACATAATTATTATCAATGATGTTTGTATCTGCATCAATGTCGTATCCTTGTTTGTTGGCATTTTCTAATACAGAACAACAACGGCTATGTGCATATTGGATATACCAAATTGGATTATCTTTTGATTGCTCTTTTGCTTTTTCTAAATCAAAATTTAGCACTGTATCGGCCTTTCTTGTTAAGATAATAAATCTTAAAATATTTGGGTCTATTTCATCCAACACATCATCAATGGTTAAAAAATTATTTTTTCGTTTTGACATTTTTACCATCTGTCCATTTTTCATAAAATTTACTAATTCACATAATTTAATATGAACTTCGCCTTCATTATTGCTGATAGCTTTTACAGCGGATGTTAACCTTTTTACATATCCTTTATGGTCGGCTCCAAGCACTACTACCATATTGTTAAAGCCTCTTTTCCATTTATCATAATGATAAGCTATATCACTTGCAAAATATGTGTGTGAGCCATCACTTTTTACTAATGGTCTGTCTGTATCGTCTCCAAATTGGCTTGATTTAAATAGTAATTGCTCTCTTGGCTCATAATCTTCAATTTGCTTTCCTTTTGGTGGTTGTAATATTCCTTTATAAATAAAACCTAAATCTGTTAAGTGTTGAATTCCATTTTCAATAGCATTATTATCTTTTAATGTTTGCTCCGATGTAAATACATCATATTTTACTTTTAATCTTTGAATTGTTGGTAAAATTAGTGTCTCAATGATTTCTTTTGCTGTTTCTATTTTACTCCATTTTTTATCTGGGTGTGTTAGTAAAACTTTTTTTCTTTCATTTGCTATTGCCTGTAAATAGTCGCCAGCATAACAACCATCTGGTAATTCTTCTTTACATCCATCAATTCGCCATTGAATACTTTTTTCTAATTTTTCCATTTGTCCTCCGGCATCATTGACATAATACTCGCGACACACATCATAACTGCTTCTTTGCAATAAAGAAGCAAGAACATCGCCGAAAATTGTTCCTCTTGCATGCCCTATATGTAAAGGTCCCGTTGGATTGGCGGAACAAAATTCTACATTAACTCTTTCTCCATTTCCAAGATTTTTAATGATATTTCTATCTCCATTTCGTGATACATCTTCTGCCATCTGCAACAAAATATTATCTTTGAGCCTAATGTTTAGAAATGCTGGTTTTTCAACGATAATATTGTCAATGTATTCAAGTTTTTGAATTTCATTTTTTAGTTCATAAGCAATTTCTAATGGATTTTTGTGTAAATCTTTTGCCATACATAATGCTATATTGGTGGAAATATCAAAATCATTTATAAATTTTTCTGGCGGTAATTCAAATATAAGTTTGTTTGTTATTGTGTTTAGATGGTTATTGTTATCAATGGTATTATATGTTTTACATATAATATTTTTTATATCTTTTTCTAATTTTGCAAGCATAACATTTTATCTTAAAATAAGCTGAAAGGTTCTAAATTAAAATGTCAATTATTAAATGTTTACATATTATTGCAGTTATTGTGGTATTACTGATATATTTTTGATAAAAATAAATTGTTTTAAAAAAAGCTTGCAAATTATTTTTTGTCTTTTGAGAAAAAGAAGATGTCTAAAATTGCTTTGATTGGAAAAAAGTTGGGAATGACTAATGTGTTTATTGATAATAAGTCTGTTCCTGTAACTTTAATTGAAGTATTGCCAAATAATGTTGTTGAAGTTCGTAATTATGGTAATAAATATGGACTTATTTTAGCTGGGAATGAAGAGATAAAAGATAAAAAAATTAACAAACCACAAAGAAGTGATATTGCTAAGAAAGATATTATTTGTCGTCGTGTTGTTAAAGAATTTTCTTTTAATGAGAATATCAATTTTGCCCCTAATACAAAAATGGAAATAGGAGATTATTTATTAAACACATTGATTGATGTTCGTGCAAAGACTATTGGTAAAGGTTTTCAAGGTGCAATGAAAAGGTGGGGTTTTGGAGGTCTTCCTGCTTCACATGGTGTTTCTTTAACACATCGCTCCCTTGGCTCAACTGGAAATAGAACTTTACCGGGTCGTGTTTTTAAAGGTAAAAAGATGGCTGGACATATGGGTAATGTTAATATTTGCATACAAAACTTGAAGGTTTGTGTTGTTGATAAAGATAATAATATTATTGCTGTTCGTGGTTCTATACCGGGTAAAAAGAACAATGTTGTGTATATCACGAATTCAATTAAGAAAAATATATCAAGTGATAATGTAGTTAATGGTTTGTCCTGTGAATGCTAATATATATACATTAAAAAGTGGTGAAGAAACAGGAAGTTCGATTGAGCTGAATGATGATGTGTTCGCCATTGCTTATGATAATAAGTTTATGAGTATGTATTTTGCCCGTATGAAGTCAGCAAGTTATGTACCAACAAATAAAACAAAAAATGTCTCAGAGGTATCTGGGACTGGAAAAAAGCCATTTAAGCAAAAACACACAGGTAATGCTCGTCAAGGTTCAATGAGGTCTGCACAAATGAGAGGTGGTGGGATTGCTTTTGGGCCTCGTGGTGTTTGTGGTTTTGTAAAAATTCCTAAGTGTGAAGCAGTTTTGGCAAAGTCAATGTTGTTATCAAAAGCATTGGCGGAAGGTAAATTGTTTGTTATAGAAGTTGCTGATTTTAATTCTTGCAAGACTAAGAATGCAAAAAATGTTTTATCCAAGTTTGGTGGTAATAATTTTGTTATTTTAAATGATGGCAATGTTAATCCAAATAGTTTACTTGCAGTTCGCAATATCGAAGGTGTAAAATTTGTATCAAATAATATGTTAACTGCTCGTGACTTGATTTATGCTGATACTATTTTGATTGATGTTGAATCTGTCAAGAAGATGTCAAGGATGTTGGATATAGATTGTTAGTATGATGGCTGTAAAACCTCTTAGTACAGAAAAATCTTCAAAGTTAATTGAAACTGGAATATATACTTTTATTGTTCCAGTTGAAATGAGAAAAGATGTTATTAAAAAGGAAATTGAAAGTATTTTTGGTGTTAAGATTGTAAATGTGATGACATTGGTTAGACCAAAAAAATATAAGTCATTTAGAGGTGTTACAGGAGAAATAAATGGTCGCAAGAAGGTTTATGTCAAAGTTGCGAGTGGGATGAAAATTGATTTTGATAATGTTGTTAAAAAATAATTGTTATGTCTGGTGCATTAAAGGTTAATACTGCATATACGAATTCAATGAGAGGGACTGTCATTCTTCGTAGTTCTTCAAGAAAAAATAAGCCTTGTAAATCTTTGGTTGTTACAAAAAAGTCAACTGGTGGCCGTAATTCTTTTGGACAGATTACTACTCGTTTTCGCGGTGGTGCCAATAAGAATAAATATAGATTGATTGCATTTAAAAAGACTATTTTTGATATTAAGGCTAATGTGGTTTCATTGGAATATGATCCAAACAGAACAGCTGAAATTGCATTATTGAAATATGATAACGGCAAGATGGAATATATGATTGCTGTTGATGGAATGAAAGTCGGTGATACAATTTTAAATATGAAAAATGCTGATGATGTATCATTAAAAAATGGTATGTCATTGCCTTTGTCTGAAATACCAATAGGAACAAATGTTTGTTGTGTTGAATTAAAAGCTGGTTGTGGCGCGAAGCTTGCTCGTTCTGCAGGTGCTTATGTAAAGCTTGCTGGTAAAGAAAATGGATATGCGGTTTTGAAGTTGTTATCTGGTGAAACAAGGTTGGTTCCTGCCGAGTGTATGGCTACAATTGGTATTGTTTCTAACATTCAACATCAAAATACAAAAGACGGGAAAGCAGGTCGTAGAAGGTGGGCTGGTTTTAGACCTCACACAAGAGGTGAATGTATGAATCCAGTTGATCATCCATTGGGTGGTAGAACAAGAGGTGGTATTCCTCGTTCTCCTTGGGGTCAATGTGCAAAAGGTTTGAAGACCAGAACAAGAAAGTTTACTAATAAATATATTGTTTCAAGAAAAAAGAAAAATTAAGGTTTAGTTTATGTCCAGATCATTGAAAAAAATTCCATATGTTTCTTATCAGTTATTGATGAAGGTTCGTAATCCTGAATTAAGAAAACGACAGATTAAAACTTGGTCTCGTCGTTCCACAATCTATCCAGATTTTGTCGGCTGTACTCTATTAGTTTACAATGGAAAGGGTTTTATGCCAGTTGTGATTGTGGAAAATATGGTTGGTAGAAAATTAGGTGAATTTGCTTTGACCCGTAAATTACCTAAACATGCAGTGCAAAAGAGAGGTGGATAGTTTTAGTTATGAAGGAAATAGAAGCATCTTTGAAATATATTAAAGGTAGTTTTTACAAACTGAACTTGGTTGCTAATTTAATTAGAGGCATGAGTGTAATTGATGCTGATGCACAATTGACTTTTTGTGAAAAAAGAGTTGCCGTAATTGTCAAAAAGCTCTTATCTTCTGCTGTTGCTAATGCAGAACATAATTTTAAAATTGATAGAAGTAGATTAAATATAGTTAGAGTTGATGTTGGTAAGGCAATGGTATTGAAAAGGTC
Source organism: Rickettsiales bacterium (assembly GCA_017444095.1). Taxonomy (GTDB): domain Bacteria; phylum Pseudomonadota; class Alphaproteobacteria; order Rickettsiales; family Deianiraeaceae; genus UBA4311. The sequence continues at coordinate 57,650 of JAFSXM010000021.1, read as the reverse complement.
TATGCCAAGAGGCAGAGGTCGTGCGACGAGAATAGAAAAAAGATTTTCAAATATAAGGATTGTTTTAGCCGAAAAAAACATTGACAATAAAAAAAGTGTTAAGAATGTATAATTTGTATGGGGCAAAAAGTAAATCCTATTGGTTTTAGAGTTAATAATGGTAATAAGAGGACTTGGGCTTCCAATTGGTATATCAAAAATAAGAAAGATTATGTTAAAGGTGTTGTAGGGGATTTAAAAATACAGAATTTCTTCAACGACAATTCAAGTAAATATTCAGTTGGAAATGTCAATATAGAAAGGTCTGGAAATAAACCAATAAAGGTTTCTGTTTATTCAGGTAAAATTAGTTTGGTTATAGGTAAAAAAGGAGAGAATATAGAACAGATAGAGAAGACATTAAAGAAAGAGTTAAATACAGATATTGTTAATGTTGATGTTAAAGAGCTTAAACATCCAAATTTAAGTGCAAATGTTGTGGCAAGAAATATTGCTGATAGAATAGAAAATCGACAATCATTCAAACGGGCGGTGAAAAGTACCATAGAGAGTGTTATGAAGTCCGGTGCTGTTGGTATTAAGGTTAGTTGTGCTGGTAGGTTGAATGGAGCCGAAATAGCAAGAACAGAAACTTTTAAAGAAGGTGTTATTCCTTTACATACTTTGCGAGCAGATATAGATTATTCTTGCCAAAGTGCTTTAACCACTTATGGTATTATCGGTATTCGTGTTTGGATTTGTTCTAAGAGATAGTTTATGCAACCAAAAAAAACAAAATTTGCCAAATTTCAAAAAATTACAGTTGCTGGTGTGGCACAGAAGTGTAATGAGGTTTCTTATGGTTCCTATGGATTGGTTGCTGGTGCCAACATTAAGCTTTCTGGTAAAGAATTGGAGGCTATGAGAAAAGTTGTCAGTAGAACAATGAATAGAAATGGTGCTCTTTACATGAGGGTGTTTCCTCATTTGCCTGTGACAAAAAAGCCAGTTGGTACTCGTATGGGTGGTGGTAAAAGTGGTGTCGAGTATTGGATAGCACCGGTCAAAAAAGGAACAGTTATAATGGAAGTTGATAATGTTAGTGAGGCAGTTGCTATGGAAGCATTAGAAAAGGCTAAATTTAAGTTATCAATTCCGTGTTTTGTTATTAAAAGAAAGTTTGCTTATTTGTAATAGTTATATGACTAAGAGTAAATTTAAAGACATGTCTATTGCTGATTTAAGGAAGTTATTAGCTGATAATCGCAGTATTATAATTAGTGATTGTGTTAAGAAATGTCTTGGCAATTTAAAGAACACAGCGAATATTCGTTTATTAAAAAGAGATAATGCAAGAATATTGACAATATTGAATAGTAAAAATGATAAATAATTATGTTAGTTGCAAATGTTGTAAAAATTATTGATAGTTGCACCGTAAAGGTGGTTATTATGGAGAGTAAAATACATCCTTTGTATAAGAAAGTGGTTTATAGTAAGAAATATTTTATGTGTCATTATACCGGTGATGCTAATATTGATGTTGGTATGAAAGTTGGTATTATACCTTGTAGACCTTATTCAAAGAAGAAAAAACATTGTGTTGTATCTGTTGCAATATGATTATAATGGGTAGTATTTTAAATGTAGCATGTAACTCTGATGCCGAACTCGTTAAATGTTTTGGCATCAATGGTAGCACGGGTGATAATGTTGCCAATGTTGGTGATATTGTTATGGTTGCGGTTAAAAAAGTAAAACCAAACTCAAAAATTAAAAAGGGAGACAAGCATTATGCCGTTATCGTTAGAACAAAGGGTAAAATATATCGTAATGATGGTTCTTACATATCTTTTGGTGATAATGCGGTTGTATTGATAGACAACAAGACACATGAGCCTATAGCTACTCGTGTTTTAGGGCCTGTGGCAAGAGAAATAAAGAGGGACTTTCCAAAGATTGCTTCTTTGGCTCCTGAGGTTTTATAAGGTATTTATGATTAAAAGTTTTGTAAAGTTTAGAGGTAAATTTGGAATAAAAAAAGGAGATAGCATTGTTGTTATATCTGGTAGTGATAAGGGAAAGAAAGGTGTAGTAAAATGTGTGTTTCCAAAGTATGGTACAATATTAGTTGAAGGCATTAATATTGTTAAAAGAGCAGTAAAACCAGAACATAATAATAATCAAAATTTCTTAAAAAGGGAGAAACCTTTGCATAGATCTAAGGTAAAATTGGTAAAATCTGGTTCTACATCGGTTAAAAAGAGTGTTAAGAGTGTTAAAAAAGGTTAATTATGACATATTTTGAAGAATTATATAAGAGTAAAATATCAGGCGATTTGATGAAAAAGTATAATATTTCCAATCCGCATTGTGTTCCAAAAATTACAAAGATTGTTGTTAGTGCTGGCATTGGAAAAGATGGTGGCGATAAGAAAGTATTTGATGGAACGATGAATGAGTTAGCATTGATTACCGGTCGTAAACCTTGTTATCGTAAGTCGAAAAGAGCTATTGCTGGTTTTAATTTAAAAGAGAACCAAATGGTTGGTTTATTTGTTACTTTGAGAGGAAAAGTGATGTATGAATTTTTGGAGAGATTGGTATATTTAGCTTTACCAAGGGTGCATGATTTTAAAGGTTTTTCAAAAAAATCATTTGATAGTCATAATAATTTTGCTTTTGGTATAAAAGATCACTTGATTTTTAATGAATTAAGTTATGATACGATAGTCAAAAATCGTGGACTAAATATTATGTTAACAATAAAGAATGCTGTTAGTAAAGAGCAGGCTTGTGATTTGTTAAATGGTTTTGAGTTTCCTATAAAGTAGTATGGCAAAGAAGAGTATTGTTGATAAAAATAAAAAGACATCCGCACTTATACATTCAATGTATAAAATTAGAACTGAATTAGGAAAAAAAATGTTAGATAGTTCGCTCGATAATGAGGAATTGTTTAAAGTTATGAAGGTATTAGATAAAACCCGTAGAGGTTCTTATATTAGATATAGGAATAGGTGTGCGATTACGGGTCGTCCTCGTGGATATAGAGGCGGTGTTGGTTTATGTCGTGGTGCTTTAAGGCACTATGCTTCTTTTGGTTTAATTGCTGGTTTGAAAAAAAATTAATATGTCTGGAAAATATTTACTTGCCAATATGTTGTCTGCCATTGGGAATAAGAATTATTTTTATGATGACCCAGTTGTAGTAGAGTATAATAAAGTTTGTGAAGCTGTTATGGAAATTGCGAAACAATGTGGGTATATTAAGGATTATCGCATTATTGATAATAATGGTAAAAAAAGTATCGAGATTTGGTTAATGGTGGTTGCTGGTAAAAAAGTTGTTAATACATTTAGGTTGTTTTCTAAACCAAGTAGAAGAATTTATGAAAATGTTAATGAGCTAAAAAAGAGATATTCTTATAATCCTTATGCTCTGTGTATTATTTCGACATCTAATGGTGTTATGAAGATTGATGAAGCTATAATTAATAATATTGGTGGTGAAGTTTTGTGTGAAATTTTTTAATATGTCAAGAATGGTTAAAAAACAATTACCGGTTTTAGAAGGAATAAAATTATCAAGCAATGATAATGGTGTTATTGTTTCAAACTCTATTAGCAGTATATTGGTTAATACAAATGGTTTTGTAAAAATTGGCATAGAAAATGGTTTATCGTTTCAATCTCTTAAGGATAAAGACGAGGGAATGTTGGGAACCAGCTATGTGTTGGTTAAAAATGCCATGACAGATCTTGTGAAAGGATGTGTTGCTAACTTGAAAATGGTTGGTGTTGGATTTAAGGCAAGTGTGAGCGGTAACTTTCTTCGTTTGTATATTGGTTTTAGTCATGATGTCGTTGTGGCTATACCAAAAGGTCTTGCAGTTTCTGTTGATGCAGATGTTAACATAAAAATTTCTGGAAATAATCGTGCTGTTGTTATGCAGTTTGCGAGAATGATTAGAGATTTAAAGAAACCGGAACCTTATAAGGGGAAGGGTATATTTTTAAATGATGAAAAGATTGTTAGAAAGGAAGGTAAGAAAAAGTAGTGTTATGCGTAGTTTGAAGAAACAAAAAAGGAGTAGTGCTATTAAAAAGATTAGGAATAAGTTTGGTTATGGTTGCCAAAATGAGGTTTTGTTATTTGTTAGTAATAAAAACATCTATGCACAGGTTGTAGATCTATCAAATGGTAATACTTTATGTTCTGTATCTACATTGGTGTTTAATAATAAAGGTAATTCAAGAAATATTGAGAATGCTACGAAATTGGGTATAGAATTGGCCAAGAAATGCAGTGAGCTAAAAATACAAAAACCTTCTTTCAATAGAGCAGAGAAGATTTTTCACGGTGTCGTTAAGGCATTAGCAGATAGTTTTTATAGTAATATTTAATATACATATGTTAGTAAGTTCAAAGGTTTTAAATAAAAAATTTTATAATGTTGAATTTGAGGAAAAGGTTTTGTCTATTTCTCGTGTTGTTAAAGTAGTGAAGGGTGGTAGAATTTTCTCTTTTTCGGTGTTGGTGGTTATTGGAAATAAAAATGGTTGCTTTGGTGTTGGTCTTGGTAAGTCATTGGAGATTAACGATGCCCGTAAAAAAGCAATCAATAATGCAAAAAAGAATTTATATCAAATTGTTTTAACAAAAGATAAAACCGTTCCACATGTAGTTATGGCAAAAAGCGGTGCTACAAAAATAGTTATTCGTCCAGCACAAGTAGGTCGCGGTGTTATCGCCGGTGGTGCTGTTAGAACTATATTAGAATGTCTCGGTGTGAAAGATGTTGTAGCAAAATGTATCGGTTCATCAAATGTGTATAATCTGTCTTCTGCCACTGTTTCAGCATTATTGAATTTAAAATCATCCAAGTATTATTATGGTTTATCAAAAAAAATGAATAAAAATGTTGATTTTAATAATGATGTTAGTGAAGTAATTGATGAAAGTGTTGAGGAGTAATTTTTATCGTTAGTTAATTTGAGATATGTTGTTAAATAACTTTGTTAAGAGTTGTGATAAAAGGAAGCGAGTTGCTCGTGGTGTTGGTAGTGGTTTTGGTAGGACTGCTGGTCGCGGACATAAGGGATATAAGGCTCGTTCTGGTAGTTCTGTTCGTGGTTTTGAAGGTGGACAAACTGCAATTTATAGAAGATTGCCAATGAGAGGTTTTGTTTCTCCAAAAAAAAGAGTTATAAGCGATTGTGAGGTTGTATCATTAAAGAGGATAGTTGTGCTTGCTGGTCTTAATGTCAGTGAGATAAAAAAAGAGACATTGTTTGAATTTGGTATAATTAAAGATGCTAACAGCAAAGTGAAATTGATTGGTTCGGATATTGTTTTGCAAAATATTGGTGGTATAAAAACGATTGAGGTTGATTGTGCTTCTTCTGGTGTGATTGAAAAATTAAAGCAAAATAATATATCTGTTGTTTTGAAGAGTAATTAGTATGGCTTTAACTTCTGCAAGAATTGCTGGTGTTAATTTACCGGTTGATAAAAAAGTTTATGTGAGTTTGTCATATTTATTTGGCATAGGAAGGGTTCTTGGAAAGAAAATCTGTGCTGATTTAAATATTGATAGTGAAAAGAGAATGCGAGATTTAAGCGATGAGGAACTTGATAAAATCCGTATTTGTATTGACAAAGATTATGTTGTTGAAGGTGATTTACGAGAACAAATTAGTCGTAACATCAAAATGTTAATTTCTATTGGTTCTTATAAAGGAGCAAGGCATCGTCTTCGGTTGCCGGTTCACGGACAGAGAACAAAAACAAATGCAAAAACAAGAAAGGGTAGGAGTGCTCCTATTGCTAATAAAAAGATAGCGACAAAGTAGTGTGTAATGTGATTATATGGCTAAGGAAGGTAAAAACAAGATTTGTTCCATTGGTGTTGTTAACATCTCTGCTGGTTTTAATAATACAATTGTTTCTATTGCTGATGAAAGTGGCAATGTTTTAAGCTGGTCTTCATCTGGTAAAATGAAGTTTAAAGGAGCTCAAAAGAGCACACCTTATGCAGCACAGGTTGTTACGGAAAATGCCGTTAAGACTGCTATTGAAAAATATGGATTAAAAACCGCATCGGTTGTTTTGAATGGACCTGGTGCTGGTCGCGAGTCTGCGGTTCGTGCGGTTCAAACGGCTGGTTTGATAGTGACAGCCATTGTAGATATTACACCAATAGTGCATAATGGTTGCAGGCCACCAAAGAGAAGGAAAGTTTAATGATTGTTTTATTATGAAGAGCGAAGTTTATAGTTCAGGTGTTGTTTTTCCAAAAAGTTTTCAGGTTGATTCTTCTGATGATGGTGGTTTTGCAAAGATAACAATTTCGCCATTACAGAAAGGTTTTGGTGTGACTATTGGCAATATTTTTAGAAGAACATTATTGTCCTCTATTAGGGGAATTGCCGTTGATACATTAAAAATAGATGATGCAAAACACGAGTATTCAACAATTGAAGGTATTAAACAAAGTGTTCCTGAAATTATTTTTAATATTCGTCATATTGTATTTTCCTCTGATTTGGAAAAAGCAACGATTGATGTTTCTGTTAAAGGACCAAAAAAAGTATATGCTTCAGATATAAAGTTGCCAACAGGAATAAAAATTGTAAATCAAAATGTATTTTTGTTTGAGATTACCTCTGATAGAGTTGTTAATTTTACTATTACATTGATTTCTGGTATTGGTGATGTTTTTGTGTATCAATCAGAGCAACAAAATATTGATGCTATTGAATTAGATAAACATTTTAGTCCAGTGTTAAATGTTGCTACAAGTGTTTTACCTGTAAGAGTTGACAAGCAAACTGACTATGATAAATTGGTATTAGAGATTAAGACCAATGGCTCTATTAGTGCTGAGGATGCCTTTAAAATTGCTAATACAATGTTAATTAACTTTTTAACATCCATTAATGAATGTCAGTTTAAGATGTATAATCAAATGGTAGAAAATAAAGCAACTGCTGGTATTAACAGCGAAAATGGCTTTAACTATAATTTACTTAGAAGAATTGATGACTTAGAGCTCTCTGTTCGTTCTTTAAATTGTCTTAAAAATGATGGTGTTGAGTATCTTGGTGATTTAGTTATTAAAAATGAGAGTGATATGTTGCGAACACCAAATTTTGGTCGTAAATCGCTGAACGAATTAAAACAAATTCTTGCTCAAATGAAGTTGAAATTTGGGATGAATATAGAGTGGCCACCAAAAGATATTAAGGCATTAGAAATTGAAGCTCAAGAGTATTTTGATGGTGAATAGTGTATTAGTTATTGTCGTGTAATAGTTTTTTATTGTATGAGACATCATTTTAGAAAGAAAATTTTAAATATGAATTCCGCACACCGTGCATCTGTTATAAAAAATTTAGCATTGTCTTTATTGCAATATGGCAAGATTAACACAACAATGGCAAAAGCAAAGGTTTTGCAATCTTATGTTGAAAAGATGATAACTATAGCCAAGAATAGTGATGAATTGTCAACAAAAAAAATGTTGATTGCGAGATTGAACGAAGATGGAAAAGATAGATTATATGAATTAGCAGATAAATTTAAGGATAGAAAAGGTGGCTATACTCGTATTATAAAAACTTGGACTAGATTTGGCGATAGGGCATTAACCGGTAGAATTGAGTTTGTTGACTAATTTTTTATTGGATGGTTTGGTGGAACAAATAAAAGAGAAGCAAATAAGGATGGCTGACAATATTTTGTATAATAAAGATTATTTTGGTAAATATTTTTTTACTTTTAGGGAAAATTGTGTTTCATTTTTTTTCGGGTTTTGTGCTGGTTTGATTTTGTCAGTGTGTATTTTTGTATTGATAAAAGATAACTATGATATTTACAATATTATTAAAAATCCAACATTTACAGCAGAGTATTTCGTCAATGATTATCATAAGACTTTTTTAAAAGAAAGCAATGATGATAATGAGAGACTATTTGGTAAAACAGATATAGTTTTACATTATGGTGATAACTTATTCTACTCTATTGTGAAAAATCATTTTGACAGAAACGATGCTAATGATGTGGTATCTTTGCTTGGTAGTGGTATTGATATGAAGAAGCTTACCGCAGGACAATCTTTTCATATTGATTATAGCTATCGTGTTTCTGCGAAATTATATGAAAGATACAGAGGAAAATATAATCATCACAACTTGTATTATCCTGAATACAGATTGCAGACAGAAGAAAGAAGAATAGAGAAATTTACTTTTAAGCTTACTGATGGGACGAAATATTTTGTATCAAGAACAAATGATGGCTATGTGTTAAATATTGAGAGACCAAAACTTGTATTAGATAAGCATATTATTAGTGGGGAAATTCATAATAGTTTATTTTCTGATGTTTTATCATTTGATGTGAAGGCATCTACTTTATACAATGTTTTGAATGAGTATGCATTTTTAATAGATTTTCAACGAGATTTACGGAGAGGTGATAAGTTTATTTTTGTGATAGAGACAAATCGTGATAGTGATGGCGATGTTGTTGGAGAGAAAGTATTGTATGTAAATTTAATACTAAGTGGAAAACAATACGAGATTTTTAACTTTAATGGTAGTTTTTTTGATAGAAAAGGTTTTTCTGTTAAGAAGGCTTTATTAAAAACACCAATAGATGGAGCACGGATTAGTAGCCGGTTTAATTTGCACCGCAAACATCCTATACTTGGATACACAAAGGCACATCTTGGAGTTGATTTGGCGGCTCCTACTGGCACACCTATTTATTCAGCTGGTGATGGTGTTGTTGTTGCCAAAACTCGTAATGATAGCTATGGTAATTATATTGATGTGAGACATAATAATGAGTATACTACAAGATATGCTCATATGTCAAGATTTGCAAAAATTTCCGTTGGACAGCGAGTTATGCAACGACAAATTATAGGATATGTTGGGATGACAGGTAGAGCGACTGGACCTCATTTGCATTACGAGGTTATAAGATATGGAGTTCGTATTAACCCATCTTTAATAAAAGTCGCATCTACAAAGAGTATAGACAAAACTAAAATGGAAAAGTTTAATATTATAGTTAACGAAATAGATGGTTATTTAAATAATTATGGATAATATACTATAACTAATATGATTATATCTATTTTATCTATATTTAGAGCTAAAACATTGTTGTTAGCAATTATATTTCTGCTATCTTTATTAAATACATCTTGCACTTCTATTGGTAGGATGATTTCTACTCCAAATTATTCACATCATTCAGTTGATAAGATTTTGCTTAATGCAATAGGTGATAAAAAATCTTATTCTGTGTATATTAAATCTGCTAATAATATAAATATCAATAATGATAAGGCTTGCGAAATGGATAGTGGCTGTTTTTTAACACATAAAGCCAATAAACAGATAGTAAATCTTTTTGATAATGCTGATATATCTATTACAGATAAGCCAGAAAAGGCTGATTATGTTATTAGTGTAGATGTAAGAAATGTTGTTGACGAGTTGGACGCTGATTATGCCAAAAAAATGCGGAATGCCTTTTTGCAATATGGTGTAATTGGTGATTATATGTTTGATAAAAATAATAATCCGCACATTTTTACACAGCAGAAGTTTGATGTATCAAAGGATAGTCAAAATTCAGGAATATTTATTTCAAGAAGAAAAAGTATTTTGCCATCTGTTTTATACACTTTCATAGGTGCTGGGACTGGTTTTGTGGCTGGATATTTTATTGGTTCCGTTTCACCAATTGCCATAGGCTTCGTTGGTGCTGTGCTGTTTGGCGGTCTTACATATGCAGTATATTCTTCGTTTAAAGATGTTGGTGTGGCTGTTGTTTATGATATATCAATTTCTAAAAAGCTAAACCAAACTATTAAACAAAATAGAAAATCTGTTGTAAAACTATCTGGTAATGTTTCAGAAGAGCATTATTATACTTTAGACGATAATATGGAAAGATATGTATCGCGAAATGCTATTATAGCAATAGGCTCTAAGGCGATAAGAAGGGATATGTTGTTGCGAATGAGTACAATGATGGCTAATAGCATTGCTGATACCTTTGGGGTTAAACGATAGTGCATTTAAACCATCTGTTTCAATGATTGTTTGTGTATTTTTCTACTGCTATTTTACTGCTATATTTCGGTTTTTTAAATCGTTTATTTATTATTTTTGACGATCAATAAATATTATTAGTTATTATTTTTTACTTTTGCGATTTTCTTTGCAGATTTTTTCTTCGCTGTCTTTTTTCTAATGCTATTCTTTTTTTTCTGCATTTTGACTTTCTTTGTTTTTGTTTTTACTTTTATTACTCCTTGTTTGGCTTTTTCTAAACGACCTTTTGGTGTGCCTGTTTTTCCGAATTTTCTTTGTATTTTCTTTTTGGCAATTTGTTTGTCATTTGAAACATCAAGTATATCTGTGATGTCTTCCAACATACTTTCAAGGTGTAAATTCATTAAATTATTGCTTGTGCTATCGCCGGTTATATCCGCTATCAACCTTGTTGTGATGTCTTTGTTTACACCATAAAAAATCTTCATATTATTCATTTGATATTTTTTTCTTACCTTTTTTGCCAAATATTTATCTAATCTTGATTCAAGTAATAAACAGCTAACCGCCAGACATAGATGTATAATTGACATTGCTTTTTCTGTTCCATTAAGACAAGCATTGATTAGTCCTTCACCACCGAAGAATGCAAATATAATACTTATGCAGTAAATATTTTCCATTATAAATGACAAAAAGCCATCTTTTGACCATAATGGTGAATATTTTGCATTATCTTTAACGATATTCCATATTTTTTGTTTTTGCATTTGTGTAATTTTGCCTTCATTGACAAAATTTGTGAGCATTGAAATTAGTTTTCTTTTTCTAATAATTGGAGCCACCGCATATCCTCCTATAAAAAATATTGTATAAATTGAAAAGAATATCCAAAATCGGTAATCAAGATTTGGATAACTTGGCTCACCTGTGAAATAAATAAACATCGCACAATCAAGTGGCATAATTAAAGCCGTTTGCCATATGCCAGCTACGATATCTCTATTTATTCTTGCAAAAGTATCTATGCCTTTTGATATCATTGTTTTAAAAATGCTATTTTTCATACAAATGGCTTTACAAAATCAACATTATTATTTTCAATTAAATTTGAATACTTTTTTCATTTATGCAAGACAGAAATTTAAGAGAAGATAATTTTTAATTATACTTTAATTAAAAGGCCAACATTTACAATTACAATCTTTACACAAATTATACTTGTTACTTTGGTTATTGTTTATTAGATTATTTTCGTTTTCATCTTCAAATGTAGGATCGTTATTGTTTTTGTTTTGCGGTTTAGTTTCGTTAGAATTTTTGTTATTTATTTCAACTCCATATTTACTCGATATTTCAGGATTTATCTTCAAATTTAGCTCGTCTATGTTATTTGATGTTTTTATTTGTGTATTTTTGTTCTGTAAAAGAATATTATTTGCATTTGTGTCTTTTCCTTCTTCTATTTTGGTTGCATCTTTCATATTTGTTATTTGAATGTTTACATCATTTGCATTAGACTTCTTTTCTAACTCCTTTGATGATTGTTCTTCTGGTTTTACTTCTTGCTCTTTTTCCCGAATATCGTTATTGTTCTCTTTGAGAGAGTTGATGCTTTTTTCTTCGTTGTTGATGTTTGATATGTTGTTGTTTTCTTTGGTTAAGCTGGATTTATTTTCTCTTTTTTCTTTTCTATCAATTGTATTATAAATGTTTTTCAAATCATCATCGTTTTTAATATTTATTTTGTTTTGTTCCAAACCAGTAGCTATTCTCTCTTTGAGAGAACGAAATTCCTTCATGTAGTCATTGATGTTTGAGAATTCTAAGGCTGGAACAATTGCACTTTGTTCTTGTAGTAAAGTTGTAATGTTTTTTTTAACATTTATTGTTTTCCCATCAGTCAGTCTTGCTAGTGATAACTGAAATAGATACTGATTATTGAAAGTAGCATTCATGACAGTAGTTGTATTGCTTGGTATGAAAATGCTATTATTATTTAATATTCGTGCAATTTTTTTGTAATTTTTGCCAGCTTCCATGGCCTGTGTAAGTATTGTTTTAAAATGTTTCACAATACCACAACAATGTAAAGGAGTTGTATACGTACTGCTATTCATATAAACATAGCGATGGCTATATAGCCAATTGTAAATTATTACATACATTTCAGGATCGGATATAATGTTATTGATATTTTTATGCTTATATTTTACACAAGCCAAAAGTTTTAATACATTGTTATCAAGTTCTTTTTCCATATCTTTTGCTATATTTTATTTTACACAAAAAAAAAAAAAAAAACAATTTTATTTTTAATAAGAATTTGCAAAATAAAAAATATAGTAACGAACTATTGTTGTGGACGATGTAAGAAACTTAGAAGAGACAATAATAGACGAAAAAAGCACACAAACAATAAGGCCAAAGCATATTGGGGAATTTATAGGGCAGACAAAGTTATTAGAAAATTTGAAAATATTTATTTCAGCATCTAAGAAAAGAGGTTCTCAAACGGATCATTGTTTATTTTATGGTCCGCCCGGATTGGGTAAAACAACCCTTGCTAACATTATAGCACACGAAATGGATGTTAATATAAGAACCACATCTGGACCGATGTTGATGAAAACAGGTGATTTAGCAGCTATATTAACAAATCTGCAAAAAGGTGATGTTTTGTTTATAGATGAAATACACAGAATGCCTATTGCGGTAGAAGAGGTGTTATATTCAGCAATGGAGGATAATCGTTTGGATATAATTATCGGTACCGGACCTTCTGCAAAAACCGTTAAGATTGATTTAAACCCATTTACATTGATTGGAGCTACCACGAGGCTTGGTTTGTTATCTAATCCATTGAAAGATAGGTTTGGTATAACAATGCAATTAGAGTTTTATTCGCCTAATGAGTTGGCAAAAATTATTACCAGATATGCTGAAAAACAAAATATTAACATAGAGGATAATGCCAAACTACGAATAGGTGAAAGATCCCGCGGAACACCAAGGATAGCAATTAGACTAATAAAAAGGGTTATAGACATTGCAATATACTTAGGACAAACTTCAATTAGTGAGAAGTTGGCAACGGATGCATTAGATAAATTAGGCATTGACAGCCTTGGACTGGATGGTATGGATAAAAAATATTTGGATTTTATCAATATAAACTATAAAGGTGGTCCAGTTGGAATTGATACAATTTCTGCTGGTTTGTCTGAGGATAGCGGAACACTTGAAGATGTGGTTGAACCATTTTTAATACAAAGTGGATTATTAGAAAAAACACCAAGAGGAAGGGTGCTTACTTTTAAATGCTTACAGCATTTACGGCAATCATAGTATTTTGATAGATTAAGACAAAAAAGTTGAAAATAATAATACTTAAAGACATTGTCTATTGATGCTATTGTAGCACAGCTGGTAGTGCACTTCATTGGTAATGAAGAGGTCGCGAGTTCGAGTCTCGTCAATAGCACCATTCTTTTTGATATTGTAAAAGAGAATGTATGGTTAAACACGGCAAACATGAGCTTTTTTCAAAAACTAACAATTAAGGAAAAATATAAAAATCGTTATGTTGCCATTGGAGCTGGCGGAACTGGTGGACATGTATTTCCAGCTATTGCTGTTGCAAAAAAACTAATTGAACACAATTATCGGGTTTTATTTTTTACAGATAAAAGGTCCTTTGATTACATTAAACAATATTCTTCGTTAATAAATAATAATGCTTTTACAATAGTTTTCTTAACAAGCAAAAATGCTCCAAGATGGAAGCAATTTTTTATGATTATTAGGGACTTATGGAGATGCAGGTTTATTCTAACAGAACGAGTTTCTCTGTGTATAGGTTTCGGTGGTTTAGTATCTTTTCCCGTAATACTATTTGGTATTTTGACATTCAAAACAACTATTATTCACGAAGCAAATGCTGTAATGGGATTAGCAAATCGTTTATTATTGCCATTTGTTAGAGTATGTTTAACTTCTTTTGAAGAGACGAAGAAAATACCAAAAAAGTATAAAAAAACAAAAATTATAAATGTTGGTATGCCAATAAGAGATGAGATTAAAAAGTATGTTTATAACCAAGATAATCCTTCTGTAAATTATAGAATGTTTTATAAGATTGAAGATGTTATAAATATAACGATTTTTGGTGGTAGTCAGGCCAGCGATGTTTTTGACAAAATTATTCCACAAGCGATAGCATTATTGCCTAATCATGTTTCAAATAAACTTCATATAATTCATCAATGTAGAAAGGAAAATTGTAATGCTGTTGCAGAAAAATATGCGAATGCAAACATTACGGCAAAAGTGGCACCATTTTTTAATAATGTTGGCGATTTAATGCGACAATCTCATTTGATGATAGCAAGAGCAGGTTCTTCTTGTTTGGCAGAAATCACATCATTAGGTGTTCCATCAATTTTAATACCATTACCATCTGCAAAAGATAATCATCAGTATGAAAATGCAAAATGTTTAAGTAATAATAATGGTGCAATGCTTATAGAACAAAACACTTTAACACCAGAGAGATTGTGTGAAATGTTAAAGCATTTATTAGAACACGATGCTTTATTGTATGAAATGAGTGTTGTTGCAAAAAAATATTCATCTGTATATGCAGATTTAAAAATATTAGCAGTTATAAATCGTTGTCTTGGATATGAAGAAGACATTGAAATAAGTTCAAATCTTGCTAATGTTAGATATATTAACGATAATGTTGGATTGGGCTAATTTTGTTAATGTCATTGCCTATAAAACAATTGACAATAAACTTTTTCATAATGTTTAAAGGTGTCGCAATTACGGCGGGGTAGCTCAGTTGGTTAGAGCAACGGAATCATAATCCGTGTGTCGTGAGTTCAAATCTCACCCTCGCCACCGTAAGGACTGAAAAAATAATATATTTCTTGCTATGGTTGTTTTGTTTTGATATACTTTAATTGGTTTATTCAATTATTGATATGGAGAAACAAAAACAAGATGCTTGGCATGATAAAATAGTAGAATGTTATAAAGAGCTATATCCAGATATCAAGGATTACATAGTGGATGGTTTTATTGATGGTGTAAATAAGAAAGAATCCATATTGATTGCCGTAAGTGGTTGCGGATATGTAATACCCTTGGAGTGTTGGAAAGAAATTAACGAAGCTATAGATAAGGCTGTTAGCCTATCGCTGTTTCAATTACAAACAAATGCGTTGAAAAAACAGGACATTATAGATCTTCATAAAAAATACCATAAGATTAAAGACCCAGCAGAACAGAGAAGATGTTTGCACAGTTTTATGCAAAAGAACAAAAGCGAATGGAATATAGATGACCGCAGGAAAAACATAAAAACTGAAATTGAAAAAATTTTCAAGAAATACAATATAACAGATAAACGGGCGATGGGGGCCATATTTTACAATATAGGCCAAGATAAGCAAAAATGCAACAATATTTCATGGACAGAAACAAAAGGTATTATTGATGAAATAGTAAAGAATAAACCGGTAACAGGTAACGATTATCAAACCGTTAATAGCAATATAGCACAAATTATGTTGTTTGATAATTTTATGTTCCTAAATAATGAAATACATCAGATTGCGATTAAAAATCAACAAACTGGCATACAACGACCAACGCTAAAAGCGGAACAGCTTGAAAATAAATCAAAGATATCTGTAGACAAAGTAAACAAATATGATATAATATGCATCAAAGATTGTTCTGCGACATTGAATAGTAAATCTGGAACTCATGATAAAATTGGCATCGTGATTAACAAAGAAAAAAAGCAAGACGGCAAATATAGAGTTGATTGCCTGTTTCTTAATTCTCAACAATATAACACTCACGATGTGTTGGTCAATAATTTAGACTTACCTATTAGTAAAATAGTAATGCCAAATGGAGCTATCTTGGAGTCAAATTTCGTCTATGATAAAGGGTCTAGCTATATTAGCCTCGATTCATATGAATTGAAAGGTAATGATTATGAAAATATATGTGTTTGTGGACATCTTATGCCCGCTAACCCATCTCATAAACAACTGATATCAAACATAACAACAGCGATAGACAAGAAAATGACAGAAATCAATATTATGAAAGGCTCAATAGATTTGAAAGACTTGAAAGACAAATTATGCGATTTTGCAGTCGAGAGTGGTTATATTATTAACGAAATAGATGATGATATTGAAAGTGTAAAAAAGAAAAAAAAGAAGCACAAACATAACAAGAAGAAGAAAAAGAACAGCAATAATATGCAGGAAAATTTAAAGGAAGAGAACATTGAGGCAAAGAATAAGATAAGCGAAGAAAAGCAGTTTGATAATATTGTGGAAAAAGAAAATAATAATCAAATTGCTTCTGTAAAACAAGAACATACAGTAGATGGCTCGAAAATAGTAAAATAATGATATGATTTATTGAGGTTAAGCACAGCACTGTGTATTGTTGACTATATGTTATGTCAATTCATATAAAATAATTTTTTGACTAAAAAAATGTGTTCTGTAAATTCTGTATACCATTATATGACATTTAGTTTCAAGCATTTTGAACAGAGTGGCACCGGAGAAGTTGTGTTTTTAATCAATGGCTATTTTTAATTTCAATTCTCCACTTTTCTCCATAACCTATGCCTTTTTGTTTTGCTAAATTTCCAGAATTCAAAGCGATAGCGAGATAATCCAATGAGTTAAAATATAAAACAGGTTTTCCTTGTTTAATATCACCAAAGGTGTTGCTATAAACAATGTTATTTATTGTAATTTGCTTGTCTTTATTTGAGATAACGACATTGTATTTATTTCCTTTCTTTAAATTTAAATTTTCCGCAGTTTGTCTGTGTATATTAGTCCAAACATTTCCATAATTTATATCAAGTATTGGAATGTTACCATATAATATGCCATTTTTGAATTCTGGTTTTTGATATGGTAATTGTTTCAATTTTGACAATTCAATTTTTTTTTCCAACTTCTTCAAAAGAAATTTTACCGCTTGCCAGTTTTGCACCCGTATAAACATAAACATCTCTTCCATAAAATGTCGCTGAGTTCTCGCTACCTTTTAAACGATGTTTTGTTTCGTCAATTTCTCTTGCCTCAATTATACCGATCTCTTTGTCAACAAATGTTATTGTTCCATTATCCGGTATTACAATACAATGGTTATCTTTTGTTTTTACCACAATACTTTTTCTGTCGGTTCCTACACCAGGATCTACAACTGAAACAAAAACACTATTTTTTGGAAAAGTTTTTATTGATTGAAACAACCTATAAGCACCCTCCCAGACATTGAAAGGATCAATTTGATGTGTATTATCCACAATTACCAATTTTTCATCAACAGATAATGTAGTTCCTTTCATTTCCGCGACAGCACCATCTTTTGTTCCAAAGTCGGATTGTAATACCAATATACCAGCAACAGCATTGAATGTAATAACATTATAAGATATACATACAAACAGAATAAATGTTCTCATAAAAATAAAATAATAAAAACAGAAATACAAAAAAAATAAAAATACTTTTAATTCAAAATGAAGATCTTATGGAAAAAGTATAGAAAGACATTGTTGATAATAGAGTATTAGTGCCGTTGGCACATTATAAAAAATGGCAAAACTTCTACTTTACCAAAAATCATAAAAAATTCCTTTTGTATGAGAGAAGAATTCTTGAGTTTAAAAGTCAAGATAGAAAAAATAAAGGAAAATACAACGTAAAAACCATCGAGTAGTTCTTACGTTGTTTGATAAAAATATCTCTTAACGTAATCTATTTTTATCTTGAGCGAATATTTTTGATATAATTTTATTATTTTTTAATTCTTTTTTCTTGAATTTATCACTTTGCATTTCTTGTAATTCTTTCTTCAATTCTTTTTGCTTCTTCTTTATTTTAGCAAGCTTGTCAAGATCTTTCGATCTATTCACCTTAATTGCTTGAAAGTTTCCGCCATTGGCATTTTGTTCATTTTGTTGAATCTGTCGCAACACCTCTGGAGATATTGGATTCTTTTTAACCATAACCATAAAAAAAATATTAAAACATGTTGAAGTTTATCAAAAAAAAAAAACTTCAACAAAAAAAATCAGTAATATCAAAAAAGTTTGACTATTGTTTTAACACAACTGCTGTAGTAAGAGTTATTATTATGGACTTTAACTTCAAACAATTTGAAAAAGATGCACAAGAAAAGTGGAAACAAGCAGATGCTTTTAAGTTTGATAATGATAGTAAAAATCCATATTATGTTTTGGAGCAATTTCCATATCCATCAGGCAATATACATATGGGGCATCTTCGTTGCTATACTATTGGCGATGCAATAGCAAGATTTAGGAGGTTGCAAGGTTATAATGTTCTTCATCCTTTCGGCTTTGATGCTTTTGGTCTCCCTGCTGAAAATGCCGCTATTGATAACGGAATAAACCCATCAGTTTGGACACATAAAAATATTGATAAAATACTTGGAGACCTTGATAAAATGGGAATGTCTGTTGATAAAAGCCGTATTCTTGCAACTTGTGAGCCGGAATATTACAAGCACGAGCAAAAAATGTTCTTGGATTTCCTAAAAAATGGCATTGCATATCAAAAAGAGAGCATTGTAAATTGGGATCCAGTAGATCACACCGTTCTTGCAAACGAGCAGGTTATTGACGGAAAAGGTTGGCGAAGTGGTGCTATTGTTGAAAAGAAAAAGTTAAAGCAGTGGTATTTAAGAATTACAAAATATGCCGACGATTTGCTCGAATGCCTTGATAAAACACTGCCAGAGTGGCCTAACAAAGTGAAGGTAATGCAACAAAACTGGATTGATAAGAGTTATGGTGCAATAATAAAATTTGCCTCTCCGCTTGGCGATATTGAGGTTTTCACAACTCGTCCAGATACTCTTTTTGGTGGAAGCTTTGTTGGTTTATCGCCATTTCATCCACTCGCAAAGCAAATTGCTGAGACAAACAAAGAGGTTGCAGATTTTATAAAACAATGCGAGAGCGACCAAATGAAAGGTGCCGATGCTAAAGAAAATAAAGAGAAAAAAGGTGTTTTTACAGGGATAAACTGCAAACATCCGCTGACTGGAAAAGATATGCCATTGTGGCTTGCTAACTTTGTTTTAATGGATTATGGGACAGGTGCTGTATTTGGATGTCCGGCACACGACGAAAGAGACCGCGAGTTCTGGGATAAATATGGAATTGAATATTTACCAGTAATTGATGAAAACGGCAAACTTATAAACTCCGAGCAATTCAACGGCTTGACAAGCAAAGAAGCCAAAGAAGCAATCACAAAAGAACTTGAAAAACTCGGCAAAGGCGAGGCAAAAGTTATGTATAAACTTCGCGACTGGGGGGTTTCAAGACAAAGATATTGGGGATGCCCTATACCAATGGTTTATTGCGACAAATGCGGATGTGTTCCTGAAAAAGAGGAAAACTTGCCAATCACCCTGCCTGCCGATGTTGAATTTGACGGCAAGGGCAACCCGCTTGACAAACACCCAACTTGGAAACACTGCAAATGCCCTGTCTGCGGAGCACCAGCCACCCGCGAAACCGACACATTTGACACATTTTTTGAAAGCAGTTGGTATTTCCTCCGCTACCTCTCACCAAAAGAAGACAAACAAGCATTCAAAGCGGAAGACATCAAAAACATTATGCCAGTGCAGGACTACATCGGTGGCATAGAGCACGCAATTTTGCACCTGCTTTATTCAAGGTTTTTCACCAAAGCACTCGCTGACTGCGGATATTTCACCAAAGACGACCTGCCAAATCTTGAACCTTTCCGCCGTCTCATCACGCAGGGAATGGTGCTCCACGAGGCATTCAAAGACCAAAATGGCAAATGGGTTGAGGCGAGCAAGGTTGTGAAGAAGGAGAGGAAGTTGTTTGTTGAAGAATAATATGGAAGAAGATTGCTATATTTACAGATATAGACCTTTAGAAAATCTCTATAAATGGGATAGTGATGAAAAAAAATATATTGAAAATACAGAACAACATGCATTCGATGAAATACAAAATGATTATTTTTATTGTTCCAGACTACATGAATTTGACGATGTCAATGAAATAATGTTTAATATTGATTTTACAAACGGAAATGAAGGAAATTTTGAAATTTTTATAAAATATTATCATTATTGTTTAATAAAACATGCAATAGAACTAATAAATCATAGTGAAGAAATGAATAAAAGAGTATTGCAAGAATATAGAAATAGATATGCAGTAATTGGATATGACAGCAAGGATTGGGCGCAAAAACAAGCAATGGAAATAATTTCTAAAAATTTATATGATAAATTTTATAAAATTTTTGCCATATTGTACGAAAAAGAATTGAAAAATGTTAAAAAGGATAAAAGTTATAATTATGTATATGACTTTAAAAAAAAGATAAATGAATTTTTAATTACATTTGTTATTATAACAAGCAGAGAGAACATAACCAAAGATAATATAACTAAAATTATAAGAGATGTAAACAATTTTAATAAAGATTTTTTCAATCAATTGTATAGTTTGGTGTTAAGGCAATCTAGGGTTTGCTGTTTTAGCAAAATTAACAATTCTGATTATATGTGGAGTAAATACGCAAATGGTAGCAATGGAATATGTCTTGTTTACAAAGCAACTAAAAAGAAAAACGATTATTATATTAATAGCGTTTGGAATAGAGAAGGAACTACGATTGCCGGTATTCATTTAAAAAAAGTAAAATACATTAAAAATAGAAGAAGGATTGATTTTTTCAAATATTGTCTTGGTGCTATGAATTTATGTAAAGAATATTCTTGGCTTGATAAAGAACAAATATTTGCTGGAATGTTTAATTTAGAAAAATATAGAAAATCAAAAACTAAACTAATAAGGTGGGATAAAGATGTTATCCCGAAAATAAGGAAGATACAAGAAGACTTAATTGCAACGAAAATTGATTGTTTTAAACAAGAAAAAGAAATAAGAATTGTTCTAGATGACTTTTGGATGCCAAAAAACGGCAAATATTATGTTGATTTTTCCTGTTTAGATGGGATTATTTTTGGAGAAAATATTGATGCAAATTGTCAAAATTATATAGTCGATTTAATAAAAGAGAAATGCAAAAAAATAAATAGAGATGTTAAAACATTTAATTTTTATAAATTTGAAGATAGAAGGGTAATAAGTATTTAATTTTTATGTCTATGCAAGAAGTTTTTTCAGTCGGCATTGAGAAAATGTCAAAATCAAAGAAGAATGTGGTGGCTCCAACGGAGATTTTTGATAAATATGGGGCAGATAGTGCAAGAATGTTTATTTTGAGCGACACGCCATACGAGAAGGAGTTTGAGTGGACGGATGCGGGTGTGAAAAGTGTGCATAAATACTTGCAAAGGGTGTGGGCTTTGGCTTGCACGGCGACCGAGCGGGCTGGTGTTGAAAATCCGGAGATGATAAAGCAAATGCACCGCTTTTTGAATGCATATATTGGGTGTTTTGAGAGGTTTGAATTTAACGTTGCGATTGCAAAACTGCGGGAGTTTACCAACTTTTTGAGCGGTCTGGACTATGCTGACAAAAACAACAATTATACTCTTGGAGTGGTGATGAGAAATGTTGCAATTGTTTTTGCACCAATTTGTCCGCATATGTGTGAAGCAATGTGGCAGTTGCTTGGCGGTGAAGGTTTGTGTTGTCAGCAAAAATTGCCAGAAGTTGATGCTAAACATCTTGAAGAAAACACAATGCAGGTGAGTATTGCTGTGAATGGTAAGTTCAAGGTTTGTATAACTCTTGACAAAAACTTGGAACAAGATGCTATTGTTGAAGAGGCAAAAAAGCAGGACAAAGTCGCCAATGTACTTGCGGAAAAAGAAATCAAAAAGGTCATCGTTGCAAATTCAAAAACAGGAAAAATGGTGAATTTTGTGGTTTAAGTTTTATGAATTATAGTGAAGAAATAGCGGTTGATTGTCCTAATTGTAAAAATAAGAAAGTTGGTCATCATTATTGCTATTTAATTGACAATTATAAATATAATTTTGTAAGCTATGAGACTTATGATTTAACAGAATCATCACTTGAATTTGAAAACAGAAGTATTTACGAAATTATCTGCAATCATTGCAAATACAAAAGATTAGTTGTTTTGAATGATGAGTGTAATAATGTTGAAAAGACAATATATCCCATTTTACCAGAAGGCGAACCATTGCCAGATTGTATAGATGAATGTATAAGAAAAGATTTTGACGAAGCGAGGTTGATTGTAAATTATTCTGTTAGATGTGCCGTTGGTTTGTTGAGAATTTGCGGTGAAAAACTTTGCAATTTTATAGCAGATAGATACATAACTGATAAAGATATAAAACAAGAAATAAAAGAAAAACAAAAAGAATTGAAGCCAAAAATAAATTTACTTGTTAAGTATAGAAAAGATTATTTTCCTTTTATAGATGAAGAATGCATCAAAAACCTTGAAGTTGTGAAAGATGCTGGAAACAGAAATTTACATGCTAATTTAATTTTAGATGAATACACAAGAGATGATTTTAAGACACTATGCACTATAATAGCCATTATTTGCGATGCTATTGCGACAAAAGAGAAAAACGACAAAAGAATAAATGCATTAAAAGAAAAGAACGATATTAATGACCCTAAAAAACGATAAAGAAGACCTTGATGATGTAATAAAGTATTTCACCAATGACAATCAAAGCAATTAATCTCTTCGCAGGAGTTGGCGGTATATGTCTTTGCTTCAAAAATAATGGTGTTGAGATTGTATATGCAAATGATTTTGATAGATATGCTTGTCAAATTTATAGAGCAAATTTTTCGCATTTATTATTTGAAGGAGATATAAAAAGCATTGATACAAACACAATTCCGGATGCCGATATATTGCCTGGCGGAAGCCCTTGTTAGGCTTTTTCAATGGCAGGATATCAAAAGGGTTTTGAAGACGAAAGAGGAAATTTATATTTTTTGAATATTTAAGAATTTTGAAGGCAAAGCAACAAAAAGTTTTCTTTTTTGAAAATGTAAAAAATCTTGTTTCACATGATAACGGAAGAACTTTTGCAATTATGTTAAAATCTTTTCAAGATGCAGGATATTTTGTAAAATATAAAGTTTTGAATGCTTGCGAATATGGAAACATTCCGCAAAACAGGGAAAGAATTTATGTTATCGGTTTCAAAAATAGAGAACAATTTGAAAAATTTGATTTTCCAGAAAAAATACCGCTTACAAAAACAATTCATGATGTGATAAACAAAGAAAAACAAGATGATAAATATTATTATACTAATGCAAAAATGATAGATTTGTTGAAAAAAGAAATTACAGATAAAAACTCAATGTATCAATATAGAAGGGTTTATGTTAGAAAAATAAAAGCAATCTATGTCCAACTTTAACGGCAAATATGGGGACTGGCAGGCATAATGTGCCATTGATTTTGGGTAATTATGGAATTAGAAAACTTACACCACGAGAATGTTTTTTATTTCAAGGTTTTCCAAAAGATTTTGTTTTACCACAAATTAGCGATTGTCATTTATATAAACAGGCAGGAAATAGTGTTTGCATTCCAGTGATTGAAATGATTGCTGAAAGAATTTTGCATTTACTTTAATATTTGCTCTATCGCCTATTATACGATTTGTATGAAATATATGGACTACAATGCAATATACGATTATCTTTTTATCACAACACCAATTAAGCCAGCAGATTTATTGATTGTGTTTGGGACAACATATGGTTTTGATGAATATGTAGAAGGTATTTTAAAGTTATACAATGAAGGTTTTGTAAAGACTATTTTGCTGACTGGCGGAAAAGATAGAACAAATAGTCATAAACCGGAAAGTGAGATGATGCTTGATTGTTTGCAACCGTTTAATTTAAAATGTGATATTTTAATTGAGGATAAAAGTGTTAATACTGGTGAAAACCTTGCTTTTTCAATGCCAATTTTACAAAAACATTTCGGCGATATTGAAAATATCAAATCAATCATTGGTTTAGGTAAAGATTTTGTTGCAAGAAGATTTTTGATGACAATGGCAAAGTATTTTCCAACGGCAGAAAAGATGTTTTATCCTATCAATGTTTTTTATTGTGATAAAAGTAATTGGTATAACAACAATGTTTTATATCAAAAATGTTTAAATGAATTGAAGAAACTTCCAATTTATTTGGATAAGGGATATATTGCGGAGTATTAACCATTTATTTCTTTCCCTTCTTTTAAAGACTGATTTTTTGCAACATTGTTATTACAGCCTTTTAATGGTATTGGTTCTGGTTTTTTTGTTTTACCTTTTATAATTCCTTCCATTGGATAATATTGATTTATTTTTGACGTAATTTGTTTCTGTTCTTGTTGAAAATCATTTTCAAAATCTTTTAAAGTATATTTATCTATCTTCTCAAGATACTCATTATATATCGTTAACTGCTTTTCGCATATTTTCACGATATCTGTATCAATCTCTTTGAAATTCTCTTTTGTTGCAGATAATAACCTTTGATATGTTTTTAATGTATCCTTAATGCAATTAGCATGTTTGTCGTCATTGAAATCTTTAAAATCGTATTTTTTTAGCTCATTAAGAGCGTGATACGCGATAAGTTTTGGGCTTATTGTTAAGTTTTTCTTTAAGTTAGAATATATCGCAGAACAATCAACTTGCTTCGATTTCGTTACAAATTGAAATAATTCATGAAAATGCTCTTTTGTCATTGGTTCTAATGGTGATAGGTCGATATCAATTATTTTGCCATTCTTATCAAGAAGTCTGTTCTTACGGAGAGGTTGATCAAATTCCAAACCATTTGTTGTTAACCAAAAGCCAGCTTTCTTAATTTCATCAATATGAATATGGTCGAACGCGGAAAACAAAAATTCTCTTGCAATTTCTTTATGTTTCTCGTTATTAGAAATATTCTGAAATTCAGCATTTATTATATGGTCACAATATTCTTCATCTTGATAGATTATATGATTTTCGTTTATTTTTTTATCACCTTTTACTGTTTTCATTATAAAATCCGTGTAATACTTTGTCTGTCTGGCAAACAATGAAAGTAAAATTTTGATACAAATTTTTTCACTACGATATCCAAGGTGGTCGATCTTATTATCTGTTGATAAGTTAATGGCTAATTGTTTATTGTTATGTTTAGTTTTTAATATGTTTTTTTTATTAAATGCATAAATTTTGGAAAATTGACCTTGACCGAGTTTTTTTGTCTGAGTTGTGTTCTCGCGGTTATTCATATGTTGTTTTTCTATATCATCTTCTTTTTTTGCCTCTTGTTCGAATGGTTGAAAATTAACTGATTTTAATTGCTTAACATCATCAACATCAACACATTCACCTTTCGCAAAAGATATTAGTTTATCTGCTGTTTCTTGCAGAGTTCTTTTTTGATTATTGTATTTATCTCGTGCGAGAAAGTTTTCACATAAATAATATAATTCCACACTCGACATTCTTTTTAAGATTGAAGGATAGTTGTCGATGGCATATGCACATATTTTACACACATACCAATCTTTATCTTTTTTCTTATGTTTTTCGACACAAGCTTGCATATATTTAATATATTAAACATTTTCATTATACAAAAGTGATATTATAATGCAATAGCGGAACAATATCAATGCTCGGTTTAGACAAATTCTTGTTTTTTTTATATCATAAATATGCAAGTTAAACCTTATAAAGGTATTGTTTGGAAAAGATTATTGTATATCTCAATACTGACATAAGTTGGTTTTCAAAAAAAACCATTTATTTGATTTATCAAGAGTTTATTTAAACGGAGCTGACATAAAACAAACCTCCTTGACAATTACATTTATAAACACATAACTCGCCAGTTATAATAAGTTTATATCAATATATGGAAAACATAAAAACAAAATATTTTGTCAATGATTTGCCTGATAATGTTGATTTAAAAGGTTCTATTGCTATTGATACGGAGGCAATGGGGCTAAAATACAATATTAGAGATAGGTTGTGTGTAATACAAATTCGCGATGAAAGTGATAATGTTTACTTAGTGCATTTTCCAGCAAGTAGCTATGATTATTCTTGTAAAAATCTAAAAAAGTTTTTGCTTGATGAAAATAGACAGAAAATTTTTCATTATGCACGATTTGATATCGCAATAATGAGGAAATATCTTGGTATCGAAAGTATAAAGAACATTTTTTGCACAAAAATTGCCTCTCGTTTTGCAAGAACATATACAGATAGTCATAGTTTAAAAACTCTTGTTAGTGAACTTTTGCATGTTGAATTAAAAAAAGAACAACAATGTAGCTATTGGGGGGCTGACGAGTTAAGCAATGCACAAAAATCTTATGCTGCAAATGATGTAATTTATTTACATGAATTAAGAAATGTGTTAAGCGATATGTTGAAAAAAAGTGGCAGATATGAGATTGCATTAAAATTTATGCAATTCGTAGATAATATTTGCACGGCAGATATTATGGGTTTTGAAGAGGATTTATTTAGATGTCGTGATGAAAATAGACATTAGATAAATAGCAAACATATGTGGCAAACACAAGGTTTATGACAATAAAAAAAGGATTTTTGTTTGCCTGTTTAATTGCCTTAATCGGTAGTTTTGGCAATGCTTTACAAGGAACATTTATAAAATATTACACTACAAACCTCAATATTGGTTTATATGAAGTTATATTAATTCGTTGTATTGCATCTATTATAATTTTATTACCATTTTCTATTAAGTATCTAATTTCATTTGTTAAATCTAAACATATAACAAAAAAAATACTCATAATTTTACTATTAGCTATGCTATATTCAGCTGATATTGTGCTATACAATACCGGTCTACAAACAACACCGGTTAACACTGGTGCATTAATTATGTTATTGGTTCCATTGTGGATGTGTTTTTTTGGAAAAATAATATTGAAGGAAAAAGACTTTAACAAAATAACAGCATTGTCTCTTTTAGCCTGCATTACGGCCGTAGTATATGCTACTATTGGAGATTTTAGGCTTGGCAATACTGGTATTGGTATAATTTTTATTTTTGCTAATTCTATTATTTTGCCAATTGGTGTAATTTTACAGAAAAAATTTTTAGATTTTAGACCAATAGTTTTTGCATTATTTACAAATGCAATTATTCTTGGAATTGTAGTTTTTTTGCTATCTGGATTTAATACAAAAATATTGTTATCAACTTTTAATCCATTTTGCAAAGAGTTTAATATCAATTATATCAAGTGTGCTGTGTTGATTGCAATATTTGACATAATGGAAAGTGGTGGAGTGTATTTATCTTGTAAATTTTCAAATGTTGCTTCTTTACAGCCAATTCGCTTTACAAGAATTATTTTTGCAATTATTATTAGCGGTATTGTTCTTGGAGAAATAATTACTGAAAAACAGGCAATTAGCACGATTATAATTTTGATTGCCAATGCAATATCTATTGTTTATTCGCATAAAAAATTATAAAATAAATGATTAGCTTATTGTATTGAGCCAATATAGATTGTATGTGTGGTGAACTATCAAAGATTTATGGTAATAGAGCATGGTTAAACTAAAATCTCTTGAAAATTAAAAATTGCTTTATGTGCTACGAATGTTATTCCAAGCAGGGGACATAGTTCAGTTGGTTAGAACGCCTGCTTTGCAAGCAGGAGGTCGAGGGTTCGAATCCCTCTGTCTCCACCAATATTTTCTTGAATTTAAAAAATACCAAGGTTCTTTCATTCTGTGGATAAAGACTATTATAATGATGCATTGAAATGGTATGATGCAATTTATATTCGTTGTGCAAGAGATAGAAATATATTTATAGCTATATTTGCTGTGCTTATATTTTGTTTATTTCAAGTATTTTCTGTTCTTAAAATATTTTATAACACCAAAGATGATGTTAAACAATATGTAGTTTATACAAATCGTAATGCAGGGCTATCATTAAAGCTACAACAATTTAATATCAATGAAAGAGTTGATGGCTTTTTGTATAAATTTCTAATAACTAAGTATATTGAAAATATGGAAAAACTGAATTTTAATAAAAATAATAAATCAGCTATGCATATGTTGCATGAGAAAGCACAAATTATCAAAAATACTTCAAGTAGTTCCGTGTATCAAAAATATATTGATGGTGTTTACAGAGATGATTACGGCGATTTATCTTTGTTATTATCTAATCAACAAAAGGATATTAGTATAGAAAAAATTGATTTTTTAAGTCAACAAAGTATGTTAACTGATAAAGTTTACTCAATCATCAGTAAGTCTCAACCTAATATTGCTAATGTTATTTTTACCGCAAGGATATTTTCAAATCAAAGTGAGATAAAAAAACGATATAGAGTGCAAATAACTTTTTCTTTAAACAGAGGAAAAATTATGGAAACCAATCAAGCTATTGATTTTAAGGTTTATGACTATTCAAAAGTTGAAATTAAAGAATAAGATTGTTTGCAAAACAGATATATGGTGATGGTGAAAAAAAGTGCATATGTTTTGACATTGCTTTTAATTAACTTGTCTTTATATCTATTTTATTTTACCAATATATCAATATCTGCAACCATATATCCACAAAGGACAGGTTCTGATGGACATTTTAAAACTTGGCTTTACAGAACAAATGGTATTTATTATTTTGAAGGGTATTATCAACATCCGGTTCAGATTGAATTTGCAAGTGATGAGAAGATTGAAACTATTTATCTTCCAAAGCCAAATGCTTGGTCTATAACAACAATGGTGAATATGATGTTGCTTACACCAGTTATTGAAGATGCCGAGACAACAATGACGGTTATGACTAATAGAAGGACATATTATTTTGAAATGCACCCAAGGACTGCGAATGGTGCCATTGATAAAGATGTTCCTTATAATATTAAATTTAGATATACAAATCCTAAAAGGAATGATAATGGGAATGCAAGTGCTAATGGTTCTATTATTCAATATAATACAAGTAAAGTGCCAGACTTAGCGAGTGCTGATAAATATAATTTTAACTATACAGTTAGTGGAGACATAAGCATTACACCAATAAAGATTTTTGATGATGGGAGATTTACTTATTTTGAATTTCGTGAAGGTGGTATTATACCTGCTACTTTTAGTGTTGATAGTGATGGAAATGAAAGCCCAGTTAACTATCGTATAGTTAATCAATACTTTATGGTAGAGGGCACAAATGCCGTTTTCACACTAAGAAATGGAAGTGAAACGGTATGTGTTTTTAATGAGACATTACGAGGTCTTGCCAGAAATTTAGCCGATGGCAAGAAGTAAGATTGCATTGTTGACGAAAATTTATATTATAATATCGTTATGTAAATGAATGAGAAGTGTGTAGATGATAAGCTAAATATACCTACCATACAAATATTACCACCAAAAGAAATTTTTAAAAAATATCAATATACGACAAAATATAGATATGATGGTAAACATAAACAGAAAACAGCTAATGTTATTGTTGTAAGCTATTATAGAGATATTAACAGTAAATATATTGATGATAATTATGATTTAATATCCAAAAAGTCATTAGAATATGGTATTGGTAATGTTATTCGTGGTTTTAAATCATCAAGCATACGTTCGTTTGATGGTAACGGTATTACTCATAATGGATATTATACTGGCAAATTTGGTTTTATATACGATACTGAAAAATTAAATAGCAAAATTTATGGTAAAAGAGATATAAATATTTGTCAGAATTGTTTACTTTTTGATGAAGATGGAAACATACTCAATCAGGACTTATTGGAGAAAAATAAAAGTACGGGTAAAAGTTTTGACCAACAGGAAACATTAAAGATATTGCATAATGTGGATATAAATAGTGGAATAGACAAGCCAATTGAGCATTTAATTGCAGATACAGATAATATATTATATTGTATAGAACAATTGGTTAGTTATATCCAGAATAATGGAATAAAACGTGATATACAACAACTAGGAATAGTGTTATTATTGACAGAAAAGATAAATCTGATGATAAAAAATCATTCATTAGTGAAAAACAATACTAATGATGGACTGGAAGGACGGCTTAATTCTTTTTTGTCAAACTTGCAAGAATGGCCATTTGATGTAAACAAAGAAACTATCACAAATAAGCTTATGGATGATATTAAAGAAAAAATTTCTAAGAATGCTTTTTACAAGAAGGAAGATATAATGAAATTGTTCGAAGTCGATCAAAATATAACCAATCGATTACAGGAATTGCAAGATACTTGGCGTACTCTATGTAATGAGAACAAAAAGAAAGATGGTGAATATCAATTTAGGACAATAGACATTAAATATAAGAATGATGATGTTTTTTTATATGTAAACGGTAGAGCTATGTTGGATATCTGGAATTTCAATTTATCAAAACCATTATTATATAATGAATGCATTTTGTTCTCTGATAAAGAAGAAACATATCATGATGAACTACAATATGTATTTCCAGTTAAATCGCTGGTAATAATGAAAGAAGACAATGAATTTCATGGTATGTCTACAGATTTAAAATCAACATATGGCAAGGAATGTATTAAGATAATTAATATCCAAATGTCCAAAGGTTTACCATTTATTTATGTACAAGAGCTAACGGATGATGGTGCTGGGTATAAAATGACCGGTATGCTTTTAAGTGAATTTTTCGCCGAGACAGCAGACAAAAAAGATAAAAATTATGAGGAAAACATAAATAAGTTAAAAGAATATGAAAAAACACAATTTGTTTTAATGCAAAAAAATCATTGCTTGGCGGATGACTTTGCGGTTAATGATATACTCACAAAACATCCAGAATTGAAGTTAGATGTTGAACCACAGAAAGAAGAAAATGAACATCCAGAAATGCGGTCTGATGTTGAAACACAGAAAGAAGAAAACATAACTATAATTGAAGATGATACAGAAAATACCAAAACTACTCGCCGGCCATTCTGGTTAGACGAAGAACCGCTGAAGGACAAAATTTTCTGGAATATTGCAACACTTGGACTAATTAATCTTGGAAGATTTGGATGTTGCAACGACGCAAATAATACCGCAACTTTGTAGTTGATGGTATTGTCTTATTGGGGCCATTATTCCTCAATAATGGCGATAATATCACTTTCTTTCATTACAACAAGTGTCTCGTTGCTGTTTTTTACATCCGTTCCAGACCATTTTGTAAATAAAACTCTATCTCCTTCTTTTACAACTGGTTTGATTAAATTGCCATTTTCATCAATTTTGCCTTCACCGCAAGCTACAACAATTCCCTGAATTGGTTTTTCTTTTGCTGTATCTGGTATAATTAAACCACCTGATGTTTTACTTTCACTTTCTAATCTTCTAATCAAAACATAATCACGAATTGGCTTTATTTTCATAAAACAAATATTAAAACTAATCTTCTAAAAGAAGATATAGATTATTATTTTTCTTTTCAAGATTATTCTTTTGTTATTTTTCCTTATTTTCTTCCCAAAATTTTAATTTTGTTAAATCAAGACAACCACCACAATTACAACATTCTTTATCTTCTTCTGTTGCAAATTCTATAGCTTGTCTTATGTTTGTGTGTAATTTCGGCAATTGCTGCACTAATTCTTGTGGTGTTGTGGACGGTGTTATTATTATTTTGTTGTTTTCTCTCTGTTCCATTTCATAGGAACGAGCCTTCACATCGATTGCACAATATTTTGTTTGTTCTTTGAGTGGTATATTAATGGTATGTGTATTTTGATCAAAAGATGAACACAAAGATTCATCATCTTGACGCTTAAGTATAAAAAAATGTGTGCTCCACAAGAAAGATTTTAATTGATTTGCCAAGGGTATTTGTTCTCCAGCAAGGTATGATGTCAAATCAAAATTATCCCCATATGCTTCCCGCGACTTAAATGGTGGCAGAACAATGATAGACTTATTATCGTTTCGTATAACGATGGTCATATGATCACTGAAATAAAAATTGTACACATCGCTATCTGTCGGTTGCTGTGTTTTATCCTGTAATATACATAATTTACCTGTTTTAAATTTATCTGCCATGTTATTATTATGCTTTTTTTTTTATTCAAGCAAGAAAAATTATTGTTTGATAATAAAAATACTTCAATCATCAATCTAAATGATAGGGGTATAGCTCAGTTGGTAGAGTAGTGGTCTCCAAAACCATCGGTCGTGGGTTCGAATCCTACTGCCCCTGCAAAGCTGTATTCATTATGTTTTTTGTTAATACAAGAAATGCCAATGATGTTGTTAATTTCACACAGGCAATCTTAAAACCAATGAAAGGAATGAGAAATGGGCTATATGTCCCAAGTTATATTCCAACACTTAATAGTGAGAAAATAGTATATTTATCAAAGTTGTCCTATAAAGATATTCTGTTTGAGGTAATAAAAATATTTTGCAATGATGAGATGAGTGATACTGATATAAAAAAACTTATTAACCAAGCATTTGCAAAATTTGGTAAAAAAAACAATTCTGCTGAAAATATCAGTTTTGATTTCAAAGATGAAATGTTTGATATAATCAATTTTGATAAACAGAAATATATTGTCAGTGGGACATATGGGCCTTCTGGCTGTATTGAGGATTTTGGATATTATTTATGTGCTGAATTTATTGATTATCTGTCGGCAAAAGCTGGTAAAACAGCTACCATTGTGGACTTGTCATTGCAAAAATCATCATATGTTTCAACAGCTATTGCTGTTAGTGGAAAAAAACATTTACAATCCTTTGTCTTGATGGATGAGAATGTGGATGCTACATCTATGGAACTTTTATCCGCAAATTATAGTGATAATGTTGTGTTTGCCACTATTGATAAAGATGAAGTAAAAGATACTGATTTACAAACTCTATTATATTTAAATAGCAGTCTTCAAGAGCAAATGAATGTTGCCTTTATTGATGGTGTTAACATATTGCATATTTTGGCATATATACCATTTTTTATTAAAATTTTCAATAAAACAAAACTACAACCATTTGTATTGGTTATACCAGCATACAATTCCTCACTTGCCGTTAGTGCTTATATTGCTTCTTTATTGGGTTGTCAAATGGCAAAAATTGTCTTATACTGCGAAAAAAATTATTTTCTTCAAAATTTCCAATCATTAAAAACTATTAGTTTTGAGACCAAATCTATTAACAATATAACAGATTTTACCTGTAATTATCCTATTAACTTTGAAAGGTTGCTACATTATCTATGTCGGTCAGACCAGATTGCCGTTTGTAATAAACTTGAAGAGTGTTTAATGGAAAAAACAGCAAAAATTAGTGATGCCATTGTTATTGATTTTTGTAAGCTTTTTCAAGTTGAAACTTGCGACAATGACTTCCTTATAAAGAAGGAAATGCATAATTTTTTAAAAAAAAGTGGAAGATTTTGCGACCAAAACCTTGCTTTGTCGTTAATTGCAACAGATAATGCTTTAAAGCTATACAGCAATTTATCTGTAAAGTGTAATACATACATTTTTGAATGTATAGATTATAGACGAAATATTAACTTTATTGAAAATGCAGTTGGGTTTAAAATTCAAAATGTTGAAAAAATGTGCGATGTAAAGGATGACAGAAAAATAGATACAATAAAGATTGGTGAATATAACGAGCATTTTATTTTCCAACTGATTATAAAATCACTCAATAAGGAAAATAGTAATCCAACACAGAAATAAAAAAATCACATAAGACTACTTTAACAACTCATATTTCAATATCTTAGGTCTAATTGTTTGATTGTAAAACTCTTTCAATATTTTTTTCAATTCATTGCATTTTGGATACAGATGATAATGTCTCCAAAGTTTTCCCAATTCTTTCTTTTCAAATTGTTCTATGTTGTACAATCCATTTAAATTTGTCTCTTTCACAAGGTTTTTATATTTTTTCCAAATATCTGTTTGTTTTAATTCTTCTTTTAAAATGTTTTCTCCATATTCCCAAATTTTACATTGAGAAGAACATTGGTTTTTGTGAGTGCAAAGTGTGTATAAGAGGCAATCTTGTAAAAACTTTTCGTCTTTTGTGTATTCCAAACCGCCATCTGATGTTTTATAAATTGTATCAATTATCCTATAATCTTTTTCTCCATTTTCTAACACACCGGTTTCTGCAATTTCATCTCTGCTAACACAAAATAAAGGCAATACTTTTAATAAATTTTCTTTGCTAACCCATTTTCTTCCATATTTGCCACTATCGTTGATACTACCGGTTAGTCTTGGTGATGCGAATGAAAAATTCCGTGCTTCAACTATACAAATGCCATTTTCTTTACCATCATCATTGTATAAATCCGAAATAGTATTATACACTTTTTTGACAACAAAATCATCGTTAATATCATTTTTGAAGTGTATTTCTTCATAATTCTTATTTTTATTTCCCCAATAAATTAAAGCAATAGCCGAAGGTGAAGCATTGAAAAATTGTCTATTACATAAATAACAATCTATTATTTCTTTATTTATCAAATGTCTTGATTTCCAAATTTTTATAGGTCCATAGTGAATATATGCAAATGGATTGTAAAAATCATAACAACTAAATACAAATTGTTCGTCTAAATCTTCGCCACCAGTTTTCATTTGATAATGAACCCAAGTTTTTTCATATTTGGTATTTACATTATCTCTATAATTCACACCACCATCTTTGTTAGAATTTGTTTGTGAATATGGTGGATTCTCTAAAAAAATTACAGCGAGTTTTTTTACTTTATTTTTGATTTTATACTCTTCAATTTTATTTTTATAATATTTTACACCATCTTCACTTAAAGCATCTACAACATCACAGGTTGCATTGTTAAATCTAATATTTAATATCATTGCCTCGGCAGGATTTATAGTGCCAAGAATTAAATGTTTTTCTACTTCTTCATCAAATTGACTTTCAAGATTTCCAACACCGGCACATCTATCTATTATTACATAATCATCATATCCTTCTTTTTTGCTATTTTCTATTGCATTCAAAACAAATTGTGTAGATATTTTAATATATCTTGATGGTGTAAAAAATGCTCCTTCCATTTTTTGTACATATTTTTCATTCATTCTGTCATTATTTTTAATAAGAAGATTTAAATTTATTTTTTTTATATCCAACGGCTTAAACCAGCCTTTTATTCCTTCCTGTAATTTTTGTATTGCTTCACTTTTACTATTGATTTTGTAGATGCTATAAATATTTTGTATTATTTCAACCAAATCAACATCTTCATCTGTTAGTTCGTATTCTTCATATTTATTTTCATCAATGTATTTTTGTAGTTTTTCAATATTTTCAAACCAGTCAAAAGTTTCAATTAAATTACATTCATTATCATAAACTTCACATAAAAATGTTTCTAACTCAATGTATATTCTATAAAATGGTAAAAACTTACCAGATTGTTTAATTCTTTTTGGAATACTTGTGAATAATTCTAATGTTGCCTTTTTTATTCCTCCACCATCTTGTTCGGTTAGTTTATGTTCAAATAATACACCTTGAATTATACCATCACTTTGATTTTCAAATAATTTCCGCCAATCAATTCCAGATATTCCTTTACAAGCACAATATTTATAAAATATTTTTTGTCCGTCTAATTTACTAAACCATCTGTCTTGTAATAATTGTTTATCTAATCCTTCAAGTTGTAAATCATCCCATTTTTCAAGTTTGTTTCTTTTCACAATGTTTGGTGGCAAAAAATATTTTTTATTTTCAAACTAAAACAAAACCAATCATTGTTTATATGATAATCGCCTGTTTGTATAAAATTTATTTACAATAAAAATCTATTAGTTTTTATAAACTCGAAGTAGTGTAGGTGTATGTTGTCGCCCAGTAATAAAAATGAAAAAAACTGGTATAAGGACAAATATAATAGTATCTTAGTCCAACGGAATTTTTTGCTTATCGCCATTGTTTTGTTTTCGGCTACATTACTCATTTGTGTGTCTATCCTGTCAAGGTTTCAAAGAAGCGATAATGTTAAACCCTACATTATAGAATATAATAACAATACAGGTATTTTGAGTGTTGTAGAGACACAGAGCAAAAAAGAATATACTGCACAGCAGGCTGTAAAAGAATCTATGGTTATACAATATATCAATCGCAGAGAGGCTCCAAAGTTATCCACGATAGAAGATGATATGAATTATATTCGTGTAATGACCTCTGCAAAATTGTATAATGACTATACGAAATCAATATCAGAACTTACAGGTAAATTACGAAATGCAGGTTCTAATGCAAAATATAGCATTGATATTACAGATTTTTCTTATCTTAATGCAAGTAGAGTGCAGATAAAAATGATAAGAAAATTATATGACAATAATGATGTTGAAATTGATAGCGAAGAATATAAAATAATTGTTTCATTTGGTTTTTCAGATTTGATTTTGCCAATAGAAGAGATGAGAATAAACCCATTAGGATTTCAAATTACACAATATAATATTAGTAAAGTAAGAGCACAAAAACCAGTGATACAGATAAATAGTAATAGTAATGGTTAATGATATGTTTTTATGTAAATTTTTTTACATATCTATATTATTTTTTACAATATTAAGCAGTAATAAGGCTTTGTCTTATCAAAACGATAATCAATCACAAAATTTATCTGTGTTTGATGTTTCGTCTGCGAAAGTCAATACTCCGATGCCAACGGATGTAAGGATAAAGACATTTGTATATAATCCAAATGAGATTTTCCAAGTAAAATTTATGGTTGGTTATGAATCAATGATAGAACTACAACAAGATGAACACCCGACTATTATCATAATTGGCGATCCTGCACCTTGGACAATTACAAATATAGAGAACCTATTATTTATTAAAGTTTCCGACCCTGGTGTAAAAACTAATATGACAATTATTACAAATAAAAGAAAATATTATATGGAGATAATGTCTAATGAAGATGACTATAGTGCTGATGCAAGCATAACACATGTTTTAAAGTTTTTTTATCCAAATGTAATGGTGGATACACCACCGACAGAAGCAAAAATAGCACAAATTCGTTTAAATTCTGAAGTAATGGCAAAAGCTGGCGGAAGGGATTTTTTGAAGGCTAAATCAACATTTGCTAATGTTGGTAATATGAATACTAACTACACCTATTCTGGAACAAAAAAAACACTTATACCTATTACTATTTTTGATGATGGAAAAAAAACTTATTTTAAATTCCCTGATAATACAAAACAACTTCCATTGATTAGCTTTATCAAAACTATCAAGCAAGCAAATGGAGACATAAAATATGACGAAATACCTTTACGAGTTAAAGAAAGTGGTGAATATTTTTATGTTGATGTAGTGGAAGAAAAGATGACTTTACGAGATGATTTGGATGTCGTTTGTGTCTTTAATGAAAACTATGAAAAACAACAAAAAACCTTTGCAAGCACAAGAAAATAGTTATTTTATATGTATAACAATGAACACGAGAAACACTTTATCAATTATGAAGAATTAGTTAATGAAATAAAAACTTTTAGTATCTCAAATGTCATTGGTCGATATGTAAAACTAAAACATTCTGGTTCTGGCAAATGGTTGTGTCTATGTCCTTTTCATCACGAAAAAACACCATCTTGCAATATTGATGATAGAGAGGGTTTTTTTAAATGTTTTGGCTGTGGTGAAGGAGGTGATGTCATTAAATTTATTGAGAAAATAAAGGGCTGTGATTTTAAGCAGGCTATTGATTATTTATGTGATATATTGGGTATAGATAAGACAAAATATATTGTTAAGACAACATCAAAACAACAAAATATTATAGACAAACAACAGGTTTTTGTTAATACAACAAAAATTGTAGCAGAATATTACAGAAACAACTTATTAAGCAATAAAGAAGCTTATAGCTATGTGTTGAATATAAGAAATTTAAATGAAGATACAATAAAGGAATTTTTAATTGGTTTTGCCGATAATGATGTTGCTGGGCTATTGAACTTTTGCAAGCAAAACAATGTTTGTGAAGAAGATGTTATTAGTGCCGGTATTTTACGACAGAGCTTGAAGACGGAGTATAATGGTGGCAAATATCTCTTTTTTAGGGATAGAATTATGATACCAATACATAATGTTTCTGGTAAAATTGTAGCATTTGGAGGTCGAATATTTAAAACCAATGATAATAATGCAAAATATTTAAATTCACCGGAAAATGATTATTTTAAAAAAGGTTCTTTGCTGTTTAATTTAAATCGTGCAAAAAAGTTTTTAGATAGAAATAATGCTTTAATTATCGTCGAAGGTTATATGGATGTTATATCGCTTTGGCAGGCTGGCATCAAAACAGCCGTTGCTCCGCTTGGAACAAGTATTACAGAAAAACATTTAGCAACCATTTTAAACATCTGTAAAACTCCAATTTTTGTGTTTGATAATGATGTAGCGGGTCAAAGAGCCTCCATTCGTGCCTGTGAGATGTTAATGCCTATGTTAAAAACTGGTATATTGCCAAGATTTTGTACTTTGAATGGTGCAAAAGATGTTGATGAGTTTTTACAAAAATATTTTGCCGAGAGTTTAAGAGGTCAATTTGATATAGCGGATGAAATAAATGTTTTTTTATTTAAAAATAAGGTAAAACAATACGATATTAAAAATCCAAATCAAAAAGCAAAATTGGAAAAAGAACTAAATGATTGTATTAGCAAGATTGACGATGACATTTTGAAAAAAAACTATAAAGATTTTTTTAGAAAAACTTTATGGAAAGTTATTAGTGCTGACTTTGGTAATAAAAAACAATATGTAAATTCTACTAATAATAATTTTGGTTTTCTTCAAAATAAGATAAATACTTCAAAGCTAAATATAGATATCATAGAAAAGCAGATTGTTGCCTGTATTTTAAACAAGCAGGAGTTGATGGATAACGAAGATTTTATAGATAATGTTTTGATGAAAATGAATAAAAAAAATAGAAATATTATAGATGATTTGCCTAATGATAAAGATAGATGTGAGATCTTTTTACAAAAATATTTGCCAAATATAAATAATGATGAAATTGTTGAGCTTTTTAATTCACTATTGCTTGTGCATAAGAGTTTTTTGGTTTCCAAAGCTAATATTGGTGATGCGGTTAAAGATGCGGAAAAACGAAAAATTATAGAAAAAAAGAAAAAAATGCTTGAAAAACAGTGTAAATAATGTATTATTATCTTAATATATGGTGATTTATTATTTATGCAGTCATCGAGAAAGATAATTCCTTCACGAGATTTTTTTATTGATGATAGTAAATGGCATGATTTTCAAAATAGTGATATTTTTTCCTTTGTATTAGAATGCGTTTTATCGAAAACGAAAAAGAATGGTTACGACGTTGTGCAAAACATGTTTAATGTGAATGCTAACAAAGCGGTAAAAATTATAATATTTTTTGAACCTTATTACGAAAACAGTAATAAATCAGTAAAGTATAAACCTCGCATTTTTATTGGCAACGTTTCAAAACAATATGAAATTACGGATTTGCTTGATGCGGAAGAAAGTATGATTTTTGAAAATTACAACATGTTGCAACAGAAAAAACTAGAAGAATATAAACGAATATTATTAAATAAATTAAATAAAGATGCAGTTCGAGAAGACATATTGCAAATAATACGAGAGGATAATTTTACAAACTATAATAAAAATAACAACTATAATGCGAGGAATGAAATTTATAAATTTGTTCAAACACCTCATTCTGAGAAGAAAAGTAAAATGTTTCCATACTTTAATGTTTGCGAAGACGATATAAAAAATCTTGAAAAAGTAAATTGTTTTGGATGTTGGTATCAGCCTTTTTGTTAATGCTACTTTATTTTAATCTTATAATTTTCTATTATTTCTTTTGCAAGGTTTATGTATGCCACAGAGCCAGCACATTCTATATCATGGACTATAACAGGTTTTCCGTGCGAAGGAGCTTCTGATACTTTTACATTTCTTGGTATAACTGTTTTATAGACTTTGTCTTGCATAAAACCACGGACATCGTTTTCTACCTGAATGGTTAATTTGTTTCTAATATCATACATTGTTAGTAAAATACCTTCTATTTCAAGCTGTGGATTTAATGTTTTTTTTATACTTCTATATGTTTTAATTAAATGGCTTAATCCTTCTAATGCAAAAAATTCACATTGTAGTGGTATAAACAAGCTATTAGAATCACACATTGCATTGATAGTTAACATTCCAAGAGAAGGAGGGCAGTCTATGAATACAAAGTCATAAGTTGTATTTGTATGTACGAGTGTTTGTAGTTTCTGTTTTAGAATAAACTGCTTATTTCTTTTTTCCAAAAGCTCAACTTCTGCTCCGGCTAAATCCATAGTTGCAGGGACTAGATAAAGGTTTTCTACATTCGTCTCATAAGTGCAGTCATCTATCGTTGTTTTTTCATCTATAAGAAGATTATAAATATTTTTTACCCTGTCCTGTTGTTCTATTCCAAAGCCAGTGCTTGCATTTCCTTGAGGGTCAATGTCTATTACCAATATCTTTTGTCCTATCGCTGATAATGCAGTTGCAAGGTTAATAACCGTTGTTGTTTTACCTACACCTCCTTTTTGATTGACAACGGAAATGATTTTCATCTTTACAGCAGTTTAAGTATTACAACTTTTTATAAAAAGCAATGTTTATCTTTTTGTTTAATATTGTTTTGTTAATTAAGTATCGACATCTATTACTATAGATGATGTTTTCTGGAAAATCGTTTATTATTAAGTTTTAATAATATGTAGTAAGCTATACTATTTGCAAAAATAGCTACAACGATACCATTTGTAATTACACAAATTGCTGTTGATAAGACAATGATTTTTTCAATCCAAATATTATGTTTTAAAATTGAGATTATTTTTTTAATAGACATCATGTTGATTGCCACAATGAACAAGATACCAGCTATTGTTGGCATATTTATTTTCACAATCAATTTTGCAAAAATAGCCAAAAAAATTAGAATAAACACCGAATGCAACATACCTGATATTGGTGATTTTGCACCAGAATTTACATTAACAATAGTTCTTGCGGTGGTTCCAGCAACCGGTAAGCAACCAAATAATGGTAGCACCAAGTTTGCAATTCCTTGACCGAATAATTCAGTGTTTGATTTGTGCTTTGAACTGGCAATTTTATCTGCTATTGTTGCTGATAGTAAAGCTTCAATTCCTGCTAAAAATGCTATCGTTAGAGCCGGAATTATGTATTGAAATAAGTGGGTTGGATGTTCTATCTCATCAAGAATGGAGTGATGAAACTCTGGTAAAGTAAGTTGTATTGCCCCGAAGCGACTATAAAGTGTTTCTATGTTTAGATTTAATAATTGTGATATAATTGTGCTGATAATAATGGCTATCAAAAAAGCAGGCCATTTTGGTTTTTTGATTTTTAATATCATTGCCGTAATGAGAGTTAGACATCCAATGGCAAAACTTGTGAAATGTATATTTTTAAGCAATCCAAAATATGAATGCCACCTTGTTAAAAAAGCATGCGAGCCATAGTATTTAAACCCAAAAAAATCTGGAACTTGGCCTGAAAAAATATCCAATCCAAGTCCAAGGCTGAAACCAGTTATTACAACATTTGGTATTTTTTTTACAAATTTTCCTAATTTAAATATAGCGAATAATATTAAAAATATTCCTGCCATAAAATTTGATATTAAAAGACCATTGTATCCGTAATGAGCTATCACACCAAAGATAACACCTATAAAAGCTCCTGCTGGCCCACTGATGTTGTATTTACTGCCACCAAGAAATGATACAATAAAACCACCGATTATTGCGGTAAATAGTCCAATCGTTGGCGTAGCTCCTGATGCGATGGCGAATGCTATGGAAAGTGGAATGGCAACGACAGCAACCGTTAAACCAGACAGGACATCTCTTTTAAAAAAAGAAAAACTATATCCTTGTTTTAAACATTCAAAAAGAATAGGCTGGAACATATATTATTGTGTTTGAATTTGTGATTGTTTTATCTCAAACATCGGCGAGCAAATACTTAACTTCTTATCTATTTCATCTGATTTGATATTTAAACAATCAAGGAAAGAATGCCATATATTGTCGTGTGAAAAGTGGATATTATAGCGGTTATTTGCTAATGTTTGTAATTGCTGGAATTTATCTTTGTTATTTGTTATGAATTTATTTGAGCCCCAAACAATCATTGGCACTCTTTTCTGTTCTTCTGGTGCAATATCTCTTGGCATTGTTCCGTGAAACCAAGTTTCTTCGTTTGTATTTGGGTTGATTTCTCCAAAACTTTCTCCGTGGTCAGATGTATACATTATAAAAGCATTTGCATCTTTAAACTTTTTAATTAGTTGTTGCATAAATTCGTCAAAAGCAAGAGTTGCAGCATCATACTCATCTCTTTCGGTTTCTTCTCCCCATTGTGCTTGTTGTTTTCCATACTTTGTATTATAAGGTTGGTGGTTGCCATCTGTATGAATAACATAAATGGTATTCATTTTAGCCTTATTGTTTAGATGTGGAATTAAATATTTATCGTGATAATGCCCTTCTATTTTTCCATCTATTGCCTGCAAATCCTCTCTAACGATATGATGCTTTGTGTTGTAAAACTTTTTCATATATTTATCTGTAATTGTTGAATGTTGCAATCCATAAAAATATGTATCAAAATTTAGTGCTGTAAAAATGCCAGAAAATGCTTTATAATGTATTCGTTTCTTTTCCGTCCAATTATCACGAAGATTTTTTGCCATTAAACACCTCACCGAGCTCTCTGTTAATATATCACAACTTAATACATTTGGATAAATAAATAGTTTACCATCATTTGGATTTTTATTTTTCATTGCTTGTTCCAAAAAAGGTGTTGTTTGTCTTTTGTATCCATTTGCACTTATCGCATCACTTCTTAAACTTTCTCCTATCACAAAGATGCCAATTACAGGTTCTTGTTGTTTATTGCCTGTATATGTGTATTTATCTATATTATAATTTGCTAATTTTTCTCTCTTATTACATACATTAAAGAATACACATAACATATGTTGATAACCACGATACATGCCTTTTGTTGGATATAATACAGATATTGGAGCTATTTGTTTTTTTATATTTTCAAAATACTTCTTTTTATAAGATTTCGTGCAGACTAATAGGCTGATAACGATAAATGTTGTTAATGCTTTTGCATATCGTGAAAGGCTTTTAATTATAAAACCTTTCGTTAGTTTTCTATCTTTTATTTGTATTTTATAAATGATAATTGCTGGCAAAATACCAAATAAAAAAGTAAACGGAATTACTTGCCATCTTGTTAGGATGTATAAAATATCATTATTATTTGCACCAAGAATATCACAGGCAACTTCTTCTGTTAGATATACATTGAGTTTTACAACACAGAATGAATAAAAACCACCGGCCAAAGAGCATATAATGGCAAATAGTTTTAAAATTTTATTACCAAAAATTGATGCAATAAACAGCAAAAATGACATCAATATTATCATTATGATAATACCTGATATGGAATATCTTGTGGCAAAAAATATATTATAATCTTTGAAGTTTTGCTTTATAAATCTAATCAACGGAAGAAAATTACAATAGAACACTATGATAGTTGCATAGCAGAAAATTGCTTTTATTTGATTTATTTTTTGTGTTTTAAAGATATTATTTATCTTTAATAGCAGTGATTTTGTCTGCAATAAGTATGTTATTTTTGACACTTGGCACAACTAACACTATCTCGCCAGATTGAAAATTATTTTCAAGTTTTTTATGCTTCTTGTTAAGGTTTAATTCAATTTTTGCGAAGTTTTCTGCTCTTGCAATGCCATTTCTCTCCATAATACATTTTTGTGGTTTATTTTGCATTGTTTTATAGAGCGATAATAGGTTTTGTTGACCGATTTTAATTAACTCATTTACTCTTTCTTTTTTTATTTTTTTCGGGACATTATCGTTCATCAAACTTGCCAATGTATTTTCTCTTTTTGAATATGGAAAAGCATGGACGAAAGATATGGGTGCATTCTTTACAATATCAACGGAGCAGTTAAATTCTTCCTCTGTTTCTTCTGGAAAGCCAGTTATTATATCTGCTCCAAAAGCACTTTCTGGTCGTAGTGATAAAACTTTATCACAAAAATCAATTACATCTTGGTAAGTATGTCTTCTTCTCATTCTTTTTAATACACTATTAGAGCCAGATTGCAGGCTAATATGAAAGTATGGCATAAATCTCGTCTCGTTGGCGATCAAGTCCAATATATCATCATCAATTTCTGCTACATCAACAGAAGAAAGCCTCAATCTTTTTAATGATGTTTGTTTTAAAATTGTTTTACATAGTTTCCCGAGTGTATCTATTTGTTGTTGCCCCCTTACATCTTTACCATAGTCTGTAATGTCTATGCCGGTCAAAACAACTTCGTTGTAGCCATTTTCTACAAAAATCTTAATTTGCTCTATAATATGTTCTGGTGAATATGAGCGAAATTTACCACGAGTGAATGGAACTATACAATACGAGCAAAAATGATTACAACCAGTTTGCACTGGGACAAAAGCTCTACTTCTTTCTTTAAAGTTATAAATATATTCCCAATCATTATCATCTATTGGTTGCTTATTTTCAGGGATATTTTTATTATTGTGTGTTAAAAGT
The DNA here is from genome assembly GCA_017444095.1 of Rickettsiales bacterium. Lineage (GTDB taxonomy): Bacteria > Pseudomonadota > Alphaproteobacteria > Rickettsiales > Deianiraeaceae > UBA4311. Next base: position 12,773 of record JAFSXM010000021.1, on the reverse strand, counting down.
TTTTGTTGGATTTCTTGTTTTAATTTTATATCGTTGCAATGGTTTAAAAAATAATCATTGATAAGCTTATACGGCCATTGTTGTAGCTTGAATTCGTTGCTAATAATAAAATCTACTTCTGGCATTTTTATAAAAAATTCTGGATGCAATTGTGAGGCACAACCGGTTAGTATTACACGATAATCTGGATTTTGACGATGTAATTTTCTTATCTCTTGACGGCATTGTCTTTCACTTTCTCCTGTAATCGTGCAGGTATTCACGAAGATATAATTATTCATATTTAATTTTTTAGCGATTTCGCGAATACAATTTGTTTCAAAAGCATTCATTCTGCAACCAAAAGTATGAAATATTGATTTATTTTGCACTAATGAAAAATACAAACCATTTATAGTATGAAGACCGGAAAATAAAAATAAATTGTTTTTTTATACATTGTAATATAAGAATTTGCGAGCAAATTCAAACATTATCCATTTCCAAATTTTTCGTATCCATCTTTTTCATAGTTAAAACATTTTAAAATTGGTGCAATTTTGTTATTATCAATTTGGGATATATGAGAGCTGTTTATGATGTTTATAATGTCATTGTCATTGACAAAATTAACAAATTTCATTGTATTAAATCCACTTTGTTTTGAGCTTAAGATTGCACCACCGCCTCTAATTTTTAAATCTGCTTCTGCGATTAAAAAGCCATCACTATACTTTTTAAGTATTTCCAATCTCTGTTTGCCGATGTCTGATATTTTGTTGCCATATAATAGAAAACAATATGACTGCTTATTTCCTCGTCCAACTCTACCCCTTAATTGATGTAGTTGAGCTAATCCAAACTTTTCAGCATTTTCAATGACGATAATTGTTGCCTCCGGAACATCTATACCGACCTCTATCACAGTTGTTGATACCAATAAATTGATATCTCCGTTTTTGAATTCTAACATTGCCTTATCTTTATCTTCTTGTTTCATTTTTCCGTGCAATATGGCTATCTTGTCTTTGCCTATAATATTTGACAATTCTTTAAATCTCGTTTGCACATCTGTATATTCCAATTTCTCACTTTCTTCTACAAGAGGACATACCCAATATATCTTTTCATTAGCATCAACTTTTCTTTTAATTCCTTGCACTAATTGTTCATATTTTTCTTCAAAACTCAATATCTTCGTCTCTATCGGCAACCTATTTGATGGTTTTTGTGATATTCTTGATACTTGAATATCGCCATACAATGTCATAATCATCGTTCTTGGTATTGGTGTTGCCGACATCATTAGTGTGTCGGCATCTTTACATTTTTCAAGTAGCTTTATTCTTTGTTCTACACCAAAATTGTGCTGTTCGTCTATAACAAATAGTCCTATGTTTTTTGGAAGATTTATTGATTTTTGAAATAGTGTATGTGTTCCAACTAATATGTCTATCATTCCAAGTGATAGGCGAGTTAGGATATCATTTCTTGCTTTTTGTTTTGTTTCACCGATAAATAGCTCTATTTGTAGTCCAAGTCCGGAGCAAATTTGTTGAATTTTTGTAAAATGTTGTTTTGCCAATATTGCCGTTGGTGCCATAATAACTGCTTTTTTGCCAGCTTCTACTGCATTCAGACAAGCTAATAATGCAACTATTGTCTTCCCGCTTCCCACATCACCTTGTAATAGACGGAACATTTTTTTATTTTTGCTTTGGTCTTTGTATATTTCTTCTAAACATTTTTTTTGGTCTTCCGTTAGATTAAATGGCAATGAGCTGATAACTTTTTCCCTTAAAGTATAATTACCAGAAATTGCTGTGCCGTTTTCAGTGATACGATTACTTCTAACTTTTGCCAATGCAAATTGAAATGATAAAAGTTCAAGAAAAGCAAGTTTTTTACGATATGGAGAATGTCCAAGTATGTCGTTTATGTTTTCAGGAAAATGTAGCTTATAAATTGCTTCGTGAAAATTTGGTAGCACTGAAACATTATCTGGATTTAAGTAATGATGATTTATTATCTCATCACAATTATCTAATACAGAAAAGTCTAATAATGTATTTTTCTTTAATATTCTCTCAATGGCATTGACTAATTGTATTTGTTTTAAACCATCTGTTAGTCTATAAATTGGTGCCACAGCATCAAAGTGTATGTTTGTTATATCAATATCATAATATTCAATTTGTGAAAGTTTGTAAACAGCTTTTATACCTTGAAAATCTTGTATTCTGCTGGAAATGTGTGGATGTATGATTGAATAATTACCTTTATTATCTATTGATAGCTTACCTTGGCATATCATTTTTCTGCCAATAAAGAAGTTTTCCATCATTTTTGGAAAAAAATTAAAAAATACTAATGTAACTATTTGCTTATCTTTGGTGATACACTTGATTTTGAATGGTATATGTCTTTTTGCCATTATGTATAGTGGGATGGTCTGTTTATCAAGCGAGATGATGGTTAATTCAACACAGCAGGTTGTGTTATTTTCTATCTCAAACAAACTATCTACATGCTTATACAATTCATAATTGCAAGGTGTGTATAGTATTAAATCTATAATTCTATTTCCAACAAGTTTTTCAACTTTTGGCAATGTAGATGGATGAAATAGTCTTGCATCTTTTAATGGTGAAAAGATATTGATGATATTGTCATTCTTTTGATTTATTTGTTTTTGTTGAGCTTTACTTATAATTTTGTTCTTTTTTGTTTCCATTTGTTTGAAGCTAAAAATAAACTTTTTTTTATCAATGGTTATTTTGTAATAACTTTGTCAAAATGACAATTTCTCCACCAAGTCATTTGTCGTTTTGCATAATGTCTGCTGTCTTTTTTCATTAAGTCTATTGCGATGTTAAGAGTAATTTTGCTGTTTAAATAATCCAATAAGTGATTTAGGCCAATGGCTTTCGGTAGTTGGTTTTGTTGTATATTTTGCTCCATAATAATATAATTTACTTTTTCTATTTCTTCTAAAAGACCAGCTTTTAACATAGCATCCACTCTGCTATTTATACGAGAATACAACATATCTCTTTCAAGAGAAACGATGTATTTTTCAAAAAAATAATCTTTTTCAAATATATTATGTTTTTTTTCTTTCCAGAAATCTAATATAGATTTTCCCGTTGATAGTTTTACTTCAATACCTCGAAGTAGCCTTTGTCTATTATTTTTATCAACTATATTTGAATATTCATTATCAATTTTTTGTAAATCAGTGAAAATATTTTCTGTCGTTAAATGTTGATATTTTTGTCGTATATCTTCTCTAATATCTGTTTTTATATCTGGTATTGTATTTAATCCATTTATTATTGTATCTACATAAAGCATTGTTCCGCCAACAATGATTGGTGTTTTTTCTGGATTTTGTTTCGTTACTAACAATAGTGTTTCATATAAATCTTTAATGTATTTGCCAACTGAATAAGTTTTATCGTTTAACTCCAAAAAACCATAAAGATAATGGTTAATTAAATGTATGTCTTCATAACTTGGTTGTGCTGTGATGATTGGTATATGCTTATAAATTTGCATTGAGTCGGCATTTATAATTATTCCATTTATTTCTTGTGCCAGTTTGATTGCATAAGAAGATTTGCCACTGCCAGTAGCTCCTGTTATAATTATAATTTTTTTTTTCTCTTCTTTTTTCATTATGTGTAAAATATTTGATAAATATATTTCTTATTTGTAAATATCAAAAAATTGTATCTGTTGTATGCCGATATTCGTGCAAGCTATTTGTTTTATTTTGTTTTGGTTTTTAACTTGCCATCTTGCTACCAAATTATCATTTAGGCTTTTTAATGACATTAAAGTTGATAACAAAAAGATAACACTTTTTGCAAGGTCTTTTTGTCCTTTATGCGGACATAAATTACACTTTATTGAAATTATCCCTTTATTTAGCTTTTTAATTGGTAAAGGTAAGTGTAGGCATTGTGAAAAAAATATTTCCCGCAGTTATCTTGCTATTGAAATTATACTATTGTTTTGCTATTTGTTATCAGTATGGCTCTTTCAAGGTATAAATTTACAAAGTTTTCTTTTTGGAAGTATATTATTGTGTTTGACAATACAATCATTTATTGATTTGCGAGCAATGATGTCGTCTGATGTTATACATTTAATTACATTATTGCTATCGATATGTTTAGGCAAGACTTTTAGTATAAGCAATTTGCAAATGTTAATTTCTTTTGTTTTTGTTATTGTGTTTTTGTTGGCAATAATTGTACCATTTAAAATAATTAAAAAGCAAGAGGGTATGGGTTTTGGCGATGTAAAGCTGTATGCGGTGCTGTCAGTTTTATTTCCTTTAAATTATATTGTGTATCTAATAACAATTAGTGGTGTTTGTGGTATTTTATTTTTTTATATTCATAAAATTTTTATAAATGGTAAAAATAAAGAGTTTCCGTTAATTCCATCAATTTTTTTATCTTTTATATTGACAAGTGTTGTATATTTTATATACTTGCTGAGGTAAAAACTTGTTTTATGAGAAAGATATTTGGTGTTAATAAAGTTATTTTGCTTGCCACATTGTTAGGTGGGTGCTATCATACTAATGAGTTTTTATACCATGATGCTACATTGCAAATGCACGAGTATGAAATGGTCGCCAAACTTCACAATAAAAAAGGTAAGAAGATTAAAAAATTCTCTAATGATACATTGAAAATGACCGATAATATTTATCTTCCAGAAGAACCAAAAGCCATAGAAGACAAGATTGTTTCAATTAACATAACGGAAGAAACACCAATTACGGATGTGATTATGGAATTAGCGAGAAGCAGTGGAACAGATGTGCAACTTGATCCAACATTATCAGGTGGTGTTAATCTTAGCTTAAAGGATAAGCCTTTAAGATATGTGTTTAATCGCATATGCGGTCTTACAGATACAAGATACCGCGAAAAGTATGGTATTGTTGTTTTTGAGAAAGATACCCCATATGTAAAGTCGTATTCACTTGATTTCTTGGATATGACAAGGAATAGTTCAAGTTCTATGTCTCTTAACACATCTGGTTTAACCAGTGGTAGTAGTGAAGTGGAAAATAAGGTTTCAGGAACGGGCACTTCATCAGTAGATACTGCTTCGAGTGATACTTTCTGGGAAGATGTCGTTGCTGATGTTAAACAAATTATAGAATCAACAGAAAGTATGCATCAAAAATATACAGAAGCAGCCGAAAAAATCCAATCCGCTTCACTAAATAACTCAGACCAGTTTGCAGATAGCGGTATGACTGATTCATCGTCTCGATCTACATCAAGTTCTTCATCGTCCAGCGGTTCATCAGCAGAGCAAATTAGATTAAACAAACGAGCTGGTATCATAACTATAAATGCAAGTGAAAAATCTCATCGAGCTATTGAGAAGTATTTTGATAAATTAAAGAAAAAGGCATCAGCACAGGTCTTGATAGAGATGAGGTTTATGGAAATCAGTCTAAACAAGAAATATGAGTCTGGAATTGATTGGAGTAATTTGAATTTTGGCAATTTCTCTGGCAAGTTATCACAAGCAGGTGCTGATGCAAATACCGCAATTAGCACCGTATCTGGTAATGCATACGGTGTATTATCTTATGCCAAAGATATCAATGCCGTAGCACATTTATTTGAACAATTTGGATCGACAAGGACTTTGTCAAATCCTCGTATAAATGCCACAAACAATCAGCCGGCTTTGATGTCGTTTGCAACAAATAATGTTTATTTCAAAATGACGGCTGAAAATAATACACTTGCAACAACGGCAGGTTCTACAACCGTGACTAATATCAATGCAGAAGCACAAACAATGCCAGTTGGTGTTATTATGTCTGTCTTGCCATCCATAGATACAGAGAAGGGCTTGATAACATTGAATTTGAGGCCAACCATCTCAAAGATTGAAGATCAGGTTACCGACCCTACAACAATAACTGTTCTTGGTAATGATGAAAAAGCACAAACAAAACAAGTAGATAATAAAATACCAGTTGCTAATGTTCGTGAGTTAGATACAATTTTAAAATTGAAAGATGGACAGACTGCTATAATAGGTGGTTTCACAGAAAGAAGACATGAAGCTATAAACACCGGAATACCATTCTTCCGTGCATTACCAATTATAGGTAATCTGTTTTCATATAAGTCGTCTAAAACGGTCACAACTGAAACGGTAATACTTGTAAAAGCAACCATTGTAAATTATGGTGCAAAGATGAGTGAATATGAGGAAGATGTTTATAGCTCATTCTCAGATGACCCAAGATTGAATGAAATATATTGATAATTAAGATTGGCTAATAATACCTATTATAGACATAGTATGTCATTTGATTACAAAATATTGAAAGTTGGTATCGTTGGATATAAAGGACGAATGGGGAGGGAGTTGCTTGATGTCGCGGAGCAAAGAAAAATTTTAACCATCACGGATGATAATAAGCAAAAATTGTTTGATTTGGCTGATATAGTTATTGATTTTTCGTCTGCTGATGGATTAAAAGAATGTCTACAAGAAGTTAAAAGAACCAAAAAACCACTTGTAAGTGGTTCAACACCAATGAGTGATGAATTGTATAAAGAGATACTTGAAGTGTCAAAAGAGGCGAAAATATGTTGGTCGAGTAATATGTCAATAGGTATTGCTGTTATAAGGAAAATGTCATATATGCTTGGGCAAATATTGTCTGGTGATGAATATGATTGTGAGATAGTTGAAAAGCACCATAATCAAAAGTTAGATGCTCCTTCTGGAACTGCAAAAACGATAGGACAAGCCGTAGCGGATGGTAGAGGTGTAAATTTTAATCAAAATGCTGTGTTTGGAAGAAATCCACAAAGCGAAAAAAGACATGTGAATGAGATTGGCTTTTCATCTATTCGTGGTGGTAATATTTTCGGCGAACACGATGTTATGTTTATAGGGCAAAATGATGAAATAACGATATCTCATAAAGCTTTTAATCGCAGATTATTTGCAGTTGGAGCGATTAATTGTGCTTTGAAATTATTGGAAAAGAAAGAAAATGGTTTTTATAGTGTAGAAGATTTGTTAATTACAACTGATATAGATTAGTGGCCACATATATTGTATATTTTGTTGCAACAAGAATTGAAATAAGAGTTAGATTTGTCGACATTATTGAGTGAAAAATCAATTTGATGCTGAAATTCCATTTTATGTTCGGTTTTAGTGCTTTGTTCTTTTTTAAGTCCATTGTTTTTTATTAAAAATTCTTCTTGTTTTTTAATTTTTAAAACATCGAGATTCTTTTTTTGTTTTTGAAAATATATTTTGTTATTTGACACTATTGATAATTTTTTGTTGTTAAATTTTTCATCTCTTATTTTTGCTTTTTCAAAGTTTTGAATTTTATATGTTTCTATTATCTGATTTTCAGCATCATAGACTTCATGTTTTAATTGTTGTTTATCGATTAAAAATTTGCTGTATTGATAGTTATCTCAATTTTTATCAATTATAGAATATGTTGATAAATTACTTGTTGTTATTCCACAATGGCCGAAAACCATATAATAATTGTTTTCTTGTAATTGTTGGTTAATCTTTTTATTATCTACATCATTATTGCAAAAAATAGTCTCTTCATCAACTGCATATTTTTTGTTCTTTATGCTTGCATATTTCCAATAATATAAGTGCTTTGTTTTGAGCGGCTCGTTTGGATACTTTCTTATGCTCTCGTCTTGAATTTCTCTATCTTTTTTCCGTTTTATTTTGTTCAAAGCATCTTGGCTTAAGTATGGTGAGTGTTTAAAAACTATTGTTTTATCACCGATTTTAAATTTGACAAATTTTAATAATTGCGTGTGGATTAGAGAAAGATTTTTTACCTTTTGCAAACAATCTTCGTTTTTTTCTTCCGTAAAAAAATCACTTTCATACAAATCATGATTTCCAGCAATAAGAAATATTTTCTTGTTTTTTCCCTTAATATTTAATTGATTTTCCAGTTTAAATATCAAGTCTAAACACCTGTCGTTTACATCTGTTATCAATTGTTTTACCTCTTCACAAGAAATTGTTCGTTTTTCGTCTGGCAAATTCTGGTCGTATTCTATGCTATTCATCAACAAGAATTTAATCCTATCACTATACAAATCACCATTGACAACAATTTTTCCTTTAAAATTTTCGTTTCTGGCTTGCAAAATTTTTTCTTCCATATCCATACAATGTTCTATAAGCCACTTGAGCCTTGTTTTATTTTGCTGTATGAGTTTTTTGCTCTTTTCTATGTCGTGGCATTTAGTATAAACATCAATCAAAAACTCTTCTGGATTACCATCGAAAAAAGCATTGCATATTTCTTGTTCTTCTTCGGTGTTGCAGTTTTTCATGACAATGTTTTTTAATTTTTCTTTATCTAAAAAACCAATATCCATTAAGAACCTTATGTAATAATCGTATCTGCCTTCAAAATCAGATATTGCATAAATTGGCTCATCTTTCGAAACGGGAATGCCGTTTAAATTTTCTTCTTTTTCTTTATCTTCTATACTGTCGTTATTTACATCCATACTATCATTATATTTCTATTATGTTAATACAAAAAAAAAAAAAAATAACAACAACAAATATATTATGTGTTTAATGTCATATGTAATATCTTGACAATTAAGTTTGCTTGTAAAGCACTCATTTATATCATTTATGTTTAAACTTGGATCTGAGATATTATCTATTGTTGACTTATTGTCGGAAGAAAAAGGTATATCTAAGGGAATAATTATTGATGCGATTGAAGATGCATTTTCAAAATTGGCAACTGGATATTATGGTAGCGATGAAGGTGAGGTTATCGCAAAGATGAATTTAAAGAATGGTGATATGTCTTTTTATCAAAAAAAGATAGTTAAGCCAGATGCGAGTATGTTATATGAAATATCTATACAAGAAGCCAAGAATATAAACCCAGATGCAGAGGTTGATGGTTTTGTGCTTTGTGAACTACCAGCTATACCAATGCAAAGGGGTTCTATCTATTCAGTGAGGGGTAGTATTTTGGAAAAAATTAGAAGTGCTGAAAAAGAAATTGAATACAATGAGTATAAAAAGAAAGAGGGTGAGATTATCGTTGGAACCATTAAAAAGACATCCTCTATGAGTACAATAGTTGGTCTTGGTAATAATGTTGAGGCCATTGTATTTCGTGATGGGATGTTGAAAACTGATAGTTATAGAGTAGGGGATAAAATTAAGGCCTATCTTAAAGAGGTAAGAAGAAGTGATTATGATAGTCAAATCATACTATCAAGAACTGATAATAATTTTTTAGCAATGTTAATAGCCGAAAGTGTGCCAGAAGTACAAGATGGTATAATTGAAATCAAATCAATATCAAGAGATTGTGGTTTTAAATCAAAGGTTGCTGTATTTTCTGCCGATGGTAATATAGACGCAGTTGGCAGTTGTATTGGTGCAAGAGGTAGTCGTATTAAACCTGTTATAGATGAGTTAAAAGGTGAAAGAGTTGATATTGTTTATTGGGATAGAGACTTAGTTAATTTTGCAAAAAATGCTATTACACCGGCAAAAGCATTGTATGGTGAATTCTCCGAAGCAACTAACTCAATAGAGTTGGTAATACCGGACGACCAGTTGAAATTGGCGATTGGTAAAGGTGGACAGAATGTTCGTTTAGCCTCACAGTTGGTTGGCTGTAATATTACCGTTGTTGCTGAAAGCGAAAAGAAAAAAGCTATGCAGGAAAAATTTGCCAATAATGTCGCATTGATGTCTATGGCACTTGACCTTGATAATGCCGTTGCCGAATTCTTGGTTTCGTCTAACATTATTAGTCCTATTGATTTAATAGGAGTTGGTGTTGAGAAACTTATTAAAAGTGGTGTGTTTACAGAAGACATAGCACAAGAATTGGTTAGCAGGGCAGATAACTATGTCAAAGAACAACAAGCTAAGACGGAAAAAGAACTTGATGAGCTTGGTGTTAGCAAAGATGTGCTTAACCTTTCAGGTATGACAGCTGAAATGGCATTATCGCTTGGTAAAAATGGTGTTAAAACAGTTCAGGATATAGCAGATTTATCAACTGATGAATTTGTGGAATATTGTGGGGAAGATTGTATTGATGGTGCAAATCAAGCAATTATGGATGCAAGAAAACTTGTTTATAACATTTAATTTTCTCTTTGTTGATTTAAGTAAACAAATATGAAGTTTTATATTCAAACATTTGGATGCCAAATGAATGAATATGATTCTTTAAGACTTGAAGAGTTGTTAATATCGCAAGGACATATTAAAAGTGATACATACATTGATGCTGATTTAGTTATTTTAAACACTTGTAGTATTAGAGAAAAGGCTACCCATAAAGTGTATTCAATGCTTGGTAAGATAAATCTTGAAAAGCAAAAAATGAAAAAAAGTGAAAAATATATGGTTATAGCCGTAATGGGCTGTGTTGTTGAAGTAGAAGGAGCCGACAAAATGTTTATTAAAGCTCCATACATTGATATTGTATTAGGTCCTCAATCGCATAAGTTTTTAATGCCTTATGTAAAATCCGTATTATCTTCTGTTGAAAAAATTAAAAATAATATAGTTGCAACAAAAACACATTTTTTTCACTTAGACCTTGATGCTAATAATAAATTTGAGTTCTTGGCAGAAGAAAGACAAGAATTTAATGGTGTTTCTGCATATATCACAATACAAGAAGGATGTAATAAATTTTGCACATATTGTGTTGTTCCTAACACGAGAGGACGAGAACTTGCACGAAAACCAGATGATATTTTAAATGAAGCGAAATCACTTGTCAAAATGGGTGTAAGGGAAATTGTTTTGTTGGGACAAAATGTTAGTAGTTATAAATATGTAAGCAAAGGCAATGGTAATGAAATAACTTGGCGATTGGTGGATTTAATAAAGGAAATTGCAAAAATACCTGAAATTGTAAGAATTAGATATATTACTTCTCACCCTATTGATATAACAGACGAGCTTATTGAATTACATAAAAATGAAAAAAAACTTATGCCATATTTACATTTGCCAGTTCAATCTGGCTCAAATGTTGTGCTTAAAAAAATGAATAGGAAATATACAGCAGAATTTTACTTAGACATTATAGACAAATATAGGCAGGCTGTGCCGGATATTGTTTTTTCTTCTGATTTTATAGTTGGCTTTCCAAGTGAAAGTGATGATGATTTCAACGATACATTAAAACTCGTGGAAAAAGTTAATTACAAAGCACAATGTTTCTCATTTAAATATTCTCCAAGACCAAATACGGTTGCAAGTTTGTCAAAAGAACAAATACCAGATGATATTGCGAGCAAAAGATTGGATGTATTACAGGATTTATTGGAAAAGCAAAGGATGAACTTTGCGAAAGAAATGTTAAATAAAATTGTTAATGTATTATTTGACAATATGAATATGGAAGAGCCTTTACAAATTTGTGGACGAGATGAATATATGCATTTAGTTATTGTTAATTGCCACAATAATGATGAAAAAAAGCATTTATTTAAACAGCTTTTACCTGTAAAAATCATTAAAATTGAGGCAAATGTTTTGATTGGCGAGTTGGTATAACGATTCTTTGTTGAAGTCTTATTTCAAGTTTTTTAACTGAAAGTTAATGCTTTTAAGAAAATTCCAACTTTGAGTGCAATATGCATTTCCAGATGTGAGCCAGATGTTGATGTTCCGGATATTTGTTTAAAATTTGAAGTTAATAAAGGCCTTGATGTAGCACCAAAATGTAGACCAATATTTATTGCAAAAGATTGGCTAATATTAGCTAATAATCCTATATCTGCATGGTATGCAACTGCAAAAAATGTTTTTCTAATTACTTTATTGTCAGTTGCAGTAGAAAAATTGCTGACATTATTTTCATATAAAATATTTTGTATTGTTATGGTTTGTTCCGTATTTGTTTGTTCTTCTGTTGCACTATTGGTGTTTTCTTGTGTAGTTGCAGTTGGAACGATATATTTTGTTGAGTATAAACCGCCATTTACAATTGCCCAGCCAATTCCTGCACCCAAATAAACATCCCAACTTGTTGACCAAAACTTGAAAATATTTTGAAAATTATAGTATAAATTGTAGGTTAAGTTTACATGAGTCGAAAAAGAGCCAAGGTCTATGTAATAATTGTCACCAAGCTTTGTTGCATTTGTGAATTTTGGTGTGGCAGTTTGTGTACTCGTTTGTTCTTGTCCTTCATTTTTACCTGCAATTAAGCTAATTTCATTTGGTAAATAATATTCCACCATTTCACCTCCAAGTGTAAGTGGTTTTGCATATAAATTATACCATTCAGCTTGGAACTCGTGTCTTAAACCAGACTTAGCACTATGATATCCAATGCCAAATGTTAGCGAGTATGTGTATGTGTCTGATAAACTTTTACCTGCTATGTTGGAAGCACTTTGAGTTAATGAATTTGTAAAATTTGTGTCATATAATGACATATTTGATAGATTTAAATTGAATGTCTTTGGTATAAAACCAACTGCAACACTGAAATATAAATCATTGCTATATTTTCTTTTAAATACACCATAATTATTGTTTCTTTTATAATTTTCCGTAAAAAATGCATAAGCTGAATGTGTGGCTGTCATTATAAAAAAACCTACAAGTATTATATGACGAATAATATGCATTTCACAAACATTTTATTATAAATATTTGTTAATATAAATCAATATTTCTGCTAATATTGCTATTATGTTATAATGTTATTTATATTGCAATCT